>JAOAHD010000007.1:959316-1279089 GCA_026415395.1 Candidatus Binatia bacterium | reverse complement strand
AGCGGCATGAACACCGTTTCGGCCGTGCGGGCCACCACGTCGAGCAAAATTCGCCGCCGTTCGTGCGACGCCGTGATATCAAGAAAGGTCAGTTCGTCGGCTTCTTCCTCGTCGTAGCGCTGGGCAATTTCCACGGGGTCGCCAGCGTCGCGCAAGCCAACGAAGTTCACGCCCTTGACCACCCGGCCATCTTTCACATCGAGGCAAGGAATAATGCGCCGCGCCAGCATCAGGCACGCTCCTCACTCTCGGCCCGCCTGCACAGCAGCAGAAAAATCCACTGCACCGCTGTACAACGCGCGGCCGATGATGACCTCGTCGAGATTCGGGGGGGCCGCCGAGCGAAGGCGGCGCACATCGTCGAGCGAGCCCACCCCGCCCGAGGCAGTCACCGGAATATCGACGGCAGCAGCAAGGGCGACCGTAGCCTCGAGATTCAAGCCCGCCAGCGTTCCGTCGCGCGCAATGTCGGTGTACACGATGCGCGCCGCTCCCCAGGCCGCCACTTCCTGCGCCAAAGCCAGAGCCTCCACTGTGCTTTGTTCCACCCAACCGCGCACAGCCACCTTGCCCTCGCGGGCGTCGATCCCCACGACCACTCGGCCGGGAAACTCGCCACAGGCGGCGCGCACGATGTGCGGTTGTTCGAGCGCCGAGGTGCCAAACACCACCCGGCCTGCGCCGCCGGCGAGCAGGGCACCCGCCCGCTCCACGGAGCGGATACCACCGCCCACCTCGATGATTGCTGGAACTTCGCGGCACATCCGCGCGATGATCTTCGCGTTCACCTCCCTGCCCTGCACGGCAGCGTCGAGGTCGACCACGTGCAACACTTCGGCACCGAGGTTCACCCAGTGCCAAGCCATCGCCAGCGGGTCGTCGGAGTAGACTGTTTCCTGCTCCCACTCGCCGCGCAGCAAGCGCACACACCGCCCACCCTTCAGGTCGATGGCAGGCACAATTCGCAATGGCTGACGCGGCACCGCTCAGGCACCTCGCTCAACGAGTTCCACGAAGTTGCGCAGCAGGGTGAGGCCCACGCGTTGGCTTTTCTCCGGGTGATACTGGGTGGCAAAGATGTTCCTCCAGTACACCGCCGACGCAAACTCCACGCCGTATTCTGTCCTGGTCGCCACTACCGCCGGATCGGATGGTACGACGTAGTACGAGTGCACGAAGTAGACGTAAGCGCCGTCCGCAACGTCTTTCAGGTGCGGCACATCGGGCCGCACCCGAAGCTGGTTCCAGCCCATATGCGGCACGGGAAGCTCCCCGCTGGTGCGGAATCGGACCACCTTCCCAGGCAACACGCCGAGGCCCCGCACGGGGCCGAACTCCTCGCTTTCCTCGAACAGTAACTGCATGCCTAAGCAAATGCCGAAAAACGGCTTGCCTTGCTCGATGACGTCGAGCACCACCTGCTCGAGCCCGAAGCGCTGCAAATTCTCCATGCAAGCACCAAAGGCGCCCACGCCCGGCAAAACGACACCGGCTGCGCCGGCGATCACATGCGGGTCGCGGCTCACCACCGCCTGCGCCCCCACGCGCTCGAGCGCCTTTTGCACCGAGCGGAGATTGCCCATGCCGTAGTCGACAATCGCGATGCTCACAGCACTCCTTTGGTAGAGGGCACGCCCGCGACGCGTGGGTCCAGTTGCTTGGCCATATCCAGAGCCCGAGCTAGAGCCTTAAATGCCGCTTCGATGATGTGGTGGGCGTTGCGTCCCTGCGTTTGGTGCAAGTGCAAATTCATCCCCGCCTGATTGGCCAAGGCGAGCATAAAGTCGTGCACGAGTTCCGTGTCGAAGTTCCCCACACGGGCCGCGCGAATCTGTAGCCCGTAGGCAAGGTAAGGCCGTCCGCTGAGGTCGACGGCGGCTTGCACCAATGCCTCGTCCAGCGGGCACACGGCATGGCCAAAGCGACGGATACCGCGCTTGTCGCCCAACGCGTCCCGGAGCGCCTGCCCTAAAGCCAGGCCCACGTCTTCCACGGTGTGGTGTTGATCGACATGCAAGTCCCCGCGCGCGGTGAGGTCCAAATCGAGGAAGGCGTGCCGTGCCAATGTCTCCAACATGTGATCGAGGAAGGGAACGCCCGAGTCGACCCGCGCCTCACCGCGGCCATCGAGATCCAGCACCACGGTGATGTCGGTCTCCCGCGTCTTGCGCGCCACACGGGCCACCCGTCCGCCGCCGCCCCGCACTGCGGCGCGCGGCCTCCGCTGCTTTGCCTTCGTTTCAACGCCCATGGGGTTTCCTCTTTCTCTTATCGTGTAGCGGGCAGTTGGCAAAACGCACGCGCACGGCGTTAGCATGCGCCTGATAGCCCTCCAACTCCGCCAGTGTGGTCACGACCGGCGCCAAACGCCGCAAACCGGCTCGTGTGCCCTGCACGATGCTGCTCCGCTTAACGAAGTCATAGACTCCCAACGGGGAAAAGAAGCGCGCCGTGGTTCCCGTAGGAAGGACATGATTCGGGCCGGCAGCATAATCGCCCACTGGTGCCGGCGCCCAGGGGCCGACGAACACGGCGCCGGCGTGACGAATCCGCTCGAGCCACGGCTTCGGCTCCTGTACCATCAACTCTAAATGCTCCGGAGCAACCTCCTCGGCCAAAGCCACGGCTTCTTCCAGGTCGCGCACAACCACGGCAGCGGCGCGCCGAGAAAGCACGCGCGCAATGGCTTGCCGCCGGGGTAACGATTGCAGTTGTCGCTGAACTTCGGCTTGGGTCGCGAGCGCGAGGGCCCGACAAGGGGTGAAGAGGAGCGCACATTCGTCGCCGCTGCCGTGTTCGGCCTGCGCCAAGAGGTCGGCGGCAACGTATTCGGGATTGGCGTGTTCGTCGGCGACAATCACCACCTCGCTGGGTCCGGCAATGCCGTCGATGTCCACGGCGCCAAACACCAGGCGCTTTGCCGCCTGCACCCAAGCGTTTCCCGGCCCGACAATTTTGTCCACCTTCGGAATGGTCGCGGTGCCGAAGGCGAGCGCCGCTACAGCCTGGGCGCCACCAATGCGGTACACACGGTCAACGCCGGCAATCGCGGCGGCCGCCAGCACCGCCGCCGCTGGTCCGTCAACGCCGCCAGGGGTGACCATGACGATCTCGCGCACACCCGCAACCCGTGCGGGGATGACGTTCATCAGTACCGACGACGGGTACACCGCGTGGCCACCAGGCACGTACACGCCGACGCGTTCCAGCGGCACCTCCCGTTGGCCGAGCACGAAACCCAGGCGGTCGCGAAATTTCCAGGAACGTTCGCGCTGGCGGCGGTGAAAGGCAGCAATCCGTTGCGCGGCAATTTTCAGGGCACGAACCGCTGGTGCCGGCAAGGCATTTTGGGCATCGCGCAATCGACTTTGGGGCACGAGCAGATCCGCCACCGCCAAACGCACACCATCGAATCGCGCGGTTGCTGCAAGTACGGCCGCGTCGCCTCGGCGCCGAACGTCTTCGACGATCTTGCGCGCCGAGCGCTCCACTGCGGGATCTAACGCGCTACGCGGACGGAGGGTCGCAAACACGCCGGCAAAGTCGTGGTCCCCACTCACCAAAATTCGCAGCGGCATCGGTCCCGGTCCTTTCTAACCTCGGCGCCGCTCCACGCTGGCACCCAAGGCACGTAGCTTATCTTCCAGTCGGGCGTAGCCGCGGTCGAGATGGTACACGCGGGCAATTTCCGTTTCCCCTTCCGCAACCAAGCCGGCCAGCACCAAGGAAACGCTAGCGCGCAAGTCGGTTGCCATCACCGGCGCACCGGTGAGTTTCTCGACCCCCTGCACCACGGCCGCGTTGCCACTCACCTTGATGTCGGCACCCAAGCGATTGAGTTCGAGTGCATGCAAGAACCGGTTTTCGAAAATTGTCTCGGTGATCACGGCGCGGCCTTCCGCGCGAGTCATGGCGGCCATGAACTGGGCTTGCAAGTCGGTGGGAAACCCGGGGTACGGCATGGTTTTCACATCCACGCTACGCAGCCGTTGCTGCGCTTGCACGCGAATGCCGGCAGCATCTTCGGTGACCTCGGCACCGGCCTCCCGCAATTTCATCAGCAAGGCGTGGAGGTGCTCCGCGCACGCGCCGCGCACAAACACGTCGCCCGCGGTCATTGCGCCACCAATAAGAAAGGTCCCAGCCTCAATGCGGTCGGGGATGATCGTGTGCTCTACTCCGTGTAAACGGGGCACGCCCTCGACGGTGATCACGTCTTCCCCGGCGCCGTGAATGCGCGCGCCCATGTGCGTGAGCACGCGGGCGAGGTCGACCACCTCGGGCTCGCGTGCGGCCTGCTCGATCCGCGTGGTTCCCCGCGCCAAGCAAGCCACCATGAGCAGGTGCTCCGTCGCGCCGACCGAGGGAACGTCTAAGTACACCGTCGCTCCTTCTAGCCGCGAGGCCCGCGCCTCGGCGTAACCATGCACGACCTCCACAGAAGCACCGAGCTTTTGCAGCCCCTTGAGGTGGAGATCCACGGGACGTGCTCCGATTGCGCAGCCGCCCGGCGTACTGACCCGCGCCTCGCCCACACGAGCCAAAAGCGGCCCCAGGACCAAGAACGAAGCGCGCATTGTTTTGACCAAGTCATAGGGGGCCTCGGCATGGCGGAAGTGTTTGGCCTGGATCCAAACCGAGGTGCCCTCGTGCCGCACCTCGGCGCCGAGGTCGGCCAACAGCCGTAGGGCCGTGCGGACATCCACCACCGGGGGAACGTTGTGGAACACGCACGGTTCCTCAGTGAGCAAGGCGGCAAATAAAATCGGGAGCGCGGCGTTTTTTGCGCCCTCCACCGCAACCTCACCGCACAAGCGGCTCCCTCCGCGAACCACGATCGAATCCATGCTTCACCACCGCCCCGCAGCAAGTCGCGGCCAACCAGCCAAGTCGTGCCGAATCCACCACTCCCGTGCGCCAGCCTGGCGCAGGAGATTCACCACTGCTTCTCGCTGTGTGCCGCCGATTTCCATGAGCAGCCAACCGCCTGGCCGGAGCACGCGCCCGGCATCGGCAATCAAGTCGCGAATCACCGCAAGCCCGTCCCTGCCTCCATCGAGGGCGGCACGGGGCTCGAAGCGAAGTTCCGGCTCGGCCCCTTCCAGTTCGGCCGTACTGAGATAAGGCGGATTGGCCACCAACAGATCAAAGCTCTCTGCAGCGAATGCCTGGAGCGAGCAAGCCGCCAGCAGATGAACGCGCGATGCAACGCCGTGGCGTTCGGCGTTCGCCCGTGCCACGGCTAGTGCGGGACCGGAAATATCGCTGGCAATCACCGTGGCACCGGGCCACTCGCAGGCGAGGGTCACCGCCAGGCAGCCGCTTCCCGTGCCAATGTCACCGGCACAAACTGGTGTACCCTGACGCGCTCGCGGAAAACGCCGGAGCGCCTCTTCGATCAACAGCTCCGATTCGGGCCGGGGGACGAGCACGGCCGGGGTGACGAGAAACTCACGCGACCAAAATTCCCGACGCCCCACCACGTATGCTACCGGTTCGCGAGCCGCACAGCGCCGAAGCCATGCCTCCAAGCGCGCCGCCACGGTGGGCGGAAGGCAATCGTCCAGGCGGACGTACAGCGCTGCGCGATCGACCCCGAGGGCTTCGAGCGCCAGCCACTCCGCGGCCACGCGGGCATCGCGCACCCCGGCTGTGTGCAAGCTGCACGTGGCGCGGGCCACCCATTGGCGCAGGGTGACGCGCTGTTCTACTCGTTCGCTCGCCTGGCTCGTCGTTGCGTTCATGCCACAGCACCCTCCCGCAATGCTTCGGCTTGATAATGGGCGAGGAGGGCATCGATAATCGGGTCGAGCTCGCCATCGAGCACCCGTTCTAAGGAATGCAGCGTGAGTCCAATCCGGTGGTCGGTCACGCGATTTTGCGGGAAATTGTACGTGCGAATTTTCTCCGCTCGCTCGCCCGTTCCAACCATCGCCCGGCGGTTTTGGGCAAGCTGGGCCTGCTGTTCCGCGCGCGCCCGCTCGAGCAAGCGCGCGCGCAAGATCTTCAGCGCCTTTGCTTTGTTCTTGTGTTGCGACTTCTCATCTTGGCAACTCACCACCAAACCAGTCGGCAAATGGGTAATGCGGACAGCCGAGTCTGTCGTGTTCACGCTTTGCCCGCCGGGTCCCGAGGCGCGAAAGACATCGATACGGAGGTCCTTATCCTCGTCGATTTCTACTTCCACGTCCTCCGCCTCGGGCAACACGGCTACGGTAACCGTGGAGGTGTGGATGCGCCCGGCGGCTTCGGTCTCGGGCACGCGCTGCACGCGGTGCACGCCACCTTCGTATTTAAGCCGGCTGTATGCGCCCCGACCTTGAATGAGAGCAACCAGCTCCTTGAGACCGCCGATCTCCGAGCGGCTGGCGCTCAAAACTTCCACCTTCCAGCCGTGGCGCTCGGCATAACGGCTATACATACGGAACAGTTCCTCGGCAAAGAGCGAAGCCTCGTTGCCACCGGCACCAGCACGAATTTCGAGCACGACGTTGCGCTCGTCGTTGGGATCCTTTGGGAGAAGTAAACGCTTGAGCTCTTCTTCGAGCTCTGCCACGCGCTGCTCCAACGCCGGGATCTCCGACTTCGCAAGCTCGCGCAGTTCCGCATCCTCGCCATGAGCAAGCTCGCGGTACTCCTCGAGTTCACGGTGGAGCCTCTTCCACTCGCGGTAATGCTGGACGATCTCGTCGAGGCCGGCGCGCTCCTTGGAAAGGCGCGCATACTCGTGGTAGTTCGCCGCCACCTCCGGATCGGATAAGCGGCGTTCGAGCTCTTCGTAATGGCGTTCGACATGGGCGAGTTTTTCGAAAATCATTGGCTTTCGTTCAACACGAATCGAGAGCTGCCGCAGTGAGTTCCCCGACACAAATGAAAAGGGCGTGGGAACACCGGCTCCCGCGCCCTTTTCTCGGCGCGCCGCTCGCGCGCCCGAACCTCGCTACGCTCCAGCCTTTTCGCTCGCCACGTTGTTTTGGTTCTTGGTTCCGTAGCGCTTCTGGTAACGCTCCACGCGGCCGGCAGTGTCCACAAACTTTTGCTTCCCGGTGAAAAACGGGTGGCAGTTCGAGCAAATTTCGACGTGGATTTCAGGCACGGTCGAGCGCGTTTCGATGACGTTCCCGCAAGCGCAGATGATGCGCGCCGGGCCATACTTGGGATGAATTCCTTCTTTCATGGCGTGCTCCCGCTCTTCGGCTCAAATTGGACAAACTTCCGTAGCAGGGCCCTCTAGGCGCAGCAACCACAGCGGGGCCGTGAATGCCCACGCGAGAGCAGCTTTCGAACCCGTCCCTGGAAATTCCTCTTCATTACCCGTTCGCTGCTCGGGCGCCGCCGCTCCTCCGGGCGTGCTGCTGCCCTCAAGCACGTCGGGCGACGCATGCGTCGCCCCTACGATCGTTCAGGTGCCGCGTGCCAAGACGGCAGCGCGCGTGGCAGCGGGGGCAACACCATCGCCAATCCACGTGTTCCCGCTTCGTCATTCACCATTCGCCACTCGGTGATCGATTCTCAAGCCACTGCGGGAGGTGGGTTCGGTCAGCGGCTGGAGCTACGCAGCAGCAACGCGACCACAACGATTTCCAGCAGGACAACCAAGGCCACGATAATCCCGGCACTCAGGCGAAAGCTTGCCAGCTCGTCAGCCAGCGCATCGATCTTATCGGATGCTTGTGCGATGTCGCCTTTCAGCCCGCTACTTTCCACGTAAAGCCCACGCACTTCCTCGCGCAGCTCCCGAATCTGCTCGAGCAAGGTGTGCTGCTGCTCCGTAAGCTGGCGCACTTCGGCTTCGAGCTCCCCGACACGGTGGCCGAGGCGAGCGATCGCCTCGTGCATTTCGGTGATAGTGGCGGCAGCTCCCTTGTTCCGTTCCGCTTCCTGAGCAAGTTCTGCTCGCAGCGCCGAAAGCTCTTCTAAGATTTTCGTTGCCTGCTGGGCTTGCGCACCGGCAGGCGCGGGCGCTGCGGTGCGTGCCTCAGCCAACGCGCCCAGGAGCAGAACTCCCACCAGGACCAGCACCAGCGGCAGTGCGGGCAGTACCCCAGTCCTCGCCACGCAAGAATCAGAGGAGCTTGCACGGTGGTTTTTCATGAGCCCAACGCACAAGCCAAAGCGAGCCTCTGGGTCAATGGTACATTTCCATGAGCTCCACGAGGCCGAGTTCCCGCATGGACTCGAAGACAAAGCTTTTGACCTCTTTGACAGTCGATAAGCGCAACGCCTCTTCAGCCATACTTTGCGCCCGTTCAAAGGACACTCCGCGAATCAGGCGCTTCACGATGGGGATGAAAAATGCGCTCATGCTGAGGTCCTCGACGCCGAGGCCCATCAGGAGCACCGCGCACAGGGGCTCGGAGGCCATTTCCCCGCACAGCGAGACTGGCCGACCGGCAGCTTTGGCCGCGTTTACGACGTTGGCAATGGCCTGGAGCACAGCGGGGTGCAGCGGCTCATACAGCGTCGACACCTTGCGGTTGTTGCGATCGACCGCCAGGAGGTACTGAATCAAGTCGTTTGTGCCGATGCTGACAAAGTCCACCTCATGCACCAAGGAAGGCGCCAGGTAGACTGCCGAAGGGACTTCGATCATCACGCCGACAGGCATTTGTGGGTCGAACCCGTGTCCCGCGCGGGCCACTTCCTCACGCGCCTCGAGAAGCAGTTCCTTGGCCTGCGCAACTTCCTCGAGGCTAGAAATCATCGGGAACATCAGGCGCACCGGCCCGTGGGCGCTCGCCCGCCAGATTGCTCGGAGTTGCTCCTTGAACAACTCGGGCATTTCCAACGAGATCCGGATGGAGCGCCAACCGAGGAAGGGGTTTTCTTCGTGCGGCGTGTGCAAGTAGCGGGGGTATTTGTCCGCGCCTAAGTCAAGGGTACGGATCGTAACCGGCTTGCCCTCCATGCCTTCCACGACGCGCCGGTAAATGTCGAACTGCTCGTCCTCGTCGAGGAAGTCGCGGTGCGACATGAAAGCCACTTCCGTGCGGTACAAACCGACCCCTTCTGCGCCGTGGGCGCGCACCCAGAAGAGGTCGCCGAGCAAACCGATGTTGGCCCACAAGCGCACGCGGTGGCCGTCGGGCGTCTCCGCCGGCAGATCGCGCAGGGTTTCCAAGTCGCGATTGAACGCTTGATATTCCTGGATCAGCCGTTCGTATTCGCCGATCACCTCCGGCTTCGGATTCACGAACACCAAGCCGGCGTTGCCATCGACGATGAGCGAGTCGCCCTCTTGGATCCAGTCGACCGCACCCTCCAGGCCCACAACGGTCGGGATCTCTAGGCTACGGGCCAAGATCGCCGCGTGTGAGGTTACACCCCCAGCGCCCAACACCAAGCCTTTGAGCTGTCCTTGCTCCATGACCGTCAGTTCCGAAAGGGCAATCTCGTTCGCGACCAGAATCACCCCTTGGCTGAAGCGGGCCCGCCGTTCTTCAAGTCCGAGCAGGTGCCGCAACACGCGGCGGCCAATGTCCTGCACATCGGCAGCGCGGTCGCGCAAGTAATCGTTGCTGATCTCCCCAAAGTGGCGCAGCAACTCTTCTACCGCCTCTTGCACCCCGGCCTCAGCGCTCAAACCCTCACGAATGGCCGCTTCCACGCGCGCCGAGAACGCCGAGTCGCTGAGCATGAGCTTTTGCGCTTCGAAGATCGCGACATCGATCTCGGGCACGTTGCGCACCACGTGTTCGCACACGCGATCGAGCTCAGTAATCGCTGCATTCAAAGCGGCAGCGAATCGCTGCAACTCGCGTTTGAGCGGATGCTGGCGTTCCCGCGGAAATTTTGTCGTCGTGAACATCGACTCTAGGACGTGCGCGCGGCCAATGGCGTATCCAGGCGCGGCGGCTTGACCAAAGAGACGGGTCGGGCGTTTTGCCCCCGGCTGACCCAGCAATACACTCGCCCGACTTTCGTAATCTCTGAGGCGGGACATGGCCGCATCCATCTTGCGCTCGAAATCGAGCCGCTCCGCCTCTTGACGTTGGAGGGTTTCTTCCAACCGAATGCGCGATAAGATCCCCGCAACGGCAACGCTCACGGTTTTGAGCAGGCGCACCTCTTTCGGGGTAAACCGCCGCCGCCGGGAGGTCTGCACGACAAGCACCCCGACCGGCTCGCCACGCTCCACCACAGGAACACCCAAAAAAGAGTGGTACCGTTCTTCCCCGGTCTCCGGGAAGTATTTGTACCGCGGGTGCGCCATCGCATCGATGGCCATCACAGGCTGCAATTTCTCTACCGCCATTCCGGTGAGCCCCTCGTGCACGCTCATGGTCACCTTGCCCACCGAGTTCCGATCGAGACCTGAGGTCGCCCACAAGCGCAATCGACCGGCTTCTTTCTCGAACACGTAGATGGAGCAAACTTCCATGCCCAGGCGGCTCGAGATCGTGTCGACGATGCCTTGCGCTGCCGCCCGCAAGTCGACCGTGTTCGTCGCCAGGGCAACGATCTCCTCGAGCAGACCGAGGCCCACGCCCGAGCTCCGAGGCGCTACGCCGCGATTTCGCACTGTTGAAGCCGCCGCCCTAGCCATGCGCTTTGCCTGTATACCGCAGGAAACCATGGGCGGCTAGCTACGCAAGCCGTCAACCGTCGCGCGGTACGAAGGTGCTGGCCACGGCAGCGGCGTCCGCATCCGGCCATCCAATGGGAAGTCATCTGGAGGCCGATGGCGGTGATTACCGCTCACTCGCCGGGGTGGGGTGGGCTTGGCACGCACCTCTACGGTTGCCCGCTCATCATTGGCCGCTGGACGACGTCCTACCCAGCCCGACGGGGGAGCGGCGGTCGCCGCTAAGTGCCACCATGCAGAATCCGTCAACCAGCTCGGGCGACCCGTCGCCAGGCAATTCGCCCTTCGCCTTCGATCGCATCCGCCACCGCAGGAACCGGCAGCGCGGGCGACGCGTGCGTCGCCCCTACCGCTCGCTACACGCCATTCGCGCCATTCACTATCCGTTCTGGCGCCTGAGGAATTACAGCGGCGGTGGCGGCAGCGGAAACGCAATCGACGCGTAGCTCACCACGTGCTCGTAGTCGCCGGTGATGTCCAAAGACGTGTAGTAGTGCAGCAACACACCGGAGGTTCGCTGCGCGTGCATCGCTAAAAAAAGGACAACCGGGTTGCGTCCGCAGATGGTTGCACCGGTGGCGTCGACAAAACGGCGAAAGGCTTCGAAGTCCCCAAGGCAGATGCGAGCAATGGCTTCGTGATCTAGCGCTTTTAACTGCGAGCGCACGAAGTCCGCACTCTGCGGGGGGAAGGGCAGATAATCGAACCGGGCCCCGTAGTGGGTGAGGTCGGAACTCACCAGAACCAAGGTGTCGCTGTCGACCATGCTGGCAAGCTCGTCGCCCCAAGTCCGCGCCCGTTCCGTTGGCACCTCCCCCACCAACAACGGCACGACACTCACCCCTGGGAGCGCCACTTGGAGAAACGGGAGTTGAATCTCCAGCGAGTGCTCGGGACCGAATGGAGCGGCATCTTCGCGAATCCAGGAGAAATGGAGCAGCTTTGCCACGGACTCGCAGTCGATGTTTACGATCCCGAGCGGGGTGCGGAAGCCGTCCCAGTTCAAGGTCACTGCCCCGCGGAACAGCGCATAATGACTCGGAGCGAGCATCAGTGCCCGCTTCACGGTGCGGTGGGCCGCCAAAGCATAACCGAATGCCGCGGCATCGCCGGAGTACATGTGACCAGCATGCGGCACAACCAACGCAAACGGCACAATGTTGGGAAGCGGGTAAGCGCGCTCGATCCGTTGCTCGATCTCCCTGCGCAACGCGACTGCGTCACTCGTGTACCAGCGGCCAGCCAGATGGGCGTCGTGAATCTTTCTCATACGCCGTCTTCCAGCTCCGGGCGCAACAACCGCATGCGTTCCCGTTGCACCTCCGGGCGCGGATAGCAGTCGATACAAGTGTACACGAAACGCGGATTGCGCACGTGTACCACGACGCGCGTAAGGGCAGCATACTCGTCCCACATCTCCGTCTCCTCCACCTCGCCGGTGTAGAGGAAGTGGAAGTCCACGTGGTAGCTGTCACGATAGTGCAGCGTGTCCTGCACCACGCGCCCACAGTGCGTGCAGCGCCTCGGTTGAGCGGGTTTACTTTCCAGCATCGCCTCTCGCCTCGAGTACCAGGGCAGCAAAGGCCGTATATCCCACAAATACACAAGGGCCAAGAACCAGCAGGTTCCCGCCGCATCCGCCAAAGCTTCGGACAGGCCCGCTCACACCTGCTGTACTTGTACGGGTAGGTACCAGCAAGCCAGCTCAGGGCGTTTCAAAATTCCGACGCGGTGGCGGGCGCCTCTGGGCGGTCCCTCAGCGAGGTTGGAGCGCCATCTTGGGCCTTCGCCTCCTCCACACCCACGCTTTCCTCCCACTTG
This sequence comes from Candidatus Binatia bacterium, assembly GCA_026415395.1. Lineage (NCBI taxonomy): Bacteria > Candidatus Binatota > Binatia (SeqCode) > Binatia bacterium. The sequence continues at coordinate 1,266,683 of JAOAHD010000007.1, read as the reverse complement.
GGCTCGGTTCCTGCGCGGAAGCACTCCAGCACCGCGCCGGGGGCGGTCGGCGCGGCACGCTGGCCCGTGTGACGGTCGATGGCCACAAAGCGAATGCCGCTCGGGATGGGAAAGTCGAGCACTGGTTGATCCGCGAGTGCCTCCCGCATGAAGGAAAGCCAGATGGGCGCGGCCACACGTCCGCCGGTTTCCCCCTTTCCGAGCGAGCGCTTGCTGTCGAAGCCAACCCAAAACCCAGCAAGCAATTGCGGGGTGTACCCGATGAACCACGCATCGTTCATATCGTTGGTCGTTCCGGTTTTGCCGGCGGCAGGTCGGCCCAGTGCCTTGGCACGCTGGCCGGTGCCTCGCTCGATCACGTCTTGCAGTACATCCGTAACCAAGTATGCCGTCTCCGGTGACAGCACAGCGCGGCGCTGCGGCTCGTTTTGCTCGATTGGCTGGCCGTGCTGGTCGCTCAAGCGCACAATAAACCGTGGCTCGACCAGCACCCCTTGATTGGCAAACACGGAATAGGCCGTGACCAGCTCGAGCGGGGTCACCTCCGCAGCTCCCAGGGCGATCGATAGGTTTGGAGGCAGCGGGCTGCGAATGCCCAGGCTACGCACAAAGGGGATTAAGCGCCGCAGCCCGATTTGTTGTGCAAGTTTCACCGTGGGCACGTTGCGCGAAAAGGTCAGCGCATCGCGCAGCGTGGTCGGTCCAAAAAACCGATGTTCGTAATTTTGCGGGGCCCACACTCCGTTGTTGTCGGGAAACGCTACCGGGGCATCGACAATCACGCTCGCTGGCGTGTAACGATCGTCGAAAGCCGCAGCGTACACAAACGGTTTGAACGCTGAGCCCGGCTGGCGCCGCGCTTGGGTGGCACGATTAAACTGACTCGTTTGGAAGTTCGTGCCGCCCACAAGCGCGAGCACATCGCCCGTGCTCGGATCCAAAACCACGGCGGCCCCTTGCACGAGGGAATCGCTGTCCACAACAAAATCATAGGCAGGGTCACGGCCATTGTCTCCCGGCATGGTGCGCAAACGCACCCGCACGACATCGCCCGCACGAAGCCGAGAGCGGACGGACGTATCCAGCACACCGGAAAACGGGCCCACGCGCACGCGCACGGCATCGCGGGTGGACACCACCAAGGCTTCATACGAGCGCTCCGGCTCTAGAGCTTTTCCGGCCAGCATGCGAGTTTGCTCGGCAAGAAACTGCTCTTGTTCCTTAGCATTCAAAGACCGCAACGCCGGCGAATACCGCTGCCGCTCTTCCAGAGCCGCGATTCCATCGCGCAGCGCTTGTTCGGCGAGGCTTTGCAAGCGCAAATCGAGGGCGGTGAACACCTGCAGCCCCATTTGATACGCACTTTGGCCACCGTAGCGCTGCTCGAGCAGGCGGCGCACATGCTCCACATAGTACGGGGCGTGCAAAACATTGCCGCGCCGCGGCCGCAGCGCAATCGGCTCCTGCGCTGCCAATACAGCCTCTGCCGGGGTGATAAATCCCACCGCCGCCATCCGTTCCAACACGTACCGTTGCCGCGCCTTGGCACGCACCCAGTGGCGCAACGGGGAGTAACGGCTGGGAGCTTGGGGTAAGCCCGCCAACAAAGCCGCTTCAGCCACGCTCAACTGATCCACCGACTTGCCGAAGTAGACCTCGGCAGCAGCCGCCACTCCGTAGGCCCCCGAACCCAGGTAGATGTGGTTTAGATATAGATAGAGGATGTCATCCTTGCTCAGCGTGTTCTCCAAACGGATAGCTAGGAGGATCTCTTTGAGCTTACGCTCGTAACTCTTCCGCGGCGTCAGCAGGATTTGTTTAACGACCTGTTGCGTAATCGTGCTTCCCCCTTGCACGCCTCCGCCACCGCTCAGGTTGTGAATCAGGGCCCGCACCATTCCCGCAGGATCTATGCCCTTGTGTTGATAGAACTGGTCGTCCTCCGCGGCGATAAAGGCATTTCGCACAATCGCGGGAATCCGTTCGAGAGGAACGACGTAGCGCCGCTCATCGTAAAACTCGCCCACGAGCGTACCGTCGCGCGCGAAGATTTGCGTGGCCGTGGGGGCGCGGTAGTTCACCACCTGGTCGAGCGGCGGTAAGGCTTCGGTCAACTCGCGATAAATCAGCACACCGGCAAGCGTAGTGCCGACCACAAGAATGAGCCCGAGCGAGAAGAAAAAAAGTTGCAAAGTACGCCACCAGCCGCGTGCCTGCCGGTCTTCGCGTGCCTGTCTCATTGCCGTCCGTACAAAGCAAGCCGAAGAACGCCCCGGCCACAAGTAGGCAGCGCGTAGGCCAGCGTTAGTCCCGTGCAGTTTCTCCCAACGGGGTTGCCGCACGCTATCGCTTCCCTAAAAGCCAATTTGATTTCACCGAGGAGAGCGGCACATGCTTCCCACAGCGATTGTCATCGATCAGAGCTACGCACGCCACCAAGCGGGCAGGCACCATCCAGAGCGGCCCGAGCGCATCACCGCATTGGTGGCTTGGGCCGAGGAAGTCCAAGATACCGTAGAAACCCTGCCTGCCCGCTACGCCACGATCGAAGAAATTTGCCGGGCGCATGATTCCACTTACGTCCAACGCGTCGCAGCCACTGCTCAGCAACCCCTCGTCCACTTCGACCCCGACACTGCCGCCTGCGCGGAGACGTACGACACGGCGCGCCTGGCTGCGGGGGGCTTGCTCACGCTGCTCGAGGCCATTGTGCAAGGCGGGGTGGAAAACGGCTTTGCCCTGGTGCGTCCGCCCGGGCACCACGCTGAGTTCGATCGGGCGATGGGCTTTTGCTTTTTCAACAACGTCGTCATCGGCGCCGAGCACTTGCGGCAGCGCTTCGGTGTGGAGCGCGTGCTCATCGTCGACTGGGACGTACACCACGGCAACGGTACGCAGCACTTTTACGAACGCGATCCGAACGTGCTTTACTTCTCCCTCCACCAATGGCCGCTCTATCCGGGAACCGGAAATGTGACCGAGGTCGGCCACGGCCCAGGGGAGGGCTTTACCGTCAACCTGCCCTTACCTGCGCACACGGGTGACGCTGAGATCTACCACCTCGCGCAGCGCATTCTCCGCCCAATCGCGCTTGCGTTCCGGCCCGACTTCGTTCTCGTCTCCGCTGGCTTCGACGGCCACCGCCGCGACCCGCTCGCCGATCTTGCGCTTACGGATGTCGGCTATCGGTACTTGGCCCGCACGTTGATCGATGTCGCATACGCGAGTGCCGGCGGGCGCATCGCCCTCGTTCTCGAGGGTGGCTACGATCTCACCGCGCTCGTGCAATGCACGCACGCGGTCACCCGCGAGCTCGCCGGCGACCGGCCCGAACTCCCCGAGCCACCACTAACCGACCCTGCCCAAGCCCTACTCCGCCGCTTCCAATCAGCTTTCGAACGCTATTGGCCGGTGTGAGGCATGGCAGGCGAGCGGCGAGCAGCGAGTGGTGGGAAACAGCGAATGGCGAATGGGGACCACGTCGATCGGTGATGGTGTTGTCACCGGTGTCCTGCGCGCGTGGTCGTCTTGGCACGCGGCACCTGCACGATCGTAGGGGCGACGCATGCGTCGCCCGTGCAACTCACAACCTGCGCAAGATGAGGCGTGGTGACCGGGAAGCCTGTTCGGCCGGGGGGTCATTTGACACCTCCGGGGCGTTCTTTTACCGTCGATCGTCAGGCGTGCGGCGATGTTTGGGATCGGAACTCCGGAGTTGCTCGTCATACTACTCGTTGCCCTCATCGTGCTCGGGCCGCAACGACTCCCGGAAATCGCGCGGGCATTGGGCAAAGGGTTAGCGGAACTCCGCAAGGCCACGAGCGGACTTACCAACGAGATCGAGCGGGCGCGCTGGATGTTGGAGGAAGAAATCCGCACCGCGGAGCGCGCCAAACTTACAGACCAAAGGGCGTCTCGGCCAGGGCCAACGGTTGAACGCGGGAGCGGCACCGTCACGCGCGATGCTCCATCTGCGGATCAGGGAAGAGTCACCGACACATCCCCAGCTTCTGGCATTCCGCACACCACCACCTGAGCGTCGTTCCTATGCCAGGGTCGCTCGACGATGTGAAAATGCCGCTTACAGCGCATTTGGAAGAGCTGCGCTGGCGGCTCATAAAGTCATTGGCTGGGATCGGTGCGGCATTTCTCCTCTGTTACCAATTTGCCGAGGTATTGTTTGCATTTCTCACTGAGCCCTTGCACAGCGCGCGCTTACTGGTTGGCGACAACCCCGGCCACACGGTGAACTTGATTGGCACCGGTGTGGTCGAAGCGTTTTTTACCAAGCTTAAAGTGGCGTTGATTGCGGGCATTTTTCTGTCGAGTCCCATCACGTTCTATCAACTTTGGCGCTTTGTGGCCCCCGGCCTCTACCCACACGAGAAGCGTTACGCACTGCCATTTGTGTTGTTCGCCAGCTTTTTCTTCGTCGCCGGGGCGGCGTTTTGTTACGCGCTTGTGTTACCGGTGGGCTACCGCTTCTTCCTCGAGCAGTACGGCACCATCGGGGTACGGCCGGAGCTGCGGATCAGCGAGTACTTATCGTTCACCGCACGGATGCTGTTGGCCTTTGGGGTGACCTTCGAACTTCCCGTGATCACCTTCTTCCTTGCCCGCGTCGGGGTGGTCACGCATCGCACCATGCTCAGCTACTGGCGGTATGCGGTGGTCCTGATCTTTATCGCCGCTGCGGTGCTCACTCCTGGCCCCGACGTTGCGTCGCAGCTTCTCATGGCGACACCCTTGCTCGTCCTCTACGGGGCCAGCATTGGCGTCGCGTTTGTTTTCGCTCGCCCCCGCCCCGAGGGGAGCACGGCAGAGGGCACTAGCGCGGGTTCTTAAAGCTCCGGCAAGAGCCAGTCGCCGCTCAGGTCTGCCGGAGGCGGCACCTGCCGTGCCCCGGTTCGCACGCAGGCCTCAGCCACGATGGCGTGCACGTGAGGCAGAAAATCCCGCAACCCGAGCACAACGATGATCGCCCGCTCCCGATCGAGGGTGCGCACGATGGCAAGCTCTTCGTAGGACTCGAAGAGGAACTTCCAGTACGCGATCTGCGGGGGTCGAACCTCGATAAAAATTGGGACCACCGCCCCTCGATCCTGCCCACCCGTTTCGCTGCCGGCTTTTACCGTGCAATCCTCCATTGGTCGAACAGCCACCAGGTTAGCAACTTGCCATACTCCGTGACCACGCGGCGCAGGAATGCGCGCTCGCGCCACCAAGTGTGGGGGTCGAACGGGTCGTAGCGCGAGGGCACGACGAGAATTTCCGGATGCCCCGCGGCAAGCGTGCGGAAAATCACCCGCGCCCGCCGGGCATGAGCTCGCGAGGTCACTAACAGCACTCGCTGCATCCCCTGCTTCTGCAGCAGCGCCACGAGCTCGCGAGCCTCGGCCAAGGTGCTCGTTGCCCGCCGCTCGATCACCTCGATGTTTTCTACCGGCACTCCCAGTGCCAAAGCAATGTCGCGGTTTTGCTCATGGCGCTCGGGCAAAGCGACTCCCCGCCGTCTCAGCTCGTCCAACCCGGGCAAACGCCCTTCTCGGGTCAGGAGCAGCCGCGGGGCGAGTCCGGCGTGGTACAAATCCACTGCTTCGAGGATGCGATCCGGAACAGAGCCAGACAACACCACGATGGCGTCGCTTTTCGTCGGAACATCCTGCACCACCAAGAACCCGCCGATCGCTACAAGAATTGGCTGGCGTTGCCAAAATAGCAACGCGGCCAGGACGGCCACCCCAGCGAGCGCGGTTGCGCACCCGATCGTTCTTCTACGTCGCACTGCCTTCCCCCCGCCTTATTTGGCGGCACGGAGCTGATCCATCCAGCGAAACTGGCTCGTAGAGGAGATTTGTTCGCAACCGTCTTGACCTCGCAGTGACGTTTATTGCAAAGAGATGGCGCATGTGGGATAGCGAGGACCCGCAGAGCCGAAAACCAGCATCACGGCAACCAAGTCTGGGAGGCACAGGAATGGATTTTCTTCAGGGAAGGAGAGTGGTTATGCGCAAACGGAGAGTATGGTTTGGGTGGGAGCATGGTCGGGCGCTGGTGACGGCAGCAGCGTTGGTGGCGCTGCTCGGCGCATCACCGGCGACGGCGCAACGTCGCTGTTTGGGCGATTGTAACGGCGATCAACAAGTCACTGTGGATGAAATCATTACCATGGTGAACATAGCCCTCGGAGCCCAGCAGGTGTCGGCTTGCCCAGTTGCCGATCCGAACGGCGACAACCAAGTTACCATCGACGAGATCATCCAAGCGGTAAACAGTCTCCTCACGAGCCAGTGCGTGGAGCTGCCTGGCGGCGAAGCCGTCTGCGGTAATGGCCAGCGCGAGGGCGACGAAGAGTGCGACGACGGTGGCATTTGCGTCGGCACAGCGAAGTCGGGCACGGCTTGTACCAAGGATTCTGACTGTTTTACGGGTAACGATGAGTACAAAGGCGTTTGCGACGGTGGCGAGAAGCCTTACACCTTCTGCAATTCGAACGACGACTGCCCGGGTGGTGGTACCTGTGTGGCTTGCCGGACTTTTGGTGGCGATGGCTGCGCAGCCAACTGCACCACGGAGCAAACCGTCACGTACTCCCTGGTGCCGGGTGTTGTGAATGCGGATCAAACCCTCCAGCCTGGAACGAGCGGTGCGGTGGTTCACGGTGACCCACTGGTCCTGGGGTTGTCCTTGAAGGGCTCGCAGGAGCTCAAGATCGGCAAAGAGCGCAACGGGCGAATTACCGCCGTCATTCCCGCGGCTAGCGTGCAATTCGAACAGATTCCGATCTCCACCTTGGCTTGCGCATGTGTGCGCGGAGCGGAGTACAAGACCTGCGGCGGGGCGATTTTCGACCAAAACGGAGCGTTCGTCGAGTCGTGCACCACGGGCTTTGCTTCCCAACCAGCACAATGTCCCGAAACACGGCCCTGCACAGCCGTGTTCGGCCCGGGCAATTCCGCTGCCGGTGTGGTGGGTTGCCAAAGTTTGAGCGGTGTGAACGTGGCTGTCACCCAGGATAGCTGTGAAGGCGACCCAGGTGGTCCGGTGCAACTAAGCTTGTCTGGCCAAGGCGGGCCGGGAAGTGCCTTGATCGTAAATGCTATTGGTATCGGTACCTCCCTCGGCGCGTGTCAGCCTTCGTTCTGCACGGATGCCGACCCGCCGTCATCGCGTGGCACACCCAACCCCTTGGTGTTCACCACTGGACAGGCGTGCGCCACGGTGCTGTGCAAGAACGATGACCCGTCGTACCCGGCTGCACCCAAGTGCGTGCAGGGAGCACCGGCGAGTTGTGCCAACCTGAGCGCCGGCAATATTAACGGATTCACCCTCGGCGGTGCCTTCACAGCGCTTGGCCAGCAAACGCTGGGAGACATCGAGGTCACCAACATCCTCGTGGCGCAGTAACCGAGCACTAAGCTCGCATGCGCACGGCGGTGGCCGCCACAATCGGCCACCGCCGTTTTTTTTTGGCGTGCCCGCGATCGTGGCTGGGTAGGTTGTACCACGGATGAACATCCGATAATCCCGCGGACTCAAGGAGAACTTTGCTGCCATGGACTTACGCTTTCGCCCGGAGTACGAAACGTTTCGCCAAGAAGTGCGCGAGTTTTTGGCAACACACTGGACAGACGAGGACCGCGCCAGCGCGCCACCGGTGAACCCACGGGGAATGAGCTTGGGAACCGCGATCCGCACTGACGAGCGGGCGACTCGCTTCCGCCTGGCGGCCATCGCACGCGGATACTTGTACCGCCACGTGCCACGCCGGTACGGAGGCAGCGAACAACCGTTCGACCCATTGAAGTCGGCCATCATCCAAGAGGAATTCCGCAAGGCCGAGGCTCCCGGCGAGCTAATTGGGCAAGGACCCAGCATGCTCGTGCCGACCTTGCTCGAACACGGCACCGAAGAGCAAAAGCAACGCTTCATCCGCGACACGCTGCTCGGCAAGATCCAGTGGTGCCAGGGCTACAGCGAACCGGGCGCCGGGAGCGATCTGGCCTCTTTGCGTACGCGTGCGGAGCTCGACGGCGACTTCTTCGTCGTTAACGGTCACAAAATTTGGACTTCCAACGCCGACACCGCAGACTGGATGTTCGCCTTGGTACGCACCGATCCGGACAAACCCAAGCACGAAGGCATCAGTTACTTACTGATCGATATGAAAAGCCCTGGCATCAGCGTGCGCCCGCTTCGCCAAATGACCGGTGAAGCCGATTTCAACGAGGTTTTCTTCGATAACGTACGCGTGCCGGTGGCAAACCTCGTGGGTCAGCGCGGCCAAGGCTGGGTGGTGAGCCGCTCCACCCTGAAGCACGAACGCAACCTCATCGGTAGTGCGCTGCTGAGCGAGCGCGTGTTGGAAGGCGCCCGCTTCTTGGCGCAAGCGCTCGAGCTGCACGGACGGCCGGCCATCCAAGACCCGATTGTCCGCGCTCGGCTGGTGGAGCTGGAAACGAAAGTGCTTGCCAATCGCTATCACGGTTACCGGCTGCTCACCATGCAGGCGCGCGGGGAAGACCCTGGAATCGCCGGCTTGGTGACGAAACTCTACGGGACTACACTCGGCTACGATGTGGCTCGCTTAGCGATGGATCTCCTGTCCGACCGGGGCTTGCTCGCCCCAGGAGAGAGCGAGGCGCCGGCAATGGGCATGTTTATTACCGCTTACATGTGGTCGCTCGGTATCTTGATTGCCGGCGGCACCGCCAACATTCAGCGCAACGTGATTGCCGAGCGAGGGTTGGGCTTGCCGCGCGACCCGGCCGTGCAGCGCAGCCGCGGCGCGGAAGCTAAGGAGGCTTGAGTCGCCATGGACTTCGGTTTGTCATCTGATCAGGTACTCTTTCAGTCGACCCTGCGGCGTTTCCTCGCGGAGCAGTGCCCCACCACGCGCGTGCGCGCCATCATGGAAACCGAAACGGCGCACGATCCCGAGCTGTGGAGTGGGCTGTGCAATCTCGGAGTGGCTGGCCTGATGGTGCCGCCCGAGCACGGAGGCGCGGGACTCGAACTCCTCGACCTGGCGCTGGCCGCGGAAGAACTCGGTTACGCATGCACCCCGGGGCCATTTCTCGCTCATGCGCTCGCCACCATTTGCGTGCTGGAGGGGGCAAGCGCCGCTCAGCAAAAAGCCTGGCTTCCAGCGATGGCAGAAGGCACGAGCCTCGGCAGCGTGGCTTGGGGTGAAGCGGGCAGCCAGTGGGACCCACAACAGTGGCGGACGACCTTCGACGGACACTCGCTCACCGGGCAAAAGTTGTTCGTGCCCTGTGCTAATGTAGCGCAAGCCTTGTTCGTGGGGGCACGGACTCCGGGGGGTGGCGTCGGCTTGTTCCGTGTAGAGCGCGACGCACCCGGGATCACGGTGACGAACCTTACGGTAGTGGACATGACCCGCAAGGTCCAGCACGTGCGTTTCGACCGCACACCCGCAGTCCCGCTCGAGGGTCCTCCCACAGGTTTGCAGCGCGCTATCGATGCTGGCTGTATTCTCATCGCTGCGGACGCCTTTGGGGGTTCGAAGCGCTGCTTGGAGATGGCGGTGAATTACGCGAAAACGCGCGAGCAATTTGGGCAAGTCATCGGCGCGTTCCAAGCGGTGAAACACCAGCTCGCGAACATGGCTTGCGAATTGGAGCCGGCGCTCTCCCTGTGGTGGTATGCCGCACACGCCTACGACCACATCCGCGATCAAGCGGAGCGGCATGCGGCCATGGTCAAGGCCCACCTCAGCGACCTTTACGATCGCATCACCCGCGACGCCACGGAGCTGCACGGCGGCATCGGATTCACGTGGGAATTCGATTTGCACCTCTGGTTCCGCCGGGCAATTTTCGATCGCGGCTTTCTCGGCGACGCGCACTACCACCGCGAGCGAGCTGCGCGGCTTGCGGGCTGGTGACGACACATAAGGAGGCACACTGCCGTGCTGCACTATCTAATTTTGATTCCGTACTACTTCTTCGGTGCCCTTGCTCTGACAACCTTCTTCCTCGTGTTTTGTCGGGTGTTGGGTCTTCGCGTCCCCATTGCTTATCTCGTAGGTGCAGGTGTTGTTGGCACCGTGGTGGGGCTCGTCGTGGCCTTAGCCACGTACCACATCTCCATCGACCACTTTGGTTTCTTGCCCTTAATTGCGCTGCTGGCAGCCTCGTTCGTGTTCGCCGGGATCGACGCCTTGCTCCAACGATGGCGGCCACTCCCTCTCGATCAAGAGCTGGCTGAGCTTTAACAATCGGGCGAGCGCCTGCGCCGTAACCGAAGTCCACGGGCGATCGCCCCTGCGGGTGGCGTCTCGATGGAAAGATTCCGTCGCAGCGTGGCGGCGTTGTGTCACGATGGCAACGAGGGCGACGCGGATCGTACTGCGCGGAGTCACCGGCGGTCTTCGCTGCCTCGGCGACAGGGCGGCCCGATGCGTCCCCCTGTCGCTGTCACATACGGGCGCCCGAGGCCATACAGGGACGTCTAGGGGCAGGCCTTGTGCCTGCCCGTGGGGGGGCGGTATTGGTCGTGGAGCAGGCAGTGGCGGCGTCGTGACGGTCACCGAGAGCAGCCACAAGGGCTGCCCCTACGATGGCTTTGGTGCCGCGTGCCCAGACAGCCACGCGCGCGGCCCCGGTGGCAACACCGTCACCAACCGACGTGTTCCCTCTTCGCTCTTCGCTATTCGCCATTCGCTATTCGCCGCTCCGCTCACCATTCGCTGCTCGCCGCTGGCGCTCGACCTAGGACCACGGGCGACGCATGCGTTGCCCCTACGAGCCACCACTCGCTACTCGCCAGTTCCCAAGTCACCTTGCGCTCTCCTCGCCAGCCGTGACAAAGCGAGGAGAACTGTATGCCGGATCACGGTTTTCTCACCGACTTTTTGTTGATTCTGGCCGTGGCACTGCCGATTGCGGTGGTGTTCACCCGATTGCAACTGCCGTCCCTGGTTGGGTTCCTCCTCGCTGGCGCGGTGATCGGTCCGCACGGATTCGGGTGGATCGACCAAAGCCAAACGGTCTCCGCATTGGCCGACGTGGGGCTGATTTTGCTGCTGTTTGTTGTGGGCTTGGAGCTTTCCCTCGCTCAGCTCTCCCAACTCGGAGGGCGAATTCTCCTGGCTGGCATCGCCCAGCTTTTCCTGACTGGTCTGCTCATCGTCGTTGCGGTCCGCGCCGGTGGTGTCGGCGGCACCGTGCCACTGCTTGCTGCCTTCGTCGCCGTGCACTCGAGCACTGCGATCGTGCTCAAGGTGCTGAGCGATCGTAAGCAAATCGACGCCTTGCACGGGCGGATCTGCTTGGGCATCGCGCTCATCCAAGACCTGTCATTGCTGCCGATCATGCTGGTGCTCCGCGGTCTTGGCTCCGCGCAAGTGTGGACATGGGAAGCCATTGGCCGCGTGACATTGCAGTCGGTGCTCGGACTCGGCCTGGTCGTTTTTGCCGCGCGCTTGCTTCTCCCCGCACTTCTCCGCCGCATCGTGGCGATGCGCAGCCGCGAGGTGTTTACGGGGACGATCGTCGTCGTCGCCCTCGGCACGGCCTGGGTTGCGGGGCAATTTGGCTTGTCACTTGCCGTCGGTGCACTGATTGCCGGGTTGGTGATTAGCGAATCGGAGTATGCGCACGCCGTCGTGGCCGACGTGCTTCCTTTCCGAGACACACTCAACAGCATCTTTTTCATCTCCATTGGCATGCTGGTGCCGATCCCGGCGGTGATCAGTGAATTCCCGTTCTTTATTGGCTCGGCGGTGGCCGTACTGGTCGGCAAGGCTGCCATCGTGTTTGCCATCGTGCGCTTGCTCTACCGCTCGAGCCGCGTTGCCTTCCAGGTGGCCATCGCGTTGGCTTCGATGAGCGAGCTGGCCTTCGTGTTGTTACAAGCGGCGCGCGAGCTCGCACTGATCGACCATTCTCTTTACGAGCGCTTCGCTGCCGTAGCCGTGCTGACGATGCTTCCTACCCCGTTTCTCGTCACCTGGAGCGAACCCATTTGGTCGTGGTTGGCGCATCGCTGGCGCACCCGGGCTCCGGGTCCCTCTCAGCCAGCAGAGAACTCGCTTGCGCCCCATGTGGTCATTGTCGGCTATGGCCTGAACGGCGAAAACCTGGCTCGGGTGCTGCGGGCCACCGGGATTCCCTTCGTCGTCGTGGAACTCGATCCGCGCCGCGCTCGGAGCGCGCGCGCGCAAGCAGCCCCGGTGGTGTACGGTGATGCGACCAAGCCGCAAGTGCTGCGGGCAGCCGGGGTCGAACGGGCACAAGTGGTCGTGATCGCCATCTCCGATGTCCAAGCTACGCGCCGCATCGTGTCGCAGGTGCGACATTTGGCACCGCAAGTGCCCATCATTGTTCGCACCCGGTATGTGGCTGAGATCGAGGAGCTCCGCCGGCTCGGGGCCACCGAGGTCATTCCCGAGGAGTTCGAGACCTCGGTGGAAATTTTCGCGCGCGTGCTGCGGTTGTTGCGGGTGCCGCGCAACATCATTAACGCGCAAATCGACCTCATTCGCCGCGAAGGCTACAGCATGTTGCGGGGGCTCGAACTACCGCGCCAAACGCTCGACCAACTCGATGCCATCCTGGCGGCAACCACAACCGAATCCTTTCTGGTTACGCGCGATTCTCCTTTGTGCGGAAAGAGCTTGCGCGACCTACGTTTACGCAAGGAAACCGGCGCAACGGTGATCGCGATCGTCCGCAACGGCAAGCCGCTGACCAACCCTGAGCCAGACGAACCCATTCACGCTGGTGACATCTTGGTTCTCGTTGGCTCTCACGAACAACTCGACCGTGCCTTGCAGCGGCTCAGCGAACCGGCAGGAACGGGCTGACACGATGCTGAGTATCTTGTTTACCTTGGCGATCGTGGCCGCAGTCGTCGCCATGGCCGCACGTCGCTGGCAAGAACGGCGCGCGCGCCGACGCCGCCCCGGGGCCACCATCGAGCGTGCCGTTGTGGTAAGCCGTTTTGATGAAATCGATCTTACGCTCGACCGTTACCGCTGCTCGCGCTGTGGCGAGCCGGTGCAACGCGTGGGCGAGTTCTCCCGCACCGTCGGCCAACGCCGTTTTCGGGTGGCGCGCGTGCTGTGCCGTGGCTGCGCAAACGAAGAGCGCGTGCACTTCGACGTTACCGCCGCCTTCCACTGAACGTGGATCGATCACCGCGGCCGCAGCCACGTCGCCCACCCCGGCCGCCTGTACGGGCGACCGGCCGGTCCCGCTCGGTGTTGTGTCGCAATCGACCGGTTCCTCCGGGGCGTGGTCGCGTTGTGCCACGGTGGCAGCGGGGGCGACACATGCGCCGCCCCCTAAGCGCCATCCCCACCACTCGCCATTCGCGACTCGCTCTGCCTGTTCCCAAATCGCAGGAACCGGGATAGGCAAGGTTCATGGTACCCGAGGAATCGTCGCAACATCTTGCCCTGCACTCGGGATTGCGCGCGGACGCAGTGGAGTGCCTGCGCGCTTGGTGCAAGCAGTTGCGGCGCCACCGCTTCACGCGCCACACGATTCAACAAGCCGTCGGCGTGCAGTATGCCGACGAGCTCTCGGCTTCCGACCGTGAGGGCTGGCTGGCGCGTCTCGAGGGGCGCAGTGACGCAACCAGCGTGTGGCTGCGCCTGTTCTGGCTCGAAGCATCGGTGCGTGCCGAGATCGTGGCCAGCCACGCTGGTCCCCTACTCGCCCTTGGCCGCAAGAGTGGTCTTTTGCGCCAACGAGGCCGCTTCGTGCAAGCCACTTTGCGCGCCGAGGCAGCTGACGGACTCGTAGTTTGGGCCGACCGCCGCTTTGCCGATCCCGTTCGCAAAGCCCTAGTTCGCCGCGCCGGTGATCCGGTTTACCCGCCGAGTGCCGACTCCTTCCAGCTCGCGCACATCTTGCCGCCTCTCGCCGGTAGTCGCTTTCTCGACCTCTGCACAGGTTCGGGCGTCATTGCCCTGATTGCGGCCAAAGCGAGAGCAAAGGCCGTCGGTGTGGACGTGGACCCACGCGCCGTAACCATGGCCCGGCTCAATGCCGCAGCGAACAACCTGCGCTCAGTGCAATTTGCCGTGGGCGACCTCTACGCGCCCGTTGCATCGCAGCGCTTTCACTGCATCGCCGCAAACCCACCATTTGTGTGCTCTCCCTACGCCACCGCTCCGAAGTACCACAGCGGCGGCCCCCACGGCGATGCGGTTTTGCAGCGTGTCCTTGCGGGCTGGGCCGAGCATCTCCATCGCGGGGGCAGGGCGGTTGCGATTAGCCAGGTCGGGCTCCGCCGCGGCGAGACGTTGAGCGAGCGCGCACGCTCGTGGCTACAAGCCTTCGACGGGCGCTGTTTAGTTGTGGAGTTCGCCCGTGCCGACGCGCTGACGTTCGCGGCTGCGCAAGCGAGCTTTGCGATTGCGGAGGGAATGCCCAGCTATCGCCGCGAGTTGCAGCGCTGGGTGCGGTTTCTTGCGCGCCATGGCGTGCACGAGGTTGCCGCTGTGCTGGTAGCCGCGGAGCGGTCGGGCGTTCATCATCTCGAAGTGGTCAGCGCTGTTCCGGTGGTTGTGCCGGTGCCGCTGAACAAGGCAGCCACCCAAGTGGTGCGCGACTGGTGGAGCCACGGACACACGTGAGCCAAGTGTACGGCTGCGGTTGACTGCCGAGCTGCGGTCGTTAGGTAGTGCATGCCTCGGTTGCGCGCGGCGCCCCAAGCTACGTTGGGGCGGTGCCACCCGAGGAGGATCCGGACGATGCCTGAGGCAAAAAAGTTTCGCGTGTACGTGAGCAAGGACTATCTCAAGTTCAACGCCGCACACTTCATTGCCTACCGCGGCTTCCGTGAGGCTCTGCACGGGCACAACTACCGGGTTTCCGTGGAAATCGAGGGCGACCTCGGCGAGCAAGGCTACGTGTTGGATTTCAGCATCGTTAAGGATGTGGCGCGGCGAGTGTGCGATCGGCTCGACGAGCGCATGCTCCTCCCCGCGGAAAGCGATTGCTTAGCGATCGAAACCAAGGGGGCGCAAATTGTTGTGCGCTTCGACGACGACGAATTTTCCTTCCCAGCGAAGGACGTGCTGCTGCTCCCCATTGTCCACACTTCTGCCGAAGAGCTGGCGCGCTACCTCGCCGGGGAAATTCGTCGCGAATTGGCGCGCGACGGCATTGTCCTGCAGGGCTCGATCGAAGTCGGGGTGGCCGAAACCCCTGGTCAGGTAGCGTACTACCGCGACTCATGAGTGCGAGGAACATTGCGCGTGCGTTGTTTGTTGCTGCTATGGGCGCTGCCTTCCTCCTACCGCTCGCTTGCAATGCGCCACTGCCCGAGCCGGAGTCTCCCGGCGCGCGTGTGTACGCCTCGCGCTGCAACACCTGCCACCGTCTCTATGCGCCGAGCGCTCTCACGTACGAGATGTGGAAGATGAAGGTTGCCCTGATGCAAGGCGAAATGGTGCGCCGCGGGCTCCCACCACTGACGCGGGAAGAACGCGAAGTGCTCCTCGACTACCTGCGGCGCCACAGCCAAGGAGCCGCACTATCCTCTCAAGAGGTGAACGGATGAAAGTGACCACAACCACAGTGGGTGTGGAGAAGCTTGCCGTCGACTTGCTCGTCGTGCCCGCGCTCGCTGATTGGAAAACCGGTGTCGTGGCCGAGCTCGACAAGCACTTGCACGGCGCTTTGGTGCCTGAGGTCCGCCAGCAGGGGTTCAAGGGGCACGATAACGAGACTGCCCTCTTCCAAACCCACGGGCGTTTGCCCTATCGCCACATTCTCCTCGTCGGTTTGGGCACGGGGGACACAACCGCCGCCTGGTACCGGGTGGCGCACACCGCCGCCACACGAGCCCAAGAGCTCCAGGCCACCCAGGTTGGTTTCATTCCCCTGCCCGCCTATTCCGATGCGGCCACGCTGGAGCGGGTGGCGGAAGGATGGCTGCTCAGCCTCTACCGCTTCGAGGAACTCAAGACCGCTAACGGGAGCAGTAAGGCGGCCCCCCCGCGCCTCGTGGTGCGCATCAAGCCGAGTACGGAAATCAAGACTGCGTTGTCGCGAGCGGAACATCTTGCGCAAGCCGCGTGTTACGCGCGGGATTTAGTCAACCGCCCGGCTGCGATTGTGACGCCCGCCTACCTGGCAAGTGAGGCCAAACAGATTGCCCGAGAGCACGACCTCAGCGGTCGAGTGTTCGATGTCGCCGCGCTCCGGCGCGCCCGCATGCAGTGCATTCTCGGCGTGGCGCAAGGAAGCGAGCAACCTCCCCGCTTCATCGAACTGATTTATCGCCCGCCGCGTCCCAAAAAAATCGTGGCCATCGCCGGCAAGGGGATTACCTTCGACAGCGGTGGGCTCAACCTCAAACCGGGCGACAGCATGACTACAATGAAGCGCGACATGGCGGGGGCCGCCGTGGTGCTGGGGGTGATGTCGGCGGTTCGCAGCTTAGGGATCAACGTAGAGGTGCGGGGGTATGTCGCGGCGGCGGAAAATATGCCGAGCGGACGTGCCCTCCGTCCTGGTGATGTCCTCACCGCCCGCAACGGCAAGACGATCGAAGTTCTGAACACCGATGCCGAAGGCCGCCTCGTGCTGGCGGACGCGATGTCCTACGCAGTCGAAGGTAAGCCCGATGTGCTCATCGATTTCGCCACCCTCACCGGTGCCGTGCGCACCGCCCTCGGCACGCGCTACGCCGCCATCATGGGGACAGACCGCCAACTGGTTGCCGACTTGATTGCGGCTGGCCAGGCCTCGGGCGAGAATTTGTGGGAGCTGCCCTTGGTGGAGGATTACCGGGCCGAACTACAAAGCAGCGTGGCCGATTTGAAAAACATTGGCGAGGGGGGAGCAGGAACGATTATCGGTGGCTTGTTCTTGCGCGAATTTGCGGGCGGCCTGCCCTGGGCTCACATCGACTTCTCCAGCACGGCAAGCACCGACAAGCCCTTCCCTTGCCACCCCCGCGGGGCGACCGGCTTCGGTGTGCGCACCATGCTGCGCTACCTCCTCGCGCAAGGTGCATAACGCTCGCCGCGGCGCTCGGCCGATGCCATGGTAACTTCACCGCCATCGCACGTCCGGAACGCGTAAGCCCGGGCAACCCAAATTGGCCCTGCAGGAAAGGGGCGCGTCGTGCCTCATAGCCCACCGAATGCCGGCGTTATTCCGCCAGGCATGCCTGCCGTCGAAGTGCCACCGCCGAGCCTGCACCGAGCTGACCGCCCCGGCCGAGGGCAGCACGCAATCTTGTGGTGTTCTGCACGCTTGGGGTATGGAGTCGAAAACATTGCGTTTGCCCTGGGTGGAGTTGTTATGGCCGGTCGCTACGAAGGCAAAGTCGTCCTCATCACTGGTGCATCGTCCGGCATTGGTGCGGTGGCGGCACGCATGTTCGCCCAACAAGGTGCGAAGGTGGTTGCCGTCGCTCGGCGGGAGGCGCTGCTCGAACAAGTGATCACCGAATGTCGCCAGTATTCCCGGGAATCATTTTATCTGACTGGAGACGTCGGCGAGCGGAGCTTTGCCGAAGGGATCGTGAGCACCGCTGTGGAGCGCCTCGGCCGGCTCGACATTCTGGTGAACAACGCCGCCGTCTCCAAACACAAACATATCTACCACACACGCGCCGAGGAGGCGGAAACGGTGATGCGCATCAACTTCCTTTCCTGCGTGTGGACGACATTTGCCGCCATTCCTGCCATGCTGCGGCAAGGCGGGGGCTACATCGTCAACGTGTCCTCGTTCGCCGCCAAGCTCACGCCGCCCCGCGAAGCGCTGTATGCGGCCTCGAAAGCGGCAATGAGCGCGTTTACCGAAGGGTTGTGGCACGACCTCGCAGGCTCCAACATCCACGCCGTCCTCGTGCACCCAGGGCCCATCGACACGGAAATTTGGCTGAAGGAGGACGAGCCCCCGTCGTACCGAGGAAAAAAGTATCCGCCGGAAATGGTCGTGGAAGCGATCTTCGACTGCATCGACCGCCGGCGCTATGAGATGACCGTTCCCCAACGCAATCCCATGCTCCTGACCGCACGCTTGCTGCGCTTGGCGCTGCCGAGCGTTCTTCGCTGGGGCATGCAGCGCACGGATCCGGTGCCTCAAGAGGTACTGGGGCGCGCGCGGCAGCGGGCTGCGGCAGGCAAGCGCCTGGGGGATATTGACGATGATTCCACCCGCGGTTGAGCCGCATTAGCATTGATCCTAAGTTGACTCGCGCATGGGTTCCATCTTCGGCCATTTGTTTCGCATCAGCACATTCGGTGAGTCGCACGGGGGTGCGGTTGGCGTGGTGGTGGACGGCTGTCCGCCCAAACTGCCCCTTTCTGCGGCGGACATCCAGCACGACCTGGACCGCCGCCGCCCTGGGCAAAGTCGCTTGACCACCGCGCGCCAGGAACTGGACCAAGCGGAGATTCTGTCCGGCGTGTTCGAAGGCCTCACGTTGGGAACTCCGATTGCCGTCTTGGTGCGCAATACCGACGCGCGCCCGTCTGCATACGAAGCCTTCAAAGATCTCTATCGCCCGTCGCACGCCGACTACACGTACGAGGCAAAGTACGGAATCCGCAACTGGCAGGGCGGTGGCAGGGCTTCAGCTCGCGAAACCGTGGGGCGCGTGGCCGCCGGTGCCATTGCCCGCAAGCTGTTGCGCGAACTGGCCGGAGTGGAGGTGCTCGCCTGGGTCCGCAGTGTACACAGCATCGATGCTGACGTGGATCTGGCAACGGTCACGCTCGAACAGGTGGAGTCCAACCCGGTCCGTTGCCCCGACCCGGCAGCGGCGGAGCAAATGGCTGCCCGTATCGAGGCGGCGCGCCGTGACGGTAACTCACTAGGTGGCGTCATCGAATGCGTGTGTCGCAACGTCCCCGCTGGGCTCGGCGAGCCCGTGTTCGACCGTTTGGAGGCCGACCTCGCCAAAGCCATGTTATCGCTCCCCGCTTCCAAGGGATTCGAAATCGGCAGCGGCTTCGCTGGCACCCGCCTCACGGGCTTCGAGCACAACGACCCGTTCGTCACTGATTCCAGTGGCCGGATTCGCACTGCGAGCAATCGCTCGGGCGGCGTGCAAGGTGGCATCAGCAACGGCGAGGATGTCTACTTTCGCGTGGCATTCAAACCCACAGCCACCATTGCCAAGGCGCAAGACACCGTAGACCGACAAGGGCAGCCAGCCAAAATCGAAGGGAAGGGACGCCACGATCCCTGCGTCCTCCCGCGTGCCGTGCCCATGGTAGAAGCCATGGCCTGCCTCGTTCTGGCCGACCACTACCTACGGCAGCGCGCGTTGGTGGGGCGAGTCAGCTAACCGGTTTCTTCCTCAAGCGCGATGTATGCCAAGGCGAGGCACTCGAAGCCGTGACCGCGCGAGGCACGGCGGATCGCGGAACCGACCGAGAGTGCATCGGTAAGTGCGCGCGTGGCCAGTCGCGAATACTGATTCCCCCACGAATAAGGCGGCCGCGGCGCGAACGCCACACCTGCCATCCTGCCAAATTCCATCACGCTGCCGGGGGCATCTGCGCCCGCGCCCCAAACGCGCTCCGTTGTCTCGCCAACAACTTGGCAGCACGCGGACGCGTTTGTCCTCGGATAGCGACGACCTGCCGCTCGGCCCTGTCGTGACCGAGCGCCGCAGGGTGCGCTAGAGCTCCACCGTCAACACGGGCGGGCAGCGCCCGCTGCTCGGGTGGGAACGACGCCGCGCCACGCGCGGCCGGTCGCCCGTGCGTAACGCTTCAGCCCTTCGGCCACACGTTCGCAAGCAATGGCTACAATTGCAGCGTCATCCAAGCGGCCGAGCCGCGGCAGAAAATCGGGGAGCAAGTCCCACTCGTTGGCAAAGTAGAACACCGCTGCCGCGGCGTGCGCAATGGTGGCATAAGGCACTTGCGGGATGCGACCCGCATGGTGGTCGCGCAAACAGTCGAGGAGCAAAGTGAGCTGCCGCTGGAGCAAAGTAAACTCGGAGTCCAGCGCCTCAATGCGGCGGCGGAGCTCCCCCTCGCGCTCCAGCAGCGTCGCCACGTCAGCCGGCGCGACGGTGCAGGCCAAGTCCGACACAATCCGCTCGAGATCGTCCCGTTCGAATACCGCCGAGCTCTTCTGGGCTCTCTTCCCCGACTTCGTTTTCGGGGCGCGCTTGGTCGCTCGATTCATTGCTCTTCCCCTTCCGTGACAACCTCCGGGTCGATCAACACTCCGGGGTTCAAAATCCCGTGCGGGTCCAACGCCCTCTTCGCGGCGGTCAGTGCCGTGGCGAACAGCGGCGGCCGTTCGCGGTCGTACCACGGCCGATGGTCGCGCCCAACCGCATGGTGGTGTGTAATTGTGCCGCCGTGTTGTAAGATTGCTTCCGATGCGGCAGCCTTGATGGCATCCCAAAGCGCCAACAGGTCGCGCCCTCGCCCCGGCGCGACTACCGTGTAGTACGGCGCCGGGCCGTCAGGATACACATGAGTGAATCGGCAGCTCACTTGCCCGCCGCCACAGAGTTCGTGCAAGGCGCGCTCCACCGTTTGCAGCACAGACACGTACAAACTCGGGAACCGATCCCACGTGGTGGCGGTCTCGAACGTCTCGCTCACCATCCCCATGCCGACCAAGGCATCGCGGAGGTACGGTCCACGCAAAAACGCCTGCCGCCACGCACCTGCGGCTCCTTCGCGGCCTACCGCTGAATCCTCGCGGGTACGCCACGCAGCTTCGTCGTAAATGCCGCCATAGTCGCGACAGCACTCCAGGGCCCGCTGCATCCACGGGTCCAGCGGATGATCCGCCGATTCGAACGCCAGCACCAAGATTGCTGCCGAGCCATCACCAGCGCCGGCGGTGAGAGCCTCAATCGGGTCCAACAGGCGGAGGTTCGACGGGTACAACCCAGCCTGAGCAATCGCGCGCACGGCTTCCGCCCCGCGGAGAAAATCCGAGAACCGCACCGACACCGCCGCGCGAAAGCGTGGCCGTTCTTGCACCCGCATCCACGCTGAAGTGATGATGCCCAGGGTACCTTCCGAGCCAATCCACAAGCGATCGGGGCTCGGACCCGCCCCTGACCCCGGAAGCCGCCGCGTTTCCACCCAGCCCTTCGGCGTGAGGATGCGCAGCGCCTCGACGAACTCATCGATATGGGTGAACAGCGTGGCGTAGTGCCCGCCGGAGCGGGTGGCAATCCAGCCACCCAGGGTGGAAAATTCGAACGACTGGGGAAAGTGCCGCAGGGTAAGCCCGTGGGGTTTGAGTTGCTCCTCCAGCGCTGGCCCGTACACCCCGGCTTGAATGTGCGCAGCACGCGACCGCGGATCGACTTCCAGCACGCGGTCGAAGTGGCGCAAGTCAATGGACACCGCCCCCCGGCAGTGACTTTCCCGTGGTGGCTCCACGCCGCCGACAACGCTCGAGCCTCCCCCGTAAGGAATCGCTGCGAGCGCCTGTTCGTCGCACCAAGCGAGCACCGCCTCGAGCTCGCACTCGCTGCGTGGCAGGGCAACGACATCGACCGGGTTGTCGTACTGCCGGCGCCAAGCACGCACGAGATCGCGAAACGACTTGCCGTAGCTGTGGGCAAGCCGCTCGTGTGGATCGGTTGTGCACACCGCCTCGAGGCTACTGGGAATCCGCACCCGCGGCACCCGCAGGGCGATGTCTTCCACTCGCGGCGGCGAGCCGATACGGACCTCCCCGAGCTCAAAGCGGGCCGCTAACAAACTGGCGAGCCGCTCCTGCTCGGCTGCGTCGAGCCCGTCGTCTTCCCAGCCCCAGCCCCAAAATTTTCGTCGCCTGCTGCTCATCTCCTGCTTCCCATACTGCGGAATTGGGCAAAGGTTCAACAGACGACGAACGAACCCACCGGTTGCTTCAACGCTGCAACCGTGGTCTCTCAAGCAGTAGCGAGGGCAACATGCGCTACGACTTCACCCCGGAACAACTCGCTTGGCGGGAGGAGATTCGCGCCTTTCTCCGCGAACATCTCACGGCGGAGTTGTTGGCCGAGTTGCGCGAATCCGGGAACGAGTGCCAAGGGCCGCTCGCGCGCCAGTTTATCTTGGCGCTGCGCGACCGCGGCTGGTGGGGCTTGGCGTGGCCGCCCGAGTACGGGGGCCTTGGCCGCTCGGCGATCGAGCAGTGGATTTTTGTCGACGAGATGGAGAGCGCAGGTGCACCCATGTTGCCCCTCACGGTGACCTCGGTTGCGCCCACGATTATGCGGGTGGGCACGGAGGAGCAAAAGAAGTACTGGCTGCCGAAAATTCAAAACGCCGAGGTGGAATTCGCACTCGGTTACTCGGAACCGGAAGCAGGCACCGACCTGGCCGCGCTGCGTACCCGCGCGGTGCTGGAGGGCGACCACTGGATCGTGAACGGCCAAAAAATGTGGAACACGATGGCGCACATGGCCACGCACAACTGGCTTGCTGTGCGCACGGAGCCCGACGTTCCCAAGCACAAAGGCATCTCCATTTTGATCGTGCCCATGGACGCTCCTGGAGTCACCGTGCAACCAATTTACGTTTGGCCCGGTTTGCGCACCAACGCGTTGTTCCTCGACAACGTCCGCGTGCCGCGGGACTATCTAATCGGCGAGCGCGGCATGGGATTTTACTACGCTGCGATGGCGCTCAACTTCGAACGGCTCAGCATCGGCTCGGTGGGGATGGTGCGCCGCTATTTCCGCGAATTGGTTGCCTTTGTGCGCGCACACCAGGTTGGCGGCGAGCGGCTGGCCGAGGTCCCGTGGGTGCGGGAGCGCATTGCTCGTTTGGCTGTGGACATTGAAGCCGCGCGCATGCTGGGCTTGGAAACTGCGTGGGCGCTCGAACAAGGGCGAGTGCCGGCGGCCGAGTCGTCGATGGCCAAGGTGTTCGTCAGCGAACTTGCCCAGCGGCTTGCCGACACGGGAATTGAAATTCTAAGTCTCGCCGGGCAACTGCATCCCGATGAGCCCAGCACGCCGCTCCACGGGCGCCTCCAGTGGCTCTACCGTACCGCTCCGTTGCTAGCATTTGGTGGGGGAACGAACGAAGTGCAGCGCAACATTATTGCGATGCTGGGCTACGGGCTGCCGCGCAAGTGAACCGAGAGGGTGACTGCATGGACTTCAACCCAACGCCCGAACAACAAGCGATCGCAGAAACGGTACGCCGCTGGTCGCGGGAGCAAGCCACACCGGAACAATTGCGGGACTGGGACGCGCTGCCGAGCGGCATCGACCAAAACACGTGGCAGCGCTGTGCCCACCTCGGCTGGTTTGGTATGGCAGTGCCGGCGCGATGGGGCGGCTCGGGGCTCTCCTTGTTGGAGATCGCCATGTGGTTCCAGGAAGCCGCCCGCGGGCTGGTGCCTTTGCCCGTGGTGCAAGCCGTACGGGGTGCCCATGCCCTCGCCACCCTCGCGCCGGAAGCGCCGGAACTCGCCCGCGTGGCCACCGGTGAGGCTGTGGTCGCACTCGCCCATGTGGAGGTCGACTGCACGGATCCGGACCATTGGGCAACAACCCTATCGCAACACGACCGCGGTTGGACGCTATCAGGCACGAAAACCCACGTGAGCAATGCGGGGCTCGCAACCCATCACCTCGTCGGCGCAGCGAGCGCGCAAGGTATGGCGTGGTGCTTGGTAGAGCGTTCCGCCGCCTCGGTCGAACCACTGCGTACGTTCGATGGGGATCGCCAAGCTCGCGTCCTTTACGAGCAAGCACCCGTGCTCCGGGTAGTGGCCTCCGGCGCCGAGGCGCGCAAGAGTTGGCGCCGGTTGGAACTCGAACAGCGTGCCTTTGCGCTGGTGGAAATGGTCGGAATCATGGACGCTGTCCTCGAACGCACCGTGGCGTATGTGAAAGAGCGCGAGCAATTTGGGCAAAAGATCGGCGTGTTTCAGGCTGTGCAGCACCAGATTGCCGATATGGCCACAGCCTACACCGCGAGCCGCCACCTGGCCTGGCAGGTGGTGGCACGGCTGCACTCCGGCACGTACGAGGGCTGGGAACTCGATACAGCCGCCGCATTCGTACCCCAAGCCTGTAAGCGGCTGACCCTGACCGCACACCACCTCCATGGCGGCGCCGGTTACGTGATCGAGCATCCCTTGCATTACTATTCCGAACGAGCCGTCACGCTTTGCGTCCGCTACGCCCCCGAGCGTGCTGCGCTGGAGGCGGTGGCGCAGCACTGGCTCGATGCTTGAGTGCGGCGAGTGTGAGCCCGGCGGGGCGCAGGCGGCCTGCCCGAGCGGACCACAGTGCTCGCGGGGCTGCTCGTGTCTTCGCTTACCTCGCCGAACGCCGGCCGGCTCTCCTGCACACTCGCACGTCCGCACACGATTCGGCCCCTGAGGCAGCATTACCTTGTCTCATCGTGCAGTCCTGCGCCTCTCGCGCGGCAACGCCACTCAGCTCTCGAACCAGCCGCGACAACAGGATAGACGTGCGACCATGCCAGACGGTGCCCGGGAGGCAACGCACTTGGTCGTGGAGCTTTGCGAAGCCGGCGACGAACGCCTTCCAACGTTTCGATTCTGCCGCGGCCGCGTCGGGGTGTCGCCCAGCGTGCTCGTACCCCCGACGCGAAACGGCCCGTGGCATTTCCTCGGCTCCCCGCTGGCCTTGTGCACCGTGCACGTAGGCGGCGGGGTCGGGCTGTACCTCACCTCGCGCACACTCATTCGCCTCACCGACCCAGCCCAAACCCCCGACTGCACGCTCCGGCACAGTGGCCGTGCCTGGCGTCCACAGGCGCCAGAGCGCGTGGAGTTCCGCTGCGGGGAAGCGTTTTGGGAGTACGTCGATGCACACGCTGAACAGCCGCCGTTACAGGTGCGGCGCACCATCGCCCGACTCGACGCCCGCACGTTCATCGTCGACCTCACCTTCGATGGAATCCCAGCCGGGGCCCTGTTCGAAGAAACTTGGCACATCGCACCCGAAGCAATCGTGCCTGTGCCGCTCATGGGTTGGAAGGGGCTGCCACGCGGCTCGGAAGCCATCACCGTCGCGCTCCTGCGCCATGGCGTCGTGCTGGCGGCACGCACCGTGCGCACGCTCGGCACGTGGCTCCGCGCCGTCGTGAGCCGTTCGCTGCACTACGACACAACCGCAAGCGATTGCGAGGTGCTCCTCACGCCACGGGCCGCGTTGCGCTCGCGTGGACGGTGCAGGCGCGACCGCAACCGGCCAGCCATGATCGATACGACCCTGCCCAAGCTCTCCTTCGCGCTTGCGGCGCGCAGCGAAAACCTGCAGGCAAGTTGGCATCACACTGGGGGCACAAACACGCGCGTGCGCTTGAGAGCACGTATCGTCCCCAACTCTTACGGCAGCACTCAGGCTCACGTCCGCTACATTGTTCGCATCGGCAGCGACCACAACGAGCCAACAACAGGCCAACAAAGCGGGCCACCGTTGCGGCAAACAGATCTGCCTTCGCCGTTGTTGCCCGGCGAGACGTCCCTACGGCTGGAACTGCTTTGGCATCTCGCATGTTTACGCCAACTGGCGGTGTACGATGACTATTTGGAACGCACCTTTGTGACCCAAGGCTCTGCTTACCTGTTTCTGCACGGTGTCCACGGCGCACCGCGCGACTACGCCGTTGCCGCGGTTGCGCTCCTGCCGTTCGACCCCGATCTCGCGCGTTCCACGATCGAAAGCATGATGTTGCTCACGCAGCCGGACGGCGCGATGTACTACCTGCACGCCGGGAGAGGCTGGTGCAGCGGAGCACTGGTGCACGAAAGCCCATCGGACTTGCCCATTTTTCTCATGTGGGCGGTGAGCGAATACGTGGAGCACAGTGGGGACGAGAGGTTTCTGGATCAGCGGCTACCGTTTTATCCCAAGCATGCCGGATGGGCTTCGACCGTGCAGGACCGCCTCGAGCTTGCCTACCGTTGGCTCAAACAGCGGCTCGGCACGGGCGCACACGGACTGCTCCGCGTGGGCTCGGGCGACTGGATGGATCCTCTCGCCCTCATGGTGCGCCGGTCTAAAAGATTTCACGCAGTCGGAGAATCCGGGCTGAACACTGCGTTTGCCGTGCACGCCTTAAGACGAGCGGCGCACCTCTTGAAACGACGGAGACCATGTACAGCGCACGCCATGGTTACGTTTGCCGATGAGCTCGCGCACGCCATGCATGCGCAGTGGACCGGCCAGTGGTTCCTCCGGGGGTGGGACGGCTCCGACCACCCCATAGGGCACGACCACCTGTTTGCCGATGTGCAGGCCTTTTGCCTGATCGCCGGGATCGGCACCGAGGAAGAACGCAAGGGCCTTGCGGAGGAGGTTTACCAGCGCTGCATTTTGCCCTCCCCCATTGGCGCTTGCATTCTCGATCGGCCGCACTGGAGCCGCCTGGGGTTGTTACCTCCAGGCTGGGACTGCAACGGCGGCGTGTGGGCGGCCATCAATGCCTTCCTGTGCTGGGGGCTGGCACAATGCCGGCCCGACCTCGCCCGTGACCTGTTCGAGCGGATGCGCTTCTCAGCGCGCGCTGCCGCATACCCGAACATTTGGTACGGGTTGTGGAGCGGTCCGGATTGTTTCAACGCCCATTACGCGCGCCGCCCTGGCGAAACCTTTCACCTGCCAGCAACACCGATGGACGAATTTCCGGTGATGAACTCCAACTTCCATGCTGCTCCATTGCTGGCTTGGCGCAAGCTTCGCGACTGCGCCGCGTAGCCCAGCGACTCCAGCGAAAGCGTTGCCCCGTCGGTTCGGAGACACGAGTCCACTTCACCCGAGAACCTCCTGACGTTGGGCGCGTGGCAGCCAAGAGAGAGTCACTGCTCCGGACCATCCAGCGGCAAGACCCCAGGGTCCACGACCACCTCTGGTTCCACGCTGCGCGCAGCAGTCGCTTGTCGCGGGGGGAACTCCGCCGGGTTCCAGGAAGACAGCTCTTGCCAAACCCGATCCCGTAGTTCCATCGCAAGGGACACCCAACGTTCCAAGTGCCCCTCCTGCCAGTTGCGCCCAGGGTACACAAGCTTGAGGAATGCGGACACCAGCCGCTGAACCGAACGCACATCGCGCTCCTTGAACGATGGAGGAAGATGGGAGGCAACGCGGATGTCGATCACTTGCGCTCGCAACATCCGCAGCGCTTGTGCCAGGTAATCCACGGCTAGTCCTGGCCCTTGGTAGAGTAGGTCGCGGGTAATTTTCGGAAGCTCGTGTCCAGGGATGAGCCCGTTCAGCCGGTCGAGGAAGCCAGTCTCCCCCGCAAGCCCGCGAGGCAGGAGAGCCGTCTGGGGCGTGGCGGGACTGTCGGTGTTGCCGAGGAACACCAACGAAGTCTGTGCCGAAAATTGCCGCCCGCCGCGGGAAAAGCGGCCCGATTCCATGAAGTCGTTCAGCGTACCGATGAGCTCGCGGTCGACCCATCGGCCGTGACCAATCTCGTCGAACACGAGCACCGGGTAGGCCGACACCAGGCCCGGGCGTCGTGACACTTGGTGATAAAAGAGCGTGGCCGGGCTCACGCTGCTGCTCGACACCAGAAACACGTCGGGCGAGGTATTGCGCAAGAGAAACGACTTGCCTGTCTGACGAGGTCCGAGTTCCATCAATTGGAGTCGTGGCTCCACCAAAGGAGCGAGCCGGGCCAAATTCAATTCCTTTTGCCGCGCTGAAAGTCTTCCCGGGTTGAGGCCCACGGCATTGAGGAGCACATCGATCCACTCGTCGTCCGAGAACCGCGTGCGGCCGCGGATAAAGCTGTCGAGATCGGCAACCACGGAAAACGGAATGAACCCGGCAAGGTTAACCTCGCGTTTGCGCGGGTCGTAACGCAGGTCAAGCGTACCCCACAGGCCGTACAGTGTGGACGGGTATCGGTCGCACAGATCTCCCGAGACGGTCGCGGTCACATCTCCCAGGGTGGAGAGTTCCGCGAAATGGCGGCCGGTTGTGAGGTCGGGTTTCACGCGCAGCTCGTCGATCAGCACCAGCCGCCCATTTCGTAAGAGCTGATCCTTGGCCCAATTCCGCTGCTCGGCCGTGGGGTAGTGGCGCAACACGAACTCGGCCAAGCGCTCGACCTGCGCTGGCTCTCCATCGCGGGCGAACTTTGCCACCAGATATTCCGCAACGTAGCGCGGCAAGCGGTCGAACGGTGGCATTAAAGCAATCTGCTTCGGAATCACTTTACCTGGGAATGTGTCGTTCAGTCGGTCATCCATAAAAGGCCTGCTCCAAGGGATCGTTGGGGCGATCGTCATGCGCTCGGGATTCTGTTGAGAAGTGTTCTTCGTCCCGGCCCCCGTCTCCGGCCGCGAGCGCTGGTACGGCAAGGTCGCCGAGCAAGTCTTCCGGAAAAATCGGGTACACGAAGCGAAGCATCACACCCTCGCTGTTGCGCCAGTAGCGGTCGGTAATGAGCTGCTCGGGCACGCGCGGCGGCGTACTGTGGCAAAATACCATAGTGTAGCGCTCTTGGTTGGGCCGGTGTGCCGCCATCACCCGCGGGGCGGCAATGTCAAATGCGGCAGCCCATACGCGGTCGTCCAGCAGCTCCTCCAAGCTCGGCTCGGGAAACTCCGCGATTGCCCGCTCCGCTTCGCGCAACAGGGTGGCGGTCAGATCATCTGGGCGCTGATCGAGCAACGATTGCAAGACGCCAGCACGAACGAGCTCCCTCGCCAACGTGTTCACCCGCGCGCGAACCAGTTTATCAGGCAAATCCAAGTGCAGTACTAGGGAATGTCGCGACCTGTGCCCGCGACTGAGCTCGATGCCTTCCGCTGCCTTGAGGGCGGCGTTACAGCGCTCCAGCGCCCGAACCAAAGCATCGCGATAAACCCTTCGCACGCGATATTCAGCCCAACGAGCCAGCCACTCACGCGTCAGTTCCCACTTGCGCAAGTGCAGCTCGTACCCGCGGTCGATTAAATGCCACGCGCGATCGCAGAGTCGCTTCTTCCAGAGCAAATCCTCTCCGCTTTCTGCGGGAGCGGGGCTAGTCCACACCCGCGCCGTTGCCCGGCGCACGGACTCTACGATCCACCTCGCCGCGCGCCGAAACCACGGCACCGTTGCGGCAGTGTCCTGGCCAGCATCAGCCTTGTCCTTCTTTTCGAAGCGATCCTCCCATTGCTTTTCATTCAGCTCGAACTGACCGCGGATATCGGCAAGATCGTATGCAACCGAGCGGCCTTCGTCGTCGTTCTGCAAGAACAGCTCGAGCTTGCAGTTCTCTAGCGCATCGTCCACTTGAGCAAGCCGCTCTTCCAAGTCGTTTCCGGACGGTG
Source organism: Candidatus Binatia bacterium (assembly GCA_026415395.1). Lineage (NCBI taxonomy): Bacteria > Candidatus Binatota > Binatia (SeqCode) > Binatia bacterium. The sequence continues at coordinate 1,237,461 of JAOAHD010000007.1, read as the reverse complement.
TGATCCCAGCCAGTGCGCCCGAGCGACCCCCCGCGCGCCAGCGGCGAGCCGCCTTGACTCCCATCACCCGATCGAACGGTTCCACGGCAGCATCGAGATCGGCGTTGGCGCGGCCCAACGCTTTTTCGAGTCGCTTGCGCAACTCGTCCCAGCCCCCGAGACCCAGGCGAGCAACCGAGGGGACGAGATCGTTGATGAGCCCTTGCTCCAGGGGTTCCAATTTAGCGGCGATTTCTTCTGCGCAGCGGCCTTTTGCCTTCTCCGTAAAGGCCGCCCACTCTTCATCGAGCCGCCAACTCGGGTGCCGGCTGCAACTCTGCCGCTGCGGGCATTGCGGAACGGCGTCCGTTCCAAAACCGCACGAGGGTGCAGAGGGACACAACGGGACCTCGGGCACAACATCCGGCGGATTTCCACCCAGCTTTTGGAACCACGCGACGAACCTCGCCCAATCCCACAGCGCCGATTCGCCCGACTCCGCGGGCCCGTGTGTACTCCCGTCGCCCCCTATGGATAGGCGGCCTGGAACTTGCTCCTCGCGATTGCCGCTCGCGGAGGCACGCGCGCGTGGCTTTGGCCGCAAGTCCGCCACCGATACTTGTTTGATCTCGCGCCAAAGGTCTGCAGCGAGATTTTGTGGGGACGGCTTACCGATCAACAACTGGCAACAGCCAACGCCGCCCCAGTCGCGACCGCGCAACGCCTGGGGATGGAACCGGAAATCGCGGAACAGGCAGACCTCGATGAAGAGTTGTACAAGAGGCAACAGGTCCAGCGCATCACCTAAGTACAAATCCACGCGGTTGCGGACAGACAACGGCCACACCCTCATCGGAAGGCGCGTTTCGGCGACGGGCTGGAGCCATTCAAGGTTTTCCTGCGCTTGGTTCCGCTCCGAAGGGGTGAGGTCGAATAAATCAGGCAGGAACAGCAGCATGTGGAGACGGAGTTCACGTCCCGCGGTTAGACCCTGATCCACACTGTGTCCTAGCGCGGCGATCCATGCCGGTAGTTCGGGGTCATGCAACTCCGCGAGCCAGACGGCATTAGTGGCATAGTCCACGCGATGGCCCCGGCGCTCGAGGCGCGCCACCTTGCTCACTTCGTGCAAATCGCGGATGGCGCGCGCCCACTCGTCGGGGCGCGGCGGCCTGACTTTCGCTATGACTTCTCCGCCGTCGCCCAGCGACGCCTGCCACCGCCCGTCGAGGTGGTCCAAAATGGAACTCGTGACCTCGCCGCTGGCTGCGACGATCGTCGGGTAGAGGTCCATCCGGTCACTCGGCTCCCAAAGTCGGGAACTTGTACTCCCTGTCTGGTGGTCGATAGCTTACCAGCTCCTCCTGCCAACGCTGCAGCACTGCGATTTGCGCCTCCAAAACCCTTCTATCTTCCGGGGTTTGGTAACCGGTTCCGTTCCCTGAGCTGTTCGCGAGCTCCAATTGTTTCCTCGAGTAGTCCAGGGCCTCTCGAACGCTATTGATTAGCTGGGGTAAGCGGTTCCGGGTCTCTCCTCGCTCCCTCTCGTTGACCATGGATTCCAACTCCTTGAAACCGAAGAAATCTCTTTGGAAGCAGGCGAAGGCCTGGCCCAGGGAGCGGCCCAATTCGTGCCAACCCTCCTTGCTGGAATCCTGCTGGCCCCGCCGCTGAAAAGTCATTGTTCGGCTGTCATAACGAATGAGTCCAAAGAGCTGAGCCTTGGTCCAGATCAGTGCGGCATCCTCACCGCTCGGCACCGGAACGAGCTCCGGAATGTGTTGCTCGAGCTGGCGATCAACGTGGAAGCTGCGGTCGCTCGACAAGTCGAGGTAGCGCTCTCGGTACATCTCGATTCCCTGCAGCGTGAACGCTGGGATCGATGCTTCGATTTTATACAGGTAGATCCGCTTGGGGTCACCAGTGGAAACCACGGCCAATTTCCGTGTGGCGTCGACGTTGCCCGCGAAGATTTTGCGGAACTCCCCCACGAGCAAGGGGTGCAGTGAATCGTTCTTGTCCTCAATGCCGATGATGTGCACCTGTTCTCGGCGTGCCACGTGGGGGTTGGCAAGCCAAGCATCCTGATAATCCCACGCGGGTGCAGACAGGGCGTCGAGCTCGACCAACGCTCGCTCCACTGCCTCTCGGAGGTAATCCGAGCGCTCCCGCCTCGCCACATCGATGAGCCAGTCGCGCAAACTGGAGGCCGCACTGGGACGAAACACCTCGTCGAGAACTCGTTCCGGATTTTCGCAGAGCTGCGCGAAGCCCCGCTGTTTCAGCCGCTCTAAGCCGTCGCTCGTTCCGCCAGTCGACGTACTTTGCTGTGGCAGGTACGGTGGCGGTAACGTCACCGTAAACGGTAGTACGTCCTTAACGGTCGGGGCAACGGCTTGCTGGGTCTGGCCGGCAAAGCGCGTAAGCCACTCGCTGGCCGCACCTTGCAACCAGCGAAGCTCCTCGATCTTCTGCTCCAGCGCTTTCTCGAGCTCGAACGCCGCCCGCCATCGTGCTTCTTTATGGCCGATCGCCCGCGCCATCTCCCAGCGTTGTTGAATCGTGCTTCTATTGACCTTCGGCTGTTCCTCATCGTCCGCGCGTAAACGACCGAACCACCGCCTCTGCACCGGGAGCTGCTGCGCGAATTTACTGTCGGACTCCTTCCGTCGCTGCTGTTCGTCGTCCAGATCCCGTTTTAACTGCTGAGCGAGCTCATGGGCTTGCGTGCGAAGTTTCTCGAGCCCGTCCAAAAACGAGGGAATCGCGTAGAGGCCAAAGCTGCGCTCAATCTCACCTGCGAGTTCTTGCTCGAAGCGAGCAATCTCCTTCTTCAAAAGCTCGACACTCTCTTCACACGCGCGCTCCTCCAGGCGACGGAACGCTTCTTGCGCCGTCCTCCAACACTCCTCGTCACGCGACCTCGCGCGTGAGGCCGTGGGGCGAGGCACGTCGAGCGGGTCGCTCTTAGGAAGCTCGGATGTGACCACCGCGTGTAGCTTGCGCTCGAATTCCGTCACGCCCCACTCGCGACCGTCGGCAGAGAACAAGCGTTGCAGAGCATCGCTCGCTTCGCGTCGTGCCCGTTCGAGATTTACTTGCTCGGGACGGAAGCGGAGTTCGGCCGCACCGAAGCTGGCGAAGTGGGCACGCTTCCCGTAAAACGCACCCTGCTGCTCGGTGAGCTGCATGACAATGTTATCGAACACATCCGCTTGCTCCTTCCCGAGTGGCCCACTGACCAAAAACGCACCCAAGCCAAGCAGTTCTGCCATGTGTTCGATGTCGTTGAATGTCTTTCCCGCACGGTTGCGGTTGTTGACGAGAAACACCATATCGAACGGCTTCTTGCGCACTTCGATCTCGCGGCCACCGAAGGAGTACCGGTGCGTGCCTTCTAAGCTCATGTAGTAATCGAGCTCCCGGAGGGCGCCGTAGGCATTAGCCTCGACGTTTTGGGTACCCGGGCGATTGATGTAGATGTCGGGCAGCAGCAGGTAGCCGAACAGTTGGTCTTCATCCTTGAGAATGTCGCGCAAGATCATCGCCACATCGAGAAAGATGCCCGACCCAGTGCCGCCCGCTAGGGAACCAATCACGCACACGGTCAAGTGCGGAGTATAAGCCCGGTAAACATACCGGTGCTCGATGGCGGGACGCTCCAAAAGGTAATCCCGTGCCTGTGACAGTAGCGCTCGCAGCCCCTCATAAACGCAATGAGCGTTGGCAAACAATGCAAGCCGCCCGAGAGCTCGGATCTGGCCGGCTCCGGAGATGATGTTGGACTTCAAATCCGCCTTGGGCGGAAACCACTGGCGAATCTCGTCATGGGTGCGCGGCAGCATGCTCGCACCGCGAGCTTCAATGAAAAGCACCTCGTTCGGTTCGAGGCTTACCTCGGTTGTTCTTCCCTCTGGATCCTCTGCATGGATAGCGTCCGTCGCTGCGGGAGTGGTGTCGATCAACAAGAAGCGAACCAGAGGAGGAACTTCGCCGAAGACCTCCACGTACTTCTTTTTGACTCGCAACAGTGCTTCTTTGCCTGTGCCCCCCAAACCGATGAGCACGGTGCGCTTTAACCAACGGGTTTCACGTGGTCCCATGATCGACCTCCTTGCCTCGGATCTTCATTTGGGCCTAGTGATGGAAAATGTGGCAATCTCCTGATCGCCAACGCGAACTCTGATCTCCTCATCGAATTCGATCGGGTCGCCCACCTCGAGCGGGTATCCTTGAGTCTCAAGGCGAAGGTTAGACAAATCCTCGCGAACGTGTTTGACGACAGGCAGTCCTCGTCCGGTCCGCTGAACCGCGATGCCCGCGAGCTCATCTAGGCCTAGGAGTCTACCCAAATCCACTGGCTTCCTCCCCCGCAAGGTGGCCGATAAGTTCCGACACGCTGGCGGCGGACCTGTGCCTGTTAACTGCCCCCAAGGCTGGAATCGGTTCCACAACGCCATGCCTACAGCGAACAGCAGCAGTGCCAATAACGGCCACAACCACCACCAGTCGAGTAATTTCTCCCAACAGGTCACTGGACGCACCACGAACGGCAGCGCCAGTGTTGCCGGACCTGTGGTCTCGGGTGGATACGAGAAGGCAAGCTCTGGCTTCAGCGGATCCCGCGACTGAATTCCTGCATTCTTCATCTGCACGGAGAACAAGTCGCCTGCAGTGAGCTGAATCGGGCCGGGGCCGCCATTGAGAAGCAACTCTAAGCCCTCGAAAGTACCCTGAGCCGCTGCCGTCACCGTCCCGCGGGCCCAACGATCGCCCTTGAGCCGGTAGCGAAGCGAGGCGCTGGCCCCTTGTTCGAGCGTGACCGAATCGGTTGCTTCAACCGCTTCTACGTCGAACACACCGGCGGGGTGGTAACGAAAGCGGAGCGGAACGCTCACGGGTTTCATCACCACTTCAGGATCGTTCGACTCGATGCACAGACGCGCACCGTAATTTTCTCCATCGGGCAGCGACTCCCGGTTCAGTAATTGGAAAGTCACGGTATGCAATCCGGGAACGGAGATTTCCTCGGGGCTGACCGCGAGTGCGGCACCGTGCGCACTCAAGTCGGGCGACACCGCGCGTACCCGCAGATGCAACGCACCTTCCTGCTCGCTGCCGGCACGCACGCGCAGTTCACGGGCCGCGCTGTTTGCCCCTTGCAGGTTCCCCAGTTCCAGGAGCTTGGGCTCCACCTCCACCACCGGCAGCCGCGGCACTTTGTTGGGCGGCACGGCCAAGAGTTTCCACCCCTCTTCCCGCCCCAGCAACTCCTCCAACTCCGGAGCAATCTCGAGGCCCAACAGGATGTAATGCATCCAATCGTAGGGTCCCCGCCGCAAGCGGTACTCGGCGTTCACCTCCTCCAACGTTGGCGGCGGCTGACAATTGTTGTTCCCGTCAGTGAACAGAAACACCAGCACGCCAGCGTCTTCGCTGCCCGGCCACGAGCTGAGCACGTGTTTCAGTGTGCGGTAGATACACGTCCGCTTGCCCCTCGCCTCGATCCCGTGGACAAACTGCAAGGCGGCTGACTTTTCCTTCGGGAGCTCGAATGTCTCCTGGCGCTTGGGGCCATCGTCGAACGGTTGTATGGTGACCCGCGACCCAGCAGGGAGGCTCTCCAAGAGCTTTCCGATTTCCTCTTTGACCTGCGGGAGCAATACCCGGCCTTTGCCATCGCCCCGGCCGACCATGGACATCGAAGTGTCCAACAGCACCACGTAGTGATACACGCGAGGCGGCGGAGCCTTTACCGCTGTGGCCGCGCTCGTCGCCAAGCAAGGATCGACTTCGTCGGCGGCCGTCGCCCGACCGCCAGCGAACACCGCGACGCACAGCAGAAATCGGAGCAGGAAGGCAAACGCCGCAAAGCGACGATCGCCGTTGCCTCTGCCGCGATCTCGCGAAAAGCCAAAGTAGAACAAAACTTCTCTACCGGCGCGCGCCCGCACCCTTGCGAGGACAGAGAAGTCGAGTTCGGCCAAGGTACGTCGGACTCGTCCTCGCACCCCACACCACTGCCTGTTCATCCTGCCTGAATTGCGAGCCCGCAGAACTTGCATCGCTATTCTACCCCTCGAATCGAAATTCACGAAAAGATAGTGCCTACGCTGTCTCTCCTCCGGATCCCGCCCCTCCACGAAAAGCGAGGCCTCTTTTCCATACACAGACTGTGCATGCAAGCTCTCGGAGCTGCCCCACCCACAAACGGCAACATTGCCACCAACAGCGGTCGGAGATTGCTTATCTCTCCGCACGGCGTGCCACCTATGCAGCAGGTTAACTCTTAGAAAACTCTGGTCGCTTGGGCATCGTCCAGGTGCATTGAGCGCCGCGTGGCGGACTTTTCGGTGAGCGCGCACCCGCCGGAGGCAAGTCGCCCACAACCGTGCACGAATCGGGCTCCATCGTGCACGCTGCAACGCCAACCGAGCTCGGCCCGTTGGGCTGGCGCCCGGCCAAGAACGAGCGAGAAAGCGTCAAAGTGACTTAGCCGGTTGCCGGGTTCACGTCATCACCAGCCAGTCCCAAGCCGACACCGCTCGGTGACTTCGCCTACACCCGCGCCCCAATCACGTCGCCGATGTGCTTTACTCCGTCGCGCTCGAGTAAGGCAATCAGCCCTTCGCATATGGTGGGGACGATCGCCGGGCCTTCGTAAATCAGACCCGTATAGAGTTGCACCAGCGAAGCGCCCGCCTGAACCTTCTCGTAGGCATCTTCAGCCGAAAACACTCCGCCAACGCCAACAATTGGCACACGACCTCTCAGGCGGCGGAAAAAGGCACGAATGATTTCCGTCGCACGCTCGCGTAGCGGGGCGCCGCTGAGCCCACCCTCGGGCATGGTTGCAGCCTGCTGCGGAGATCGAGCTGTCGTCGTGTTTGTGGCCACGAGTGCAGCGACGTTCTTAGCTTCGAGCACCTCAACCAAGGCGGCAACATCGTCGAGCGAGAGGTCTGGGGCCACTTTGACGAAAATCGGGCAGGGGTGGGACATGTGGTTTCCATCGAGCAACCGCTGGTTCTCCTCGTGCAACCGGTCGAGAATTTGCCCCAATTGGCGCGGCGTCTGCAAATCGCGCAAATTTGGCGTGTTCGGGGAGCTCACGTTCACGCAGATGTAATCCGCCAAGGGTGCAAGACGGGCAAAGCTCGCCGCATAATCGTCAGCCGCCCGGTCCAGCGGGGTGCTCCGAGACTTCCCGATGTTGATGCCCAACGGGATCGGGCTCCGAAGCATGTCGAGCTTCCCCGCTAATTCGCGTGCTACTGCCTCAGCGCCACGGTTGTTGAACCCCATCCGATTCACCAGGGCACGCTCGGCGGGAAAGCGCCACAGTCGCGGCTCGGGGTTTCCGGGCTGCGCCTGGGCGGTTAACGTGCCGAGCTCTGCGAAGCCGAATCCCAACAGCGCCCAAACGTGCGGGACCTCGGCGTTCTTATCCAACCCCGCGGCGAGCCCAATGGGGTTTGGAAACCGCAAGCCCGCTACGTTTTGCTCCAGTGCCGGATAAGCGGCTGGCGACACGGGCACACGGAGTCGGCACAGTAAAGCTTCCACAAGTCGCAGGAACGTGAACGTCCACTCGTGGGCGCGCTCGGGGTCCAATGCAAACAACCCCGGGCGAAACGCTTTGTAAGCCAGATTCAACAGAGCGTGTGTCCGCACCATCGCTAGCGGGTTACCTCATCGGTGAAGCTGTGGCCCGTGAGCCGAGAACACAAACCGCGAACAAACAAAACGGCGGTGGCTGCATTCATGGGGCAGCCACCGCCGTGTAAAAAAAGGAGGCTCGGCTTGCCGAGGCGACCACGGCAGGTGCACTACAAGTCGATGTCCTTCATTCCTGGTCTTGGAGCGCCGACCAAGCAAACCATCTTTCCTTCTGGAGCGCGATTTTCGTGCAGAAGTTGGTGTGTGTAAGGAATTTGGTCGAAGGTGTACGTCTCCGCCAAGCACGGATCGATTTTGCCGTCGATCACCAGTTGGTTGAAGGCGTAGGATTGCTCGTCATTAGCGAAGTGCGAGCCTTGGAAGCGCTTCTGTCGCATCCACAAGTACCGCAGGTCGACGACGGCGTTGTATCCTGTCGTACCGGCGCAAATCACCACCATGCCGCCCGTATCGCAGACGAAGATCGAAGTCGGCACGGTGTCCTCGCCCGGGTGCTCGAACACAATACGCGGGTTGCGGCGCTCCCCGAGAATATCCCAAATGGCCTTGCCGAAGGCACGGCAGCCCGCGGCCCATTTGTTGTACGCCTCGGTATCCGTCCAGTGTGGCATTTGCCCCCAGTGAGAGAAATTCTTGCGATTGATGACGCCCTTAGCCCCGAGCTTCAGGCAAAACTCCTTTTTCCGGTCATCGCCAACAACACCGATCGGAATCCCTCCTTGAGCCTTAACGATTTGGATCGCCATGCAGCCCAGGCCACCGGAGGCTCCCCAAATCAGCACCACATCGTTCGGGCGGACGGTATGGGGAGGCCAACCCATCAGCATGCGGTACGCGGTAGCCCCCACCAATGTTGGGGCCGCGGCTTCCTCCCAGGTGAGGTGCTTCGCTTTGGGCATGCACTGATGATCTTGCACCTTGGTGAACTGCGCAAAGCTTCCCCAATTCGTTTCGTAGCCCCAGATACGGAACGAGGGATCAAACATCGGATCCTCGCCGCGTTTGACCGCTGGGCAATCAGGATCCCACTGGCCACAATGGATGACCACACGGTCCCCCACCTTCACGTTTTTCACGTTGCTGCCCACAGCCCACACGATGCCGCTGGCATCGCTCCCACCGATGTGGAAATCGCTGGGGTCGGCACCCGACTTCTGTCGGGCCGCAATCACGTTGATTGGAACACCGAGGGCTGCCCACACATTATTGAAGTTGATCCCGGCGGCCATGACGAACACCAACACTTCGTTGGGTTTCAGTTCCGGCACCGGAATCTTTTCCACCTGGAACGCCTTCATGGGTTCCCCGAAACGCTCGGCGCGAATCACTTGCGCGTACATGTACTTGGGAACCACACCCAAGGGAGGAATCTCACCGATTTCGTAAATTTCCTTGACGCTCATCTTGTCTCTCCGCCGACCTCCTCGTCAGGAGTGATGATTCGCCGCCTTATGGCGAATGCCGTGCCCCAACGCAACCGAGCCCAGGACGCCTGTGCTCCCCTGCCATCCCCCTTATGGACAAAGCCCCAGCACCTCTGGCAATCAAAACGGCGACCGAGTTTTTGTAAGGAGCACTGCACATGGAGCAGATCCGTTTTGACGACATCGAGCGGCTGAAAACGAAGATTAGCGACGAGTTCGGTCCCTGGGGTCCGGAAGTCGAGGTCACCCAAGAGATGATCAATCAGTTTGCCGAACTCACCGGAGATCACCAGTGGATTCATGTCGACGTCGAACGCTGCAAGCGAGAAAGCCCGTTCAAGCAACCGATTGCCCACGGCTTTCTGACCTTGAGTTTGATTCCCCGACTCCGTGCACAAAGCAATTTCCAAATTGTCGGGTACGGCAACGCGACGAATTATGGAGCGGACAAGCTCCGCTTCACTGCTCCGGTGCCCGCCGGCGCGAAAATCCACGCCCGCAGTCGCATTGTCGGCGTGGAGGCCAAGCCAGCGGGAACGCAGGTGACTACAGAAATCCACGTCCACGTCGTGGGCCAGGAGCGTCCCGCCCTCATTTATGTCATGCATGTGCTTTACCATCCGCCGGTGAAGAAGTAGCCTGCGGGATTTGTGAACTTCTCGAGAACTTGTCGGGCCCCTGGCCAAGCGACACTGGCACTCGTTTTCGTGTCAGGGTTCATTCTGGCCTCGCTTGCGGCTACCGGATGCCAGAAAGGTTCCGAGCCCCCAGCCAGTGGAGGCACCTCTCCACGTCCGGTTGCCCAAACCGAACCCGCGCTGTTCGAGGCGTGGCTGCGCTTTGAACCGACCGAGCGCCAACACGATCCTGGCTGGCAGAATGCGTATGTCGACACGCTTCTCGGCCATCAAGTGTTTCAAGTGCCACCCAGCGGCGTTCCCCGTGCGATTGCCCAAGGGTTGATGCTGGATGACGACAAAGTGCTGTTGTCCTCGGGAAGGAAGCTTTGGGCACAGGAGTTAGACTTTGTCCCGGGTTTTGCTGGCAAAATCTGTTACCTGCACTCGTTCTTTTGCTTTCGGGAACTCTTCCGCCTGAGCTTTGCAGTGGACGGTGCGCCGCAACCGCTCTTCGAAGATCACTTTACGATCTACCGCTATCCAAGCCATACAGAGATCCGGTACTACGTCGGGCCCGTCGTTGTGGAGGAGCGCAAGTTCATCACGGCTGACGATCGCGCGGTCGCCGTCTACGTGGCCGAGAGCCGCGACCAGCGGGAGCATAAGCTGCTGCTCGAAGCAGATGTTACCTACTTACCCATGCCCAACCAAAGCCGCGGGCCCAAGTTGCCGCTTCTGGGCGCCGGCGAGTTCCAACAAAATCGACTCTACGCCTACTTCGATGCACCTGGCTTCGAAACCCGCGGCACGGCCCGCGTGCGGGCGACGCGCGAGCTCACAGTGCCGGCGCAGGACCGAAGTACGGCAGCGGTCGTCGCAGTCAGCTTCGAACCGCAGGAACGCAGCCAACCGGCAAATATGCCTCCGGACATCTTCACCACCCACCGTCGGGCCGACCAGCAGTGGTTTGCCGACAATGTGCCCTACTTCGACTGCAGCGACGAAGGCTTCAAGCGCATGTGGTACTACCGGTGGTGGCTTGTTCGCTTCAACATGACCGAAGCGGACACGCCCGACATGTCAGGCTACCGTTTTTACGAGGGCAAGCTTGGCTTCGACAACGCGATTACTTTTGCCGTACCGGTGCAATTGAAAGAGCTCACGTATCTCCGCAATCCTGCCTATGCCCGCAGCCAAGTTCGCAATGCTTACCGGAACTTGGCGCCGAGCGGCGCCCTCGTCGACCCGCCTGGAAGTCCCTACTGGCACGAAACCTACTCCCACTGGGTGGCGGCGGCGGTGGAGGAATTTCACCGCGTGCATCCATTTACGCTCGCTGAGCTCAAGCAACTCCTTCCCGAGATGGCTCGCGATGTGCGCGCGTGGGTCACGGCCTTCGATCCTGATGGCGATGGTCTGCCGCAAAGCGGACGACCCCGGATTACCGGCTACGACCTCGACATCCTGTCCTACTGGTTCTTCAACGGCCTGCGTTTACATCCGCGCGCCAACCCGCCGGAGCTCGAGCGAGTGGACTTCGCAAGTTTCGTTTACGCCAACGCCCGGGCAGTGGCGACGCTCGCGCGCGATGCGGGAGAGGCGCCGTTCGAGCGTGAATTCGAGGCGGTCGCGGACAAAATCCAGGCTGCCGCCTTGGAGGCGTTTTGGGACGACGACACCCACTTCTTCTATCCCCGACGGGCGGACGACAACGCGCGCATTCCCATCCGAGAGCTGCACGGCTTTTTTCCGTTCCTTGTTGGCATGGCTCCTGACGAACCCCGTTACACGCGGGCATTACAGTACCTCGTCGACCCAAACGAGTTTTGGAGCCGCTTCCCGCCAGTGATCACCAGCCAAGCCCACTATCGTGAATGGACGTGGGAGATGGATGGCCTGACGCGGAACATCGCGCCCCATCCCATCAGCATGGGCGGCCGCTTGGTGCTGCAGGTGCTGCGTCGCTACCACAACCACCCCGTAACGGCCGATCACTTCATGGACCTCATGGAGCGGTACAATCAACTCGTGTACCCCGGGGTCAATCCTTACGATCCGTACTGGCGGCCGAACGCCCACGAATATTATTCCCAGTGGGAGCCCTATCGGCTATCCTCGCGGCCTAAACCTTCGGATATTTCCCATGACTTCCACTCCATGTACCTGGCTCTTGTGGTTGAAGGGGCTGTCGGGCTCGTTCCGCGCCCGGACGGGTGGATCGAGCTCGACCCTCTGGCCAAACGCTGGGACCGCTTTCTTCTCGACCGGCTCCGCTACCGCGGTCACGATTTGACGATCGTTTGGGATCGACCCGACGGTCAACGAGCATACCCGCAATTCGATGAGGGATTTTCGCTGCTCATCGACGGTGCGCTGGCGTTTCGTCGCGACGACTTAGGGCACGTTCTGTACTATCCCGCCACGAAAGAATTCCGCGAGGTAAGGCCGTGAGCTCGCCGTGCACGCACCGTTCCACCTCGTCGCTGAGCGATCCTTCTGGTCTTACCGCTCCCACGAGCCGGGCGGCGGCTGGTGCAACCGCGATCACGCTGCTGAGCGGATCCTTCGGGCGAGTCATGACTGCGAACTTCGCCTTCTTCATGAACTTCGCCTCGTTCTTCTTATTACCGCTGTTCGTGAAGGAACTGGGCGGAACGGAATCGACAATTGGCTTTGTGATGGGATCTGGTGGCTTCGCCACGTTGCTTACGCTTCCGTGGATTGCGCTCTGGATCGACCGTCTCAGCCGGCGGCTCGTATTCGCGGCGGGTGCATTTGCGATGTCTGGCGCAGCGCTCGGTTACCTGTTTGTCCGCGACACCGGCGCACTGCTCGTCATGCTCCGCTTGGTGCAGGGCGTGGCGTTCGGGGCCTCGTTCACCGCGGCGACCACGTTAGCGGCAAGCTTGGCTCCAGCTGATATGCGAGCGCGGGCGCTGGGCTGGTTCGGGGTGTCCACGCTGCTCACCCATGCTTTAGCCCCAGCCCTCGGCGAAGAACTTGTGCACCGTGCGGGCTTTCCCGCATTGTTCATCGCAGCCGCTGCGTGTTCGGCATTTGCTGGATTGTGGATGATGGGGGTGCGCGAGGGTGATTCTCCTATCAGGTCGCTCAAGCAGCGCAGTCGGTTATCCGCCGCGCATTACCTGCTCGCCGGGGTGATGGTGCTCTTCGGTATGGGTTTTGGCTGCGTCACCACGTATGCAGCAAGTTTCATCAAGGCGCAGCACCTTGGCCGGGTCGGCGTTTTCTTTTCCGCGTATACGGCCAGCGCCATTGGCATTCGGATCCTGGGTGGGAGCATTTCCGATCGCTGGGGGCGCGCGGTTGTGACGGTTCCCGCCTTGCTGGCTTTAGGGGTGGCGATCTTTGGGCTTGCAGCAGTGCAAAGCCCAGTGGGTTTGGTTGTCGCTGGGGGGCTCTTCGGGCTCGCTCAGGGCTTAGCTTACCCAACGTTGCACGCGTTCCTGGTCGATCTCTCCCCCCCGCAAGCGCTGGGAAAAGCGCAGGCCCTGTTCAATGGTTCGTTCAACTTGGGCGTTATGAGCAGTGCATTTCTATTTGGAATGGTGGCCGACGCCTGGGGCCAGCGCGCGATGCTCAACGCGGCGGCCGCGACGCCGTTGCTGGCCGCGCTGCTGTTCGTCGCCGGGCTCGTTCGGTGGCCAAGGAGAAACCCGGGATCGTGACGCGAGCAAGACCTCGTTTTCGCGTTGGCACGGCATCTTGGACCGACCCGACGCTGCTGGAGTCCGGGTTCTATCCGCCGAAGGCGAACAGCGCCGAGGCACGGCTGCGCTTTTATGCCGAGCATTTCGACACAGTCGAGGTGGACTCTACCTTCTACGCGTTACCGAGTGAGAGAAATTCGTACCTCTGGGCACGGCGCACGCCGGCTGATTTTTGCTTTCACGTCAAAGCCTTCGCTGCACTCACCCAGCATCCTGTGGAACTGCGCCAACTCCCGCGGGCCATGCGGGAGTTACTGCCCGCCTCGGCGCCAGGTCACGAGGGGGAACGCATCAAGCTGACGGCGGGTGACGCCTTGGAAGCGTGTTTTGCAATGTTTGCGGCTGCTCTCGACCCCCTGCAGCGTGTGGGCAAGCTTGGTTGCTTGTTATTCCAATTTCCGCCCTGGTTCACTGCGAAAGAGGAAAACGAGGCCTACATTGAGTTGTGCCGCGATCGGCTGCCTGGTTTCCAGTTGGCCATTGAATTTCGCCACCGCAGTTGGTTCGGGGAGCGGGCGGAGAAAACCTTGGCGTTCCTGAGCGAGCACGAGCTTGTCCACGTCATTCTCGACGCCCCGGATGCTCCGAGCATCCCCAAGACACCGTTTGTCACCACCGCGCCCACGGCCTACGTTCGCTTGCACGGGCGGAATCGCGAGGCTTGGTTCGGCAAGCATGAGCGCGCAAGCGAGCGTTTTCGCTACCTGTACAGCGACGCCGAGCTGGCGGAGCTGGCCACCCGGATTCGGCGCTTGCGCGATGCCCGGGAGGTCAATGTCATCTTTAACAACTGCTACCGCGATTACGGTGTGCGGAACGCGCTGACCATGGCAAAACTTCTCGAGGAGAAGACGTAAATGTTGCGCTGGCGGTTCTCGAGCGGGATCATCCTCGGACTCGTGCTCGGCATCCCTTTCGGGGCAATCCTCTCCACCATTCTCGCTCCACCACCCCAGGCTGATGCACGCTTGCAGTTCGAAGTGAGGGAACTCACGCGCCAGCTCGAAGCTGCAAACGAGGCAAGGGCGCGGGCCGAGAAACAACTAGAGGAATTCACCAAGCTTGCCGATCAAATGACGAAGAGTTTCGAGAAACTCGAGCAGCGCTTTCGCGAGCTCGAAGCCGAAGTGGCCTCCGCCAAAATTCAAGAGGCCTCGCCTACTGGCGCCGTGCTCTCTGCCCCCACCGCCACGCTCGACACGCAGGATCACGAACCCTAGGGCGCCCGTATCGGCTTCCTTTGGCCTGATTCCCACTAACGTCGCCACGGGCGAATCATAAACGGCCCCTACGGTTGCCCCACCACCGAGGCGAATTTGCTACCTGCGGCTTCCGATCCTGCGGCAGCTACCCTCCACCCCACCTGAGGGCTGGTAACCCGCGCCTACTTCCACCACTCGCGACTCGCCGCCTTCCTCCTTTCCAATTCGCCGTCCGGTGAACTGCCACTCGCTCCTCGCCACGAATCTTGCCCGTCGCAAGTTGCAATTGGTTGGACCACCTGATAACTGGGACAATCTATGCCAGCACAAGTTGTCGAGGCACGTTTGTTTCGGCCCGCGCAACGGCGTCGTCTGCACGAGGAAGTGGCCAATCAGTTGCGCGATGCGATTTTGGAAGGGCACTACCGGGCGGGGGACAAGTTGCCCCCTGAGCGGGAGCTGGCAGCGCGTTTTCGGGTGAACCGCACCTCGGTGCGCGAGGCGATCAAGATGCTCGAGAGCTCCGGTTTAGTCGTCGCCCGCCAAGGGGACGGCGTGATTGTGCAGCCTCTCGTCGAAGCTTCCCTCGATCTGATTGCTCCGATGATTTTCCGCGGTGGCCACATCGACGTAGGCCTGCTGCGCGAGATGCAAGAAGTCGTTTCCGTGTTGCTCTACGAGATGGCGCGGGTTGCAGTTGAGCGGGTAGCTCCCGAGCATCTAAAGACCCTCCGCCATTGGCGGGACCGATTGGCAGATTCCACGCTTCAGCGCGAGGAGCGCTTTGCAGCCGCGCGCGAAATCATGGTGCTCGTGGCCGATGTCACCGGCAACCGTGTTTGGCAAATGGTGGCCCGGCGCCTGCGCATGCTGCTCGCATCGGCACCGTTGCAGGAAACGCGAGAGCGGCTGCACCTCGATCCAACGCCGCTTGTCCGCGTGATAGACGCGTGCATGGACGCCATTGAGCAAGGCAAGCCGAAGGACGCAGTGGCGAGGCTGCGCGAGGCCTTTCGAATGTTAGGAGAATCATCCGTTGGCCCGCATCTGGCGGCCTCAGTACCTGAGCAGCGCCCATCGAGGAGGAAAACTGTATGAGCGAGTTTCAAATTCAAACTCCTACGCAAGAACCCGCGTTGGATTCAGCCCTCAAAGTGATTTACCAATGGAACTACGATCCCGAGGTCGAGGAACTGCGGAACCTCTACCACAAAGCGTTGGAGGCGCAGTGGATCGCAGAGCGAGAGATCAACTGGGATCGTCCCATCGACATGGAAAAGTTCGCCACCACTCCTATGGGCACCGCCCTGGATATCGAGAAGTGCTCCTACTGGCGGTCGCTCCCAGAGGAGACGCAGTGGGAGCTCAAGCGGCGCATGGCGAGTTTTCGGCTGAGCAACTTCCTCCATGGCGAGCAGGGCGCGCTCATGGTCGCTGCGCAACTGGTGAACGCCGTGCCGCATACGGATGCAAAGTTTTACGCCGCCACGCAAACGATGGATGAAGCCCGCCATGTCGAGGTGTTCGCCAAGTACATCAACAAGCTCGACGAGGTGCGCCCCATTGCTCCCGCGCTGAAGAACATTCTCGATGCCACGCTGGCGACCGACGACTGGATGAAGAAGCTCGTTGGGATGCAAATCGTGGTCGAGGGCCTGGCCCTTTACAGTTTTCGGGAAATGCGGAACCTGACCGAGGAACCGCTATTGAAGGAACTGCTCACGTACGTGGCACGCGACGAATCGCGTCACCATGCATACGGCGTGCAGTACATCTCACGCTGCGTCCCGTGCCTCAACGATGCGCAACGGCGGGAACTCGAAGACTTTGCCCTCGAAGCCGCACGAACGTTGATCGGGTCGCGGACGCAGCAAACGTTCTTTAGTGCGCTGCTCGCCATCTGGTCGGAGGTCGGCATCGACCCGGCCGAGCTCCTCAGCAGCGTGCAAAGGGAGCGCGAGCAACTGATCCGAGAGGACATTCGGCCCGGCGGCCGGCTCGGACCGGTGCAAGGATTCGTCATTCCGACGCTCAGGCGCTGTGGTTTGCTCAGCGAGCGGGTGGCCGCGCACTTCCACAGCTTCCTCCGCGAAAACTTCACGAGCCGCGTGGTCGGCGAAGACGTGCAAGAGTTCCTCCGCCTCCTGCCGGACATTCCGGAAGACACCGCCGCGTGGGTGCTCGGGCAACTGCAGTAGCCCCTTCCCACAGATCGAATCACGCAGGGCAATGGTCGGCTGGGAGCGGGCTGCACCGCAGCTCCGTCCGCTCCGTCGTTCGCGGTGCACCGCCCACCGCATTCCGCGCAGCGGACGCGCGAGGTCACTTTTGCAGTAGCGGGATTTGTTCGAATGCGGATGCATGATAGGGTGCTTGCATGACGTCGCTGAAGCTCATTGCCTTCGTTGCCTCCCTCGCGGTGGTGGCTGTGCGACCGGCACGGAGTGAATCGGTACCTGCCGTCGGAAGCAAGGCTCCTGAGTTCAAGGCATCGTCAACGGCCGGGCCCCTTTCCCTCGCGGATCTCCGTGGCAGTTGGGTGGTGTTGTATTTTTACCCTAAGTCGTTCACTCCCGGGTGCACTGCAGAGGCCAGCTCCCTGCGCGACGGCTTTGATGCGCTCCGCAGTTTGCAAGCCACAGTGGTGGGCGTGAGCACCGATAGTTTAAGCACCCAACGCGAGTTCAAAGAAAAACTCTCCTTACCCTTTGAACTGATTGCGGATCCGAACGAACAGGTGGTCAAACTCTATGGAGTCGAAGGCTGGCTCGGGATGGCTCGCCGGCGCACGTTCATTATCGACCCAGAAGGCATCGTCCGCGCCGTTATCGAGGATGTCGATACACAGAAACACGCGGAGCAAGTGCGCGACTTGTTGCAGCAGCTTCGTGCCACCTCGGTACCGACGCCAAAAGAGTGACTTCGGGAGCTTTCCCGAAAGGCAGCGAGGTGCTGCTCTAGGCAGAGCCTTGGCTAGCGCCAGGCTTTCGCGGCTAAGCTATGCGGCGCGCGGTGCGGGGCGGCTCGCCGTGGCTCTAGTGCGAGGGGTAGTCGCCGCTCCGCTTCGGCCGCACGGCGCCTGGGGGTGCGGCGCACGCTCGTGCACTCGAGGCCGCGAGCGGCGGATGGGCATGCTCTTGGGTCCGAAAGTTTGCCGGAGGGTTCGCTCCTGAAACACCTGGCGCACTAGCGCGGGGGTACGGGGCGAAACACCAGGAAGTATTGATACGGTAAAAAATCAGGAGCGTCGGTCAGCACCAAGCCAGCCTGCAGCGCCTCGTGCACGACGACATCGCGCTCCAGTTTATGATCTGGCGGTGGCCCCACTGGCAGTTCCCGCTTGTGGTAGTCGATCACCACTACCCGTCCCCCTGGACGTAACGCCTCTCGCAAGTGCTCGAAGTACCGCACCCGGTCGGGAAAGTGGTGGTACGTGTTGACCACAAGGACAAGGTCAAACAATTTCGGCGGCAAGCGCGGATTGTCGGCCGGTGCCAACACGGGCACCACGTTCCTCACGCCTCGGAGACGGAGGTGTTCGTTCAAACGGTCGAGCTGGCGGGGTTCGACATCCACGGCAAACACCACTCCCTCCGGCGCCGCCTGAGCCAGCCGCAAGGTGAAGTAACCCGGCCCGGACCCAACATCGGCAATCCAAGCGTCGGTGCGAAGTTGCAAAGCGGCAATAACCTCATCGGGTCGCTGCCACACATCTCGCTCCGGTGACTCCAAGTGGCGAATGTACGCTTCAACGTCTTCCGGGCCGCGCACATCTCGGTTGGGCGCGGCAGCATGATGGCGGTGGTGATGGCTCTCCCGGCAGCGGCCGCATCCAGAGAGCACGAGCGGCACAAGCGCCGCTAGGACAAGGCTGCTTCCTGCAAGGACGACACGTCTTTTGCCCATCGTGCCACCACGCTCCTATCGCACGCTCTCTGGTTGATCAGCAACGCCCCTTTCCTCGTGTACCCTAGCGCGCGGTTCCTTCGCGCGGTTCCTTAAGGATGCCCTCGAATGGCTCCCACGTAGCGCTCTAAAAGCGCCTCCGCCTCGTTTTTTTGGCGAACCTTTCCATCGCGCTCGGCGATTGCAATGGCTGTTTTTAACAGAGCCACCGCGCGCTCTTTCTCACCACGGTCAAAGTACAACTGCGCCAGTTCTACGCGCGCTCCGACGGCATGCTCTGGCTCCAAAGCGATCGCCTTAGTTAAGCACTCCTCCGCCTTCGCCTCGCTTCCGCCCAGTAAGCGCGGGAGTTGGCGGTACAGACCACCCTTCGCTGCCAAGGCATCGGCATGATTTGGGTTGAGCTCCAACGCACGATCGAGATCGCGGTTCAGCCGCATCAGGTTAAGAGGATTGGGCGTTGCCCCATCCAAGAGCAACAGCCGCCCCCTGGTCGCAAACCGCGCGAAGTGGGCATCGGCATTCCGTTCATCGAGTGAGAGGGCGGCATCGGCTAAGCGCAACCCCTCCTCGTAGAGCCGCCGCTTCTCTTGATGATCGGCCGCATCTTCCGCTTGCTTGAGCAACGCGAGGGCCCGCTTGGCGAGGGCTTTTGCCTTCTCTCCGGGCGATTGCTCCGCCGCCAACACAGGTTCGGACGGCACCTCGCGGTCGGGCTCTGCCCGCAACGGCCGGGCCCACACCACCCCGAGCACGGCGGCCGCAGGCACCACACTGAACACCGTAACCCGTCGCCTCATCATACCTCAGGAGCAATGTTCGCTCCTGTAACATTGCCCGCGGTTTGCGGAAACCCGACGGCCCCGACGGCCCGGATTCTGTTTCTCCGGAGCGGTAAGTTGGGAGGTGCGCGCTTCGACTCGAAGCGTCACGCAATCCAAGCGTGATCGTGATTCTGCGAGCGCTCGCGCGAACATTTCCCACCCGGCAAATTTCGTGGTAGAAGTTTGAGGAGTGCATTGGAGATGGCAGCACTCAACACCCAAACCAACGCAGCGTGGCACTACCATCGTGTGACCAGCCATTCTTGGGAGAGCTTGCAAGCAAGCCCCCACACACTCGACTGGGGAAATTATCCGCAGCCTTTCAAAATTTACCGCGATCTTCCCACCGTGCCGCTGCCCCGAGAGTGGCCGCGCTCGACGATTCCTGCCCTAACAGCGATCTTCGACGACGGCACGAACTTCGACCCCACTGCGCGCCTGGACTTGTTCACTCTGGCGCGCCTTCTCTACCTCAGCGGTGGCGTGGTCCGCTGGCGCAACCTCGGCGGGATGCGCATCCCCTTCCGTACCGCCGCGTGCACGGGCAACCTTCATCACATCGATTTGTACGTCGTGTGCGCGACACTGCCCGGACTGGAGGCGGGCGTGTACCACTTCGGGCCCCAGGACTTCGCACTCCGACTTTTGCGCCGCGGAGACTTTAGGGCCAACGTGTGCACTGCAGCAGCAGCCCCGCCGGAGCTCCGCGATGCGCCTGTGTGGCTGGTTTGCACGAGCACCTTTTGGCGAAACGCGTGGAAGTACCGAGGCCGCACCTACCGCCACGCGTTTTGGGACAGTGGGACCATCCTCGCCAATCTCTTCGCCGCGGCCGCAAGCGTGCGGATTCGCCACCGGTTGCTCGTCGGTTTCGTCGACCGGGAGATCAACGCGTTGCTCGGCGTCGATGGACGAAAAGAGGTAAGCCTCGCTGTCGTGGGGTTAGGGGCCAAGGCAAAACCACCGGGCGAGTCGCTGCCGGTGCCAGCACTGCAGGTGGCGGTGGAGCCGTACTCCCGCCGAGAGGTCGAATACCCGGAAATCGTCGCGATGCATCAGGCATCCACGCTCGACAGCACAGCCGAGGTAGAAAGCTGGCGGCTGCGGGCGAAGGAGTGGTCCCTGCAGTCGAGCGTTGTAGGCGAGCCGCTCCCCGCATTACGCGAGTTCCCCAAAGACCCGATCGAGGAAGTGATTGCTAGGCGCGGGTCGACGCGAAAATTTCAGCGCGAGCCGATTCCGCTGCCAACGTTTAGCGTCATAGTCCGCGCCGCGCGCACGAAAATTCCAGCCGACTTCCAAGCTGTCGGGCCACTGACAGACGCATACGCTATTGTCCACTCCGTCACTGGGCTCGATCCCGGTGCATACTTTTGCCATCCCACCGGAAGCGGGCTCGCGTTGCTCCGCCGCGGCGAATTCCGCCACCAGGCTGGGGCGCTCGCTCTCGGACAGGCCCTTGCTGCGGATGCCGCGGCCAACCTTTACCATTTGGCCGACTTGCACAAGGTGCTTCCGACCCTTGGGAACCGTGGCTATCGTGCGGCTCAACTCGAGGGCGGCATTGCCGGCGGCAAAATCTATTTGGCCGCGTTTTCCCTGGGCATCGGTGCCACTGGGCTCACCTTTTTCGATGACGACGTGACCAGCTTTTTCTCCCCACACGGGGCCGGCAAGAGCGTGATGTTCCTCACCGCAGTGGGAAAGCCCGCGCGGCGCAAGTAGTCGTGCCCGTTTCCGCAAGGCGCCCGCACGCTGGCGAATCAAACGTTAAAGCGAAAGTGAATGATGTCGCCATCGCGCACGATGTACTCCTTCCCTTCCAATCGGAGTTTCCCGGCTTCGCGCGCTTTCGCCTCGCTGCCACATTGCACGTAGTCCTCGAAGGCAACCACCTCGGCGCGGATAAAGCCACGTTCGATGTCGCTATGGATTTTGCCAGCCGCCTTCACAGCGATGGTGCCGCGACGAATGGTCCAGGCCTTCACTTCGTCCTCTCCCGCAGTGAGGAAACTAATCAGGTCCAGCAGCTCGTAAGCCATCCGGATGAAGCGGTCGCGTGCCGAGGTCTCGACGCCCAGGTCGCGCAAGAACGCAACACGATCAGGCTCGGGCAACTTGGCGATCTCCATTTCGATTTGGCCAGCCAAAACCAGTCCCGGCACCCCCTCGCGTTCGAGCCAGGATTGGACTTCGGAGGGCATAGGCGCGCGTGCTTGCTCCTCGGCCACGTTCAACACGACCATAAACGGCTTGCGCGAAAGGAAGCCGAAGCCGGCCAGCATCGTCGCCTCTTCCGCACTCCATTCCATCCGACGGAGCGGCGTTTCTCGATCGAGGGCCGCTTTCAGCCGCTCCAGCAGAGCGCGTTCACGCTCCTTGCCTTTTTCTTTCCTCAACCGTTCGAGGCGCCGTTCCACTAGGATCAGATCGTTCAGCAGTAGCTCGCTCTTGAAAGCCTCGACATCACTCACGGGCGCTGCAGCTGCGCCCGTAAACGGGTCGGCGAAGCCGCGCACCACTTGCACAAGTGCGTCCATGTCCCGCATTTGGCCAAGTGTCGCAGGATCGAGGGCACCTTCCGAGCGCCCGGCTCCCGACGGCGGAAAATCAGCGAACACGATTTCGGCATACGTCACCTTGCGCGGGTGAAAGCGCCGGGCCAGTTCATCCACCCGCGGGTCCGGTACTTTGATGGTTCCGAGGTGCACCGTGCCAGGTTCGCCAAAACCACCCACGGGCACGTCTTGCCCGCTCAGGGCACTGAACACCGTCGTCTTACCGCTTCGGGGGAAGCCGACAATTCCGACCTTCATCGCAGCAACCTTCCGCTCCGAGGGTTCAAAGCTTCAAGGAGCCGACTTGGCTCGCGATCTTCAAGCGCAACGCGTTGAGGCGAATGAAACCTTCCGCGTCGGCCTGCCGATACACCGAATCGGCTTCGAAGGTAGCGATGTCGGGCCGGTACAGAGACTGCGGAGCTTGACGGCCCACCACATGCGCGCTGCCCTTGTACAGCTTGAGCCGCGCCGTACCTGTCACGGCTTTTTGCGCCTGATCGACCATGGCTTGCAGCATTTGCCGTTCAGGCGAGAACCAATATCCATAGTACACCATCTCGGCGTAGCGGGGGATCAAGCTATCGCGCAGATGCATCACTTCGCGGTCGAGGGTGACGGATTCCACGGCGCGATGCGCGAGGTGCAACAGCGTGCCGCCTGGCGTCTCGTACACTCCGCGCGACTTCATCCCCACGTAGCGGTTCTCGACAACGTCTACACGGCCCACCCCGTGGCGCCCGGCAATTTCATTCAACCGGGCAAGCAGCGCGGCTGGTGATAGTTTTTCCCCATTCACGGCCACGGGATTCCCCTCTTCGTAATCGATTTCGACATACTCGGGCTCATCTGGGGCTTTCTCTGGCGCGACGGTTAATTGGAACATGTCTGCATACGGCTCGCGCCAGGGGTCTTCGAGGATGCCGCCCTCGTAACTGATGTGGAACAGATTGCGGTCTGTACTGTACGGCTTTTCCACCGTCACCGGCACCGGAATTCCGTGGCGCTCGGCAAACTCGATAAGCTTCGACCGGGAGTTAAGATCCCAGATCCGCCAAGGCGCAATCACCCGGATATCTGGGTGCAGGGCGTAATACGTGAGCTCGAACCGAACCTGGTCGTTGCCCTTGCCCGTCGCGCCGTGCGCCACCGCATCCGCGCCCTCCGCCTTGGCGATTTCAATTTGCCGCTTGGCAATAAGCGGGCGCGCAATCGAAGTGCCCAAGAGGTAAGCGCCTTCATACACTGCGTTGGCGCGCAGCATCGGAAAAACAAAGTCGCGGACAAACTCTTCGCGCAAATCCTCGATGTAGACCTTGCTCGCCCCGGTTCGGCGCGCCTTCTCCTCAACCGGAGCCAACTCTTCGCCTTGGCCCAAGTCGGCACAAAAGGCGATCACCTCGCAGCCGTACGTATCGACGAGCCAGCGCAAAATGACGGATGTGTCCAAACCACCGGAGTACGCGAGAACGACTTTCTTTGGTTGTTCCATCGAATCCTACCCGAATCAAACCCCCGACGGCGCCACAACGGGCCGCCGCTGAGAGCTGTGTTGTACTAACCAAACCAAGATTGCCTTTTGGACGTGCAGGCGATTTTCCGCCTGGTCGAAAACAATGGACTGGGGGCCGTCGATCACCTCGTCGGTAATTTCCTCTCCGCGGTGCGCAGGCAGGCAATGCATCACCACGGCATTCGGCTTGGCCAGCCGCACTAGGTCGGCATTGACTTGGTAGTCACTGAAAGCGCGTCGCCGCTCCTCGGCCTCAGCCTCCTGGCCCATGCTTGTCCAAGCATCGGTGTAGATTACGTCGGCATCGTTGGCGGCTTGCGCGGGGTCGCGCACCACGTGGACACGGGCACCGTCTGCCCGCGCAGCATCAACGAGCCGGGAATCGGGCTCGTAACCACTCGGGCAAGCCAACACCAATTCAAAGCCGAAGCGAGCGGCGGCATTAATCCACGAGTGGGCCATGTTGTTGCCGTCGCCGACGAACGCCACGCGCAGTTGGCCGAGATCAAAACCGCGTTCGCGCAACGTGAAGCAGTCGGACAACACCTGACACGGATGCAGCCGATCGGAGAGACCATTCACGACGGGAACGGAAGCCCAACGCGCGAGTTCTTCGAGCGTCGCGTGGTCGTACACTCGCGCCATGATGACGTCCACCCAGCGCTCGAGATTCCGCGCCGCATCGGCCACAGTTTCTCGCTTGCCCAGTTGGATGTCCGCAGGCGTGAGGTACACCGCGTGCCCGCCGAGTTGGAACATGCCGACCTCGAATGTGACGTGTGTGCGAAGGCTCGGTTTCTCGAAAATCATGGCGAGCACACGCCCGTGGAGCAGGGGGTGCGGGCGACAATGCTGCCAATCGTCCTTCAGTTGCGCTGCGAGTCGCAAGATTTCTTCCAATTCGGCGCGCGACAAGTCCCGCAGGCTCAAGAAGTCGCGTTTCATGCTCGGAGCACCTCAGCGAGGATCCCGAGGGCATAATCGATTTCGGCTTTGGACACGATCAATGGTGGTGCGATGCGCAGGACGCGCTCGGCCGTGCCATTGACGATTAGCCCTCGCTGCCGGCAAGCATCAACCACGGGCGCCGCTGGATGAACGAGCTCCACACCGAGGAGCAAGCCATGCCCGCGAACCTCACGAATAGCAGCGCAAGAGCTTGCCAGTTCGAGCAAGCGTTCCTTCAAGTATGCGCCGGAGCGCCGGCAATTCTCTAAAACCCCATCCTCCAACAACGCGCGCACCGTGGCCACAGCGGCGGCGCAGGCCAGCGCATTCCCTCCGAACGTCGAGCCATGGGCACCGAGGCGAAAACTCTCCGCCACGCTCGCTCGGGCAAGCATGGCGCCCACGGGCACTCCGTTTCCCAGGCCTTTAGCTACCGTAAGCACATCGGGCTCCACGCCGAAGAGTTCGTAGCCGAAGAGCGTGCCCAAGCGCCCCATGCCCGTTTGCACCTCGTCGAAAATCAGCAGGACCCCGTTGTCATCGCACCACTGGCGCAGGGCACGGAGATAATCCGGCTGCACCGGAACGACACCGCCCTCCGCTTGCACAAGCTCGAGCATGACCGCCACAGTTCGCGGCGAATAGGCTGCTTCGATAGCACCCAAGTCGTTGAACGGCACATAGCGAAACCCTTCCGGCAACGGCTGAAAGCCCTCGCGCACCTTTTCCTGTCCCGTAGCCGTCAAGGTCGCCAAGGTGCGGCCGTGAAAGGAACCGAGCATCGTGAGGATCTCGAACCGGCCGCCGCGATGCTCGCTTCCAAACCGCCTCGCGAGCTTGAGCGCTGCCTCGTTTGCTTCCGCGCCGCTGTTGCAAAGAAAGGCGCGGTCAGCAAACGAGTGCTGGCACAACAGTTCCGCAAGTTCTCCTTGCGGTGCGCTGTGGTGCAGGTTGGAGACGTGCAGGATCGTTTTCGCCTGCTCGACAATCGCGGCCGTCACCCGCGGGTGCGCGTGCCCAAGGTTGGTGACCACAGTCGAAGAAAAAAAGTCGAGGTACTCCCTGCCGTCCGCATCCCAAACACGGCAGCCCTCGCCGCGAACCAGTGCCAGGGGTGCCCGCGGGTACACGGGGAACAAATACCGTTCATTACGAGCAATGATCTCGGCCGAGGTCATGTCGGACAATCGAATCGCGTAGGACCAAGCCGTTAGCGAGCCGGCCGTCGCCGTGCAATCGAAGCGGCCGCATCTTGTCGCAACACCACCTCGGTCCCAACGCCGGCGTCGGTGAAAATTTCCAGCAAGACGGCGTGGCGCACCCGCCCGTCGATGATGTGCGTCTTCTTCGTGCCCCGGCGCAAAGCGTCAATGCAGCACTCGACCTTGGGAATCATACCGCCGTCGATCACCTTCGTGCGAATGAGTTCCTGCGCTCGCTCCACATCGACCGTCGAGATCAGCTCCCCAGCGGCGTCGCGAATTCCCTCGACGTCAGTGAGGAGAATCAGTTTCTCCGCTTGGAGTGCGGCAGCCAGTTCTCCAGCGACAAGGTCCGCATTGATGTTGTAGCTTTCCCCTTGGTCCCCGACCCCGATGGGGGCAATCACGGGGATGAAGTCGGCACGGTCTAAAGCTTCGATGACCGTCGGGTTTACCGCACTCACCTCGCCAACGAGGCCAATATCCACTTTGGTCCGCCGGCCGCTTTCCTCCGTGGTCACTCTCAGCTTTCGAGCACGGATGAGGTTTCCGTCCTTCCCGCTCAACCCCACGGCCCGGCCACCGTGTTGTTGGATCAAGGTGACAATCTCGTTGGTAATTTTGCCGAGGACCATTTCTACCACGTCCATGGTTTGCGCATCGGTAACGCGCATGCCGCGGACGAACTGCGGCTCGATCCCCAACATGTCGAGCACGCGGTTGATTTGCGGGCCGCCTCCGTGGACCACCACCGGGTTAATCCCAATGTACTTCAGCAGCACGATATCCTGCGCGAAGCTCTGGCGGAGGCTCTCCTCCGTCATCGCGTGCCCACCATACTTCACCACCATCGTGGAGCCCGCATAGCGGCGAATGTACGGGAGTGCCTCCAGCAAAACTTCGGCTCGCGCGACCAATTCTTTTACCGTATCCGCACGCTCAGCCATGATCACGCTCTGTCAGAGGATGTAGCGCGACAGATCCTCATTCTTCACAATCTCCCCCAGCATTTCCCGCACATAGGCGGCATCGATCACCACCTCGCGCCCGCTCATTTCCGGAGCATCGAACGACAAATTCTCCAACAAGCGCTCCACAACCGTGTGCAAGCGGCGCGCTCCGATATCTTCCGTCGAGCGATTGACCTCCGCAGCAATGGCGGCGATTTCCTCAACCGCGTCCGGGGTAAACGACAGGCGGACATTCTCCGTGGCCAGCAAGGCAACGTATTGCTTGAGCAGGGCATTTTGCGGCTCGGTGAGGATGCGCACAAAGTCCTCTTTCGTCAGCGGGTCGAGCTCGACGCGAATCGGGAAACGCCCTTGAAACTCCGGAATGAGGTCCGACGGCTTCGCGATATGAAAGGCCCCGGAGGCGATAAACAAAATGTGGTCGGTGCGCACCATTCCGTACTTGGTGCTCACCGTGCTTCCTTCGATGAGCGGTAACAAATCGCGCTGCACACCTTGGCGCGATACATCGGGCGCGCCACCGGTTTCGCGGCCAGCAATCTTGTCGATTTCGTCAATGAAAACGATGCCGGTTTCCTCTACACGGCGAATCGCCTCCTTCGTGACCCACTCCATGTCGATGAGCTTGCTCGCCTCTTCGTTTGTGAGGTAGTCGAGGGCATCGTCGATACGCATCCGCTCCTTGGTCGTCTGCTTCGGGGCCACCGAAGAAAACAGCTCCTTCAACTGAGATTCCATCCCCTCCATGCCCTGCGGCGCGAAGACTTCGACCATCGGAAAAGCGGACTTAGTGACTTCGATCTCGACCACGCGGTCGTCGAGCTGGCCGCTGCGCAGCATCTTGCGAAATTTCTCGCGCGTCGCTTGCTGTGCTTCGTCGTCGCGCGAACCGGGCAGGAGCAAATCCAGAATACGCTCTTCAGCGAGCTCCTCGGCCCGGATGCGAACCTTTTCCTCCTCTTCGTCTTTGACCATCTTCACCGCCAGGTCGGTTAAATCGCGGATGATCGATTCCACGTCCCGCCCGACATAGCCGACCTCGGTAAACTTCGAAGCTTCGACCTTAATAAACGGGGCCTGAGCGAGCTTAGCCAAGCGGCGGGAAATTTCGGTTTTGCCCACTCCCGTGGGGCCAATCATAATGATATTCTTCGGAGTGATTTCATCCCGCAGCTCTTCCGGCACCTGCAAGCGCCGCCAGCGGTTCCGCAGCGCTACCGCTACCGCCCGCTTGGCTTTGCGCTGCCCGACGATGTAGCGGTCGAGCTCAGAAACGATTTCCCGCGGCGTCATGAAACTCATGGCTTTCATTTGGTACCACGCGCTCCCCGCAGCGCAATGCCACAGAGGCAGTCTTCAAAGCTGCTCCAACACAACGTTGTCGTTCGTGTACACGCAAATGCTAGCCGCAATGCGCATGGCTTCGCGGGCGATCTCGGCAGCGTCCAGTTGGCTGTGGCGCATGAGCGCCCGCGCGGCAGCTACAGCGTAGTTACCGCCAGAGCCTATGCCAACCACGGGCTCGTCAGGCTCGATCACATCGCCGCTACCCGAGAGCATCAACAAACTCTCCCGATCGGCCACTAGGAGTAATGCTTCCAAGCGGCGCAAGAGCCTATCGGTGCGCCAGTCTTTAGCCAGCTCCACTGCGGCGCGCCGCAGATTCCCTTGGAACTGATCGAGTTGCCGCTCGAAGCGTTCGAACAAGGTGAAGGCGTCGGCTGTCGCTCCGGCAAAACCGGCAAGGATCGAGTCGCGGTATAAGCGGCGAACTTTGCGGGCCTGCGCCTTGACCACTGTGGGACCGAGACTCACTTGCCCGTCGCCGGCCATAACGGTCACGCCGCGGTGTCGGAGTGCCAGAATCGTTGTGCCGTGGAAGTGCTGCATGCGCTTCTCCTCCTGTTTCGCTTAGCCCTTTCCCGCTCGCGGGTGTGCTTTGTCGTACACTTGCATCAAGTAATCCAAGTTCACATGCGTGTAACGTTGCGTCGTCGAAAGGCTTGCATGGCCAAGGAGCTCCTGGATCGCGCGCAAATCTGCTCCGGCGTTGAGCAAGTGGGTTGCGAAGCTGTGGCGGATCGCGTGCGGGCTGACTTTGGTCAGCAGACCCGCAGCTCGCACGTAGTAATCCAGGCGCCGCGCCACCGAGCGCGTGGTAATCCGCCGGCCGGAGCGGTTGAGGAACACTGCACGTGCGTCCTTCACACCGCGACGGCAAAGCTTAGGGATGTGCTCGCGATAGCGCCACAGGGCGGCAAGCGCCTTTTGGCCAATGGGCACAAGCCGTTCCTTCGCGCCCTTGCCCCGCACGCGGAGCAGTTGGAGGTTCGAATCGAGATCCTCCCAATCCAGGCTCACGAGTTCGCTCACGCGCAAGCCGCAGGAATACAGCACTTCCAACATTGCGGCATCACGCAGGCGGATGGGCTCGTCACCCGCAACCGCGTCGAGCAACCGAAAGGCATCGTCCACGGTCAAGTGATTCGGGAGTTGTTGCTCCTTGCGCGGGGCCTGCACCGCGGCCACGGGATCGTGATCGAGCCACCGCTGCGCCCGCGCGAAGCGGAAGAACGCGCGCACCGAGGAAAGCTTGCGTGCCACCGAGCTTTTGCGGTGCTGCTCCAGAAGCGCGGCTAAAAAGCCCCGTACATGCTCGCGGGTCACCTCCCGCACCTCGACTCCCTTTCCCGCACGGGCCAGCATCCCTTGCATGAAGGTTAGAAACTGCTGCAGGTCCGCGTCGTACGCCCTGACCGTGTGCGGAGACGCATTGCGCTCGACCCTGAGTGCACGGATAAATTCTTGAACGGCACGCTCCAGTTCCACCTGCGCCACCTCCACGTCATCACCATCGTGGCAGCATGCTATCAAGTCTGCCCGCTCTCGGTAAAGCAAATTGCACGTTGCCTCGGCGTCTGAGCAAGTACGCCACCCGCCACGAACGGCCGCAGGGAGTGGCCGAGAAGACACCACCCCAAATCACGACATCCGCACCGCCTGCCGGGGGCGCCCTCTGCGATCCCGCCACGCAATTCTTCGTGCAGGAGCTGTCGGTTTCTGCTCCCACCGCGTTAACCCAGCTCGACCACGCGGCGCCGCACGGCATCTCGCTGCAGTCCAATGCCACGCAAGACCAGGCGACGGGCTGCGAATCGAGAGGTTCAAAGCGGGGGAACGGAGCTGGACGCCCAGAGGATTGCTAAAAGTCGGCGCAGCCGGTGGATGCCGCGCAGGATCATCTGTTGCAAAGGGTCAGCACGCTACCGACCGCCTTGGTGCGCGAGCAGAGCCGCCTATACGGGCCGGCGGGATGTCTTGGCTCGATCCAAACCACAGAGCCGATCCGGCCGAGGAGCTCTCGATCGAGTCGATGCAGGAGCTCCAAGATGCAGGGTGGAGGATTCTGCGCTCTTGAGTGCCTCACACGAGGCTGAGCAAGATAACCTGATCTTTGGAAGCGGGAGCGGACGTGGAGCAAGCGCCTGGCGTCTACAACGTGAAGACAACTAACAACACCGAGCTCGAAATCCGCTCCGTACCCGCCGACCGCTGGGCTCAAAAAACTGATCTTCGCATTGTATTGCGCGGAAGAGTTTTTGCATCTGCTCGGAGACTATGCCGGCTTCCGGAAATCGCCTTACCAAGATCGACAACCTCGACGGGCGTGACATAGATCCAATCAAAGTCCAGTGACTGCGCTCGAACCTGCACGTCGAGGCGCTGCGCAAAAAAGCCTGCGCGGCGCAGGAGCAAGTCATTAGCCGACAAGTGATTTCAAACTCCGCACGACACAGCGGGAGACCCGATGCATCCAAGCACGAAAGCGTTGCTTGCTGAGATTGCAGTCATGCGCGTGGTTCTCACGACGCTGGGTTTTGCCGGCTACCCTTTGTTCTTGCCTTACCAATGGCACAAACTGCTCCATGTCTTTGGATCAGTGATCTTCTTATTAGGGAACGCGATTGTTACTGGCGTATGGATGGTTCTCGCTGAACGGAACAAAAAAAGCGGACCCCGCACTTTGCCTCAAAAGCTGTGAATTAGGCAGATGTGTTCTTCACCGGTCCGGGTGTGCTGTTGCTCGTTGCCAACGGGCTTATCATGGCCATGCATAGCTGGGGCGGGCTTGTTGAACACCAGTCGGGTTTCTCTTGCCTTGGGAGCGTTCACGCTCTTGGGTTATGGTATGGATACGGTTGTTGTTGAGGTATCAAAACCAGCTCATTCAGTTACCGTCGAGCGCTGCTGCACCTAGAGAACAACTACCGGAAGCGTTCTTCCAAGTTCTGCATCGATGGTATTTCGCCGGCATCCTGGCAACCGTTTTGTCTCTCGCTTCCCTGATCATAATGGCCAAACCCCGATTCTGGTGACAGGCCCGAACGGATCGTTGCGCTTTGAAAGAAACGTTTTGGCGCCTACGACAGGCGGCAAATCACTCGCTGCCGCCGTGCTCTGGCGAGGTCCTGCAGCCGACCATACCGCTGAGCCGCAAAGCAAGAAAACGCAAGGTGGAGGAAGGAACAAACCACTTCGACAGCTATCACCTCGAGGCGGACAACTGGCGACCCTCCCGCGTGGGGCATTGGGCATCGTGGATAGAAGCCGGCTCTTGGCGAACATTCCCCGCGGCGGCACCGGAAACATGGCGTGCCCATTATCCCGCTGCCGCTGATGGTGAGTACTAGCCGGCGAGTGCGCCAGTCTCTCCGGCCGCCCACAGCCAGGTGCCCGTGTCTGGCGGCGACCGCCAGATGGAACAATCGCAATGTCTTGGGTGAGAGACGAGCATTCTCTCCGTGACACAGCAGCAGCAATAGCCGATTCGGCGACTCCGGTGTGCTGAAGGGAGCCGGCGCTGGCGGCTCCATAGGGCCCGGCAATTCACTCCCGATTTGCCCACAGCCGGCTCGGAAGCGCTGAGAACGGTGCCCCCTCGGGCAACGCGGTGAGTTGGTGCTACATGGATACATTCCGTGCAGTGAGGAGCGCGCTCGTATGGGTACACAATCGATGCAAAAGCAACCGATTCTTCGCGGAGCAACCGAGGAGGAACGCAACCCTCGCTACTGGCCCGACTCTCTTTTGGAACCGATCGATCGGCTGTTGCAGTCGAGCTTGTCGCGAGCCGGGAAAGCCTTGCGGGAAACGTTCGGTCGTGCCGAGCGACAGATGAATGCCCGCGAATTTGTGGAATTCTGGAACAATTGCCGCCTCAAGGCGATGGCCACCACTGGCGCGCACGGGGCACCGCACATCGCTCCCGTGCACGCTGAATTCGTCAATGGCATCTTGTACTCGACGATTTACGTCGACGCACAGCGCCGGCGCGATTTAGACCACAACCCGCGCGTAGCCTTGACGACGTGGGGCGCTGACGGTGCGGTGGCCATCGTGTACGGCCGGGCGGCGGTCGTTCCCGGTAGCGAACGCGAGAGCCGCCCTGGTGCGAGCGGCCAACCACGGCGCACGGTGCTCCTGCAGATTGACATCCAGCGCATTTACGCCATGAAGGGCCGCAGCACCGCTTGAATCTAAAGGCGACAACGAGGAAACACACAGCATGACGGACACAAAGCTTGTCGATCCACCCGAAACCATTCCCATCCGGCCCGACGAGGACTTCGATCACGAGCGACTTGCTGCGTATCTCCGCGGCAAATTGCCTGGCTCCGACGGCCCGCTCGAGATCGTGCAGTTCGCGGGCGGCCATGCCAATCTCACCTACCTCCTTCGCTACCCGAGTGTGGAGTACGTGCTCAGGCGACCGCCCCTCGGGCCGGTCGCCCCGGGCTCGCACGACATGGCTCGCGAGTACCGCTGCTTATCCGTGCTGTACCAAGCCTACCCGTTAGCGCCCCGCGCATTCCTCTTTTGTGACGACAGCAGCGTGATTGGGGCGCCGTTTTTTGTCATGGAGCGTCGTTACGGTACGGTGGTGCGGCGCGTGATTCCGGAGAAGTGGGGAGGCGGGAGAGATCCCGTGGCAAACCGCAAGATCAGCGAAGTTCTCATCGATGCCCTAGCCGATCTGCACGCGGTGGACCCAGCCAGCGTGGGTCTCGACAAAATCGGTAAACCCGAGGGCTTCCTTTTGCGGCAGGTGGACGGCTGGATGGCTCGCTTCGAGCGCGCCAAAACCAGCGAAGTTCCGCTCGCCGGAGAATTGCATCGCTGGCTACGCGAGCATATGCCAGCTTCGCCTCGCCCTACCCTGCTGCACAACGACTGGAGGCTCGACAACATGATGTTGGCGGATGACGATCCAGGCCGATGTGTGGCGGTTTTCGACTGGGACATGTGTACGGTCGGCGACCCGCTTTGCGACCTTGGGACGCTTCTCACAGCTTGGATCGAAGAGCGAGAGGCGCCGGCGGGCACGTTAGGAGGGCCGGTTGGAATGCCTTCGAATACGCCAGGGTTCATGACACGCGCCGAAGCTGTGGTGCGCTACGGCAAGCGGCATAATGTGGACGTGAGCAACGTGCCCTACTACTACGTGTTCGGGCTCTTCAAGATGGCGGTCGTCCTGCAACAGATTTACTACCGTTACCACGTGGGGCAGACGAAAGACGAACGGTTCCGAACCTTTGGGCAAGCTGCAGAGTTTTTGTTCCACCGCGCCCACGAGGCCGCGCAATGTGGCACGGTGTGACACCGAGCGAGGAGAGGAGACGATGCCGAACGTGACCTTGTACCAGTTTGCCATTTCGCCGTTTTGCGACAAGGTGCGGCGGGTCCTCGCTTACAAAAACGTTCCCTTCGATATCTACGAGTGGCCGTTGGCGGAGGTGCCGCGCATCCAAGAACGCAACCCCACTGGCAAACTGCCATTCATCGAGTGGGACGGAGAGGTCATCGCCGACTCCACCGACATCGCTTTGGCTGTCGAGGAGCGGGTTCCTGAGCCGCGGCTCATCCCCCAAGATCCTCGAGAACGGGCGCTCGTATTGGCGCTGGAAGATTGGGCAGACGAGTCGCTGTACTTTTACGAGATGTGCCTGCGCTTCGGCGAGGAGGACTTCGAGCACACCTTTGCCAAGCTGGCTGCCGGCATCCCCGAGGAAATGCGCTCGACGATGGCGCCGCTGATTCGCGAAAACTTCCGCCAGGTCACGTCGACCCAAGGGGTGGGTCGTAAATCCCAGGGGCAGCTTGCTCAGGACGTGGAACGCTTGTTCACAGCGATTGAGGCCTTGCAAGAGTCCACCGGATTTGTCGTTGGAAACAATCTCACCCTCGCGGACATTGCCATCGTTTGCCAAGCGGAGTGCATTGCCGATTCCCGACTCGGTGCCGCGACCTTGGCGCGCCACCCTCGATTGGCGGAATATTTCGCCCGGGTCGACAACCTTACCCGCGCGCAGCGCGTTTGAGGAGCCGGAACTCCCATGGCAACCACGAGTGTCGACATCGAGCAGGTTCGGCGTCGCTGGGCTGAGCGTGGTTTCAGTTGCGACGTGTGGATCGATGCGCCTGGCCAAGAGTGGCGCGACTTTCTGCACGCAACGGAAGAGCTCGTGATGCCCATCGAGGGACAGATCGAACTCGAGTTCGGAGGCCAGACCTTTCGCCCGCAAGTTGGCGAAGAAATCCTGATCCCCGCCCGCACGCGGCACACGGTACGGAATATCGGCCGCACCCTTGCCCGCTGGCTTTACGGATACAAGGTTCAGTAAGGCTCGCTTTACAGGCTCGTTCCGCAGAAAAGCGTGCGGCCCGGGACGACAAAAACCACACGGAGGATACTCGCATGGCGCGGCTCCCGTATCCGAAAATCGAAGAACTTCCCGAAGATGTCCGAACCACCCTGGCGCAACTTCCCGTGCAACTCAACGTCTTTCGCATGCTCGCGCACGCGACGTCCTGCTTTCGCCCGTGGCTGCGGCTAGGGACGGCGTTATTGAACGAACTCGAGCTCGCCCCCCGCTTGCGAGAGCTGGTGATTTTGACGGTCGCGCGGGAGTGCGGCTGCGCTTACGAGTGGGCGCAGCATGAGGCGCTCGCGCGAATCGTCGGTGTGCCGCAGGAACAAGTGCGTGCGATCGAGCGAGGCGAGCTGAGCCCTGCTGCATTTTCAGAAACCGAGTTGCTGGTTCTGGCAGTAACGAAGGCCCTGCTTGCAGCTCCTCGCATTGATGACGAGCTGTGGCACCGCCTCGTGGCGAACTTTTCTCCGCGGCAAATTGTGGAGCTCTGCCTGGTTGTTGGGTTTTACGCCATGCTCGCGCGTGTTCTCGAAACGACCGGCGTGGACCTCGATACCCCCTTTGCTGAGGCGCTGGAGAAAACAAACCCTTCGTGACCACGATGTATCTGCACGACGTCGCCACGCCGGCGCTGGTCATCGACGCGGCCGCCTTAGAACACAACCTGCGGACCATGGCTGAACGCCTCCCGGGCCAGCGTTTGCGGCCGCATGTGAAAGCGCACAAGTGTACGGCGCTGGCCAAGTTACAACAACGCCACGGCCATCCTGCCTTCTGCTGTGCCACGGTTCGCGAGGCGGAAGGGCTGGCTCTGGCGGGTTTAGGGGAGGATCTTTTGCTTGCGAACGAAGTGCTCGATGTGGAGCGCTTAGCGAGGCTGAGGTATTGGCCCGTTATCGTGGCGGTGGACTCGTCGGCCACCATTGCTGCTGCCGCCAAGGCAGGGATCCGCCGCGTGATTATCGATGTCAACGTCGGCCTACCGCGCTGCGGTTGTGCGCCCGAGCGTGCGGGAGCACTAGCCGAGGAGGCTCGGCGTGCGGGGTTGGAAGTCGTGGGTGTGATGGGGTACGAGGGCCACGCCGTCGGCATCGACGATCGCGCATTGCGGGAGTCGTTGTGTGCGGCGGCGATGAAGCTTCTTCTGGCTGCACACCGCGAGGTTGGCGGCGACATCGTATCCGCCGGCGGAACGGGCACCTTCGACCTGAACCAGTGGGCCACAGAAATTCAAGCAGGTTCTTATGCGTTGATGGACACGCAGTACGCAAAACTCGGCCTACCGTTTCGCCAAGCTCTGTTCGTGTGGGCGACGGTCATTTCCGTGAGCGACCACTATGCAGTGGCCGACTGCGGGCTCAAATCCCTTGGCATGGACCACGGGAATCCTGCCATCGACGATGCCCAAGTATTATTCTGCTCCGACGAGCATGTCACCTTTGTTCCCACACGTCGGGTGGCGGTAGGAGAAAAAATCAAGGTCTGGCCCGCGCACGTTGACCCAACGGTGGCTTACCACGAGCGGATGTTGGTGACTGACGGGGAGCGTGTTATCGAGTCCTGGCCTGTGGATCTGCGCGGATGGTGATTTTTGCCTCGACGGCCGCACCCCGCTTTCGCCCTGCCGACCGTACGACTCCTGCCCCTCCGAGCGGGGTGGTTGCTTGAGCTGTGTGCGCGCGCTAGCGCCGAGCGCGGGAGTAGCCAAATGCCATACGAGCAAATTCTGTATGCGGTAGAAGGACCAGTGGCGACCATCACGTTAAATCGGCCGGACAAGCTCAACGCATGGACCCTGCGCATGGGCTTCGAGGTTCGCCATGCCATGTGGCGTGCCGAGAACGACCCGAAGGTGCGGGTCATTGTCGTGACTGGCGCTGGCCGCGGCTACTGTGCGGGCGCGGACATGGACTTTTTGCGCGAAGTGCAGTCGGGTGCGGCCTCGCCGGAAACGACGCCACCCGAGCTCGCGGTAGAGTTTGATCCCAGCCTGCCGCCGTTACTGCGTGGGGAGTACACGTATCCCATGGGGCTCACCAAGCCCGTGATCGGCGCCATTAACGGAGTGGCTGCCGGGCTCGGTGCCACCTACCCGCTATTTTACGACCTGCGGGTCGCCTCCTCGGCAGCGCGCATTTCGTATTTGTTCGCGCGGAGGGGGCTCATCGCGGAACACGGCTCGGCATGGCTGCTCCCACGCATCGTGGGTCATGCACGCGCGGTCGACTTGCTGTTTACAGGCCGCTTTATCGACGCCGACGAGGCACTAGCCATTGGGTTAGTCAGTCGGGTATTTCCCCACGATGTATTCCTCACACAAGTGTTTGCCCTGGCGCACGAACTGGCCATGCAGTGCTCGCCCCGGTCGCTTCGGATTATGAAACAACAACTCTGGCAAGACCAATTTGGCGACCTCGCCACGGCAGTGTCCAAGGCTGATCGCGAGATGGTCGCGTGCTTCACGACCAATGATTTTCGCGAGGGCGTCGCTGCCTTTCTGGAACGCCGCAGCCCGAATTTCACAGGAAGCTAACGCGGCCGGACACCGGGGGCATCGGACATGATCCTACCGCTGAGCGACGCGCCCAACCCGCGCGGCATCCCCTGGATGACGTATGCCATCATCGCCGCGAATGTGGCCGTTTACATTCTCATTACGGTACCGCTGAGCGGCGTTCCGGCAAATTGGGCAGATCCGAGGTTGCAAGAATACCTCGACGTTCTGCAGCGGCAGTTCAGTCACAAGTTACCGGTGCGGCAAATCCTGCAGCATGTTTCCCAATACGACCTGTTCATCTTCGAGCACGGATTTCGTCCCGCGTCGCCCGAACTCGTCGACCTCTTTTCCTCCATGTTCCTCCATGCCGGTTTTCTCCACTTGTTCGGAAACATGCTCTTCTTGTGGATTTACGGCGACAATGTGGAGCACCGACTCGGCCGCTTGCGCTTCTTAGGCTGGTACCTGGCGACGGGAGCCGCGGCGACGTTGTTTCATGCGGTGATTTTCTCCTCATCTGAGATTCCGCTCATCGGTGCCTCGGGGGCGATTTCCGGGGTGCTCGGCTTTTACTTCCGTTGGTTCCCGTACAACCAAGTGCGGCTGTTGTTGGTGTTATTTCCGTTTTTCATGCGGGTTGTGTTTTTGCCTGCACGACTGGTGCTTGGATTCTATCTCGTGCTGGATAACATTTTGCCTTTCTTGTTCACGTTCGGTTCGGAAGGTAGCGGAGTCGCCTTTGGCGCCCACATCGGAGGTTTTTTTGCCGGTCTGCTCGGAGCCTGGTGGATCGACCGCCGGGAGCTGCAAGTGGCCACGCGAAAGGAACTTCCGCGGGTCCAAATGTCACGCGCGGATGCCCAAGCAGTGCGCGCCGCTTTACAAGCCGGTCGAATGGAGGAGGCGGCTCGCCTTTACTTGAGCCTGGATCCCAAGGCGCCCGTCAGGGGCATCGACCCCGAAGACTTGCTGGACCTTGCCGAGTGGTTGCGGATGCACGGCTCGCCTCGTTCTGCGCTTGCGGTGTATCTGCGATTGATCCGCCAGCATCCTACGGATCCGGCGGTTGCAGCCGCGCATTTGGGTGCGGGCCGTGTTCTTCTCTACGATCTCGACGAACCCGCGCTCGCCTATCAGCACTTCATGGATGCACTGCGCAGCGCTCCAAATGCGGAGTTTGCTGCTGAAGTTCGCCGCGCGCTGCGGGATGTAGCCGCGCGCCAGAAAATGGCCATCGGGCGTCCTCTTCGTAAGCAGCCCGATTTTTAAGCCTCGATCAGTGATTTACGGGATGGGGTCAGGCCTAAACAGGAGCCTAAGGCCTCGGTACAGGAGTTCGGCACCCGAACGAGATACGACGGCCCTCGCCCGTGCACGAACAGTTCGTTTCCACACTTCGTTCCGGTGCCAGCGCCGACCTACCCTACCCGTGTGCTTCCGCACGCCTGGCTTAGAGCAGCGCATCACGAAACAGCGCCCGTCACCGAATTCGCAAGTTTCTTGCCGATCGTGGCGTCGGTGACTTCCACACCGAGCTTTTGCAGCAGGACTGGGTAGGATTCGACCGGCGGTACTGGGTCGAGTTTCGCAATGGGCGGCACCTTTTCCATCGCCCGTGCGATGTAAGGCGCAAGCTCCTCCGCCTTGCGCTTGGCTCGCTGCTCATGCCGCTCTTTGAAGTCCGGCAGGACACGGGCAGCAAACAGTTCGAGCGACTCGCAAATGTGCTCGTGACGATTGCGGCCACCTTGTTGGATGAAAATCACCTGATCCACGCCCATCTCCTCGAACTTCTCGAGATTGGCACGAACTTCATCAGGATTGCCAATGCCTCCTGTCGGACCGCCCCAGGTATCGGGCGTGGAGTTCTTCTTAAAGTCCTCCCAGATGTTGAAACGCCCAGGGACGTGAGTGCCGGTGATGTAGTAATGCATGAGCGCGTACCCAAAGAATCGAAACCCTTCCATGCCGCGCGCCAAGGCGACCTCGCTGCTTTCGTGGCACATAAAGCCGGTCACCATCGCGACATTCGGGTTCACTGCCTGACCGATCGGCTCGCACTCCTGTTTGAAGGTGTTGTAGTACTCATCGACCCAGTATTTCGCCTCGCTTGGGTCCACAAAGGCAAAGGTAAGCGCACCCATTCCCAAGCGCGCTGCCAACCGAATCGTCTCCCGGTTTGAGCAAGCCAGCCAAAGCGGAGGGTGAGGTTTCTGCAGGGGCTTCGGCACCACGTTGCGGTGCGGCATGGTAAAATACTGGCCTTGGTATCCGGGGTAGGGCTCAGCCACCATCATCTTTGCCGCCTCGCGAACCGCCTCCAGCCACATGTCGCGCTTCTGCATGTAGTCGATGTTGAACCCTTCTAACTCAATGCGGGAGCTGGACTCGCCGGTGCCCCAATCCACTCGGCCGTTGCTCACGAGGTCGAGCGTTGCAATCCGCTCGGCAACTCTCGCTGGATGATTGTAGTTCGGCGGCATCAACACAATGCCGTGGCCGAGGCGAATCCGCTTGGTCCGTTGGCTACAAGCGGCGAGGAACACTTCGGGAGCCGAGGAGTGCGAGTACTCCTCGAGAAAATGGTGCTCCACTTCCCACGCGTAGTCGATCCCGAGCCGGTCTGCGAGTTCGACCTGCTCCAGCGCTTCTTGCAACAGCCGGTGTTCGTCGTCCTCGCCCCAAGGGCGCGGCAACTGGTGCTCGTAGAAGATACCAAATTGCATCGCTCAAACCTCCTCAATGTCCGATTGTGGCTCTGATTCGTAAGTGTGCGCCTGGCCGAGAAGAGCCGCCATACCCCCGAGGCAAAAGGCCACGAGGTCATCGATCCAGTCTACGCGGCGCCGTTGTCGTTCTTCCGGGGTCCAACTGGAGTACCGGAGCACCGCTCCCCAAGTGAACGTTAGGACCAACTCGGCCATGCGGCTGGCCAAAACGTGATTCTTCGACGGGATTAAATTGTTTCGCAGGTAGTCCTCGGCCAAACTCTCTATCCACGCTCGATCGTTACGCCGTAGGTAGGCGCGCACCCGCACGTCATGGCTTTCTCGCTCGCGGGCCATCATGCGCAGGAGGTCTTCGTGCTCTTCGACCATGTCCAAGACTGCAGCAAACGACTGCCAAGCGACTTCTTGCGCCGGGCGCCGCGCGGCTAACGCGTGCACTGCCCGAAGGAGTTTGCGGAACGACTCTTCGTGCTCGGCTAGGATTGCCAGGAAGAGCTCCGTCTTGTCCCGGAACTGATGGTAAAAGGAACCGACGGAAACTCCCGACGGCTCCAAAATATCGGTGCGAAGATTGGTTGCCGCCAACCCTTTCTCGGCAAAGACGCGGCGGGCTACAGCAAATAGACGCTCACGCGTGCGTGCCCTCGCCTCGGCCCGCGCTCCCGACCCTGAAGATTCTTTCTTCACCAAACGCACGCGCACGCGAATAAAGGTTCTAGAAACAAGAATCTAGAACTCCTGTTCGAACGGATGAACTAGGCTGCCGAACTGCTGCGTGCGTTGCGGTAACGGTCACGACGGTCTCGTGAGATGGGGCAGGCCCATCGGATCAGCCCCTTGTGACTTGTTACCGCGCTCGGACCGTCTGTGCCCCGATAGCTTGCCCCCACGAGTGGTGACAGGACGATGGTCCTAAGGTAGCATCGGCGAGCTACGGATCACGCAGCGAAAACGCTAGGAGCAAAGTTCACTGCACGCAAGGTTGTCGGATTGGTCCGTTTCACGTACTAGGCCTTGCTCCGGAGGAGGGAAGATGAAGCCACTTCGATTCGGCTTATTCCTGCCGCAAGTTGGCCAAACCTGGGAGGGGATTCGCGAGCGCGTCGTTACCGCCGACCGGTTGGGTTTCGACTCGGTTTGGTTTGTCGATCATATGTGGATGCGAGGCTTGCCCGACCTCGACCACTTGGAGGCGTGGACACTCATGTCTGCCGCCGCCAGCATCACCGAACGGATTCGCATTGGCACTTTGGTGCTCTGCAATTCGTACCGAAACCCTGCCTTTTTGGCGAAGATGGCAAGCTCGCTCGACCAGGTGAGCGGTGGGCGTTTTGTCCTTGGAATTGGAGCGGGATGGATGGAGGAGGAGTACCACGCTTATGGCTACCCTTTCCCGCCCGCGCGGGTGCGCATTGAGCAACTGGAAGAAGCGATCCACGTGATCAAGCGACTGTTCACCCAAGACCGTGCCACTTTCCAGGGAAAGTACTACAGCGTCGCGGAAGCGGTAAACCGGCCTAAACCGAAGCAGCAACCACACCCACCGATTCTCATTGGCGGTGCCGGAGAGAGGCGCCTCCTTCGCGTTGTGGCCGAACATGCCAATATCTGGAACTGCCCAAACAATGTTGCCGCTCAACTACCGCAAAAGCTCGCCGTTTTGCGCCGCCATTGCGAAGCCGTGGGGCGGCCATTCGAGGAGATCGAGATTTCGGAGCAGTGTGTGTTCATTACTGGCAAGACTCCGGCCGAAGTGGAAGAAAAGACCACCGCTGCACGAGCCCTGCTAGGTTCCGTTTGGGACTTAGATCGGGCCTACCGGGGTACGCCGGAGCAACTGGTGGAAATTTTCCGGCAACGAGAGCAGCAAGGAGTGACGTTTTTCATCGGGCTCTTCGGTGACCTAAATCAACGAGAAAGTTTGGAGCTGTTTGCCAAAGAAGTGATCCCAGCGTGCCGCTCGTAATGCTCGCTTCTGAAAACACCTTCGCGTACCGGCTCAAGGCCCTAACATGAAGCCGCGATCCTTAGCCCTCGCCACGGACTTGTACGAACTCACCATGGCCGCGGCCTACTTTTGCAACGATATCCGCAGCATCGCCACCTTCGAGCTCTTTGTTCGCGAACTCCCGCCCCATCGGCGCTTTTTACTCGTTGCAGGTGTTGAACAGGCACTCGAATACCTCGAAGAGCTCCAGTTCTCGGCCGAAGACATCGATTACCTTCGCCAACACCCCACGTTTCGTTCGGTTCCCGAGCCCTTTTTCGAATACCTCCGTGCGTTTCGGTTCGAGGGAGAAGTATGGGCGATGCCGGAAGGCACTGTAGCCTTTGCTCCAGAGCCACTCTTGCGGGTAACGGCACCGATAGTACAGGCCCAACTTGTCGAAACCTTCCTACTAACCACCATCAATTTCCAAACGATGATCGCCTCCAAGGCGGCGCGCGTGGTTACAGCCGCGGAGGGGCGTCCGGTGATTGAATTCGGCTCGCGCCGCGCCCACGGCAGTGAAGCAGCCATGTACGCCGCCCGAGCGGCCTACATCGGCGGCTGCATCGGCACATCTAACGTGGAGGCGGGTCTAAGATTCGGTGTACCGACGTATGGCACAATCGCCCACTCCTGGGTGATGTCCTTCGACGACGAACTCACGGCATTTCAACAGTACATGCACCTGTTCCCAGCCACGGCGACGTTGCTGATCGATACGTACGACACGGTGGAAGCGGCAAAGAAAATTGTCGCTGCCGGGCTCAAACCCCAGGCCGTTAGACTCGACAGCGGCGATCTTGAACTGTTGAGTCGTGAAGTCCGCCGCGTCCTCGATAGCGGCGGGCTCACAGCCACGCGCATCTTCGCTAGCGGTGACCTCGACGAGTATCGGATTGCGGAGATTGTTCGTCACGGGGCACCCGTGGATGCATTCGGGGTCGGGACCCGGTTATCCACCTCCGCAGATGCGCCAAGCCTGGGTGGAGTGTACAAGCTCGTTGAAGTCGTTGCCGACCATGAGAAGAAAGCCAAGGTCAAGACCAGTCCCGGAAAAGCCACTTTACCGGGGAGTAAGCAGGTGTGGAGAGTTGCAAGAGAAGATGGCGTGTACCTCGAAGATTGGATTGCTCTCGCCGATGAAGATCCGCCTACGCCCAACGCTCGTCCGCTTTTGCAGCCCGTGATGAAAGCCGGCCGTCGGCTGCAGCCGTCTACCGACACAAAGGATGCTCGAGAACGTGCTCTGCGCAGC
The DNA here is from genome assembly GCA_026415395.1 of Candidatus Binatia bacterium. Classification (NCBI taxonomy): domain Bacteria; phylum Candidatus Binatota; class Binatia (SeqCode); species Binatia bacterium. The sequence continues at coordinate 1,194,720 of JAOAHD010000007.1, read as the reverse complement.
CTGACGGAGTTGCCGTTTGAACTTCGCAGCCTCGAGCAAGGACCTGGCCTGCCCGTGCGGGTTACCCAGCGGCTTCTAGCCGAACAGCAGCGGGCAGCTGCCAAACGAACCGGACGTTGAGCCGCGGGGAGTCCCCCCTTAGGGAACCAGCACGATCTTGCCCACGGTCTTACCCTGGCGAAGAGATGCCAATGCCTCGTTCGCTCGCTCGAGCGAGATCTGCGCTGAGATTTCCGGGCGTAATAAACCGCGCTCAAACAGGCCAAAGAGCTCTTGCAGAGACTGAATCAAAGTCTCCGGCTCGTACTGTTTGTACGCCCCGAGGTTGAGCCCGATCACGGAGATGTTTTTGAGTAAGATGCGATTCGCCGCCACTGTGGGGATTCTCCCCGAGGCAAAGCCGATCACGAGCAAACGGCCGCACCACGCAATACACTTCAACGACCTGTCGAATGTGTCGCCGCCGACCGGATCGTAAATCACGTCTGCACCACGTTCATTCGTTGCCGCCTTCACACTGTCGACCCAATCGTGCGAGACAGATGAAAAGCATGCCTCCGCGCCGTGCCGCTTGGCGAGCTCGCATTTCTCTGCAGTTCCAGCAGTTCCCAACACGCGAGCACCCAAAGCGCGTCCCACTTGCACTGCAGCCAGGCCTACTCCACCTGCTGCAGCGTGGACCAGCAACGTCTCCCGTGGCCGTAACGCAGCCCGCCGCGTGAGTGCTAGATAGGCGGTTTGATACGCCACACCAAACGCGGCACCAATCTCGAAGGGCATGGAATCGGGGATGGGGACAACAAATCCCGCCGGAACACGCACCACACTGGCATACCCACCCCAATCGAGCAGCGCCATCACGCGCTGCCCCGGGTGCAGGTTTCGCACACCCTCGCCAACCGTTCGCACGATTCCGGCTACTTCGCTGCCGGGCGAAAACGGCGGGGATGGTTTCAACTGATATTTGCCCTCCACAATAAGCGTGTCGGCGAAGTTACAGCCAATCGCCTTCACGTCGATCAACACACACCCCGGCGCCACCTCGGGGTCCGGCAACTCTACTCTCTCGAGGATTACCGACTCCCCGTAGTGGCGAACAACCATCGCGTACATTGTTAAGGCCGATGCTGGCTGTAAAGGGCGCCCACAACGAAGCAGAGCACCGTGGCCCGCGCCTGGCGAACGAGAACCAGCGAACCCTGCTCCGCGCGCCCGAGCGGCGAACCGTTACTTTCCTTTGAGATCCCGAACAAGCTTGGTCAGGGCGCGGACCACTTCTGGCTTGCCTGCAAGGTCGGGATTCGCCGCCATTAACGGACTTTTCCCCACGGCCTGGCCCCCACCCACAATGACTTTCTCGATGTGCTCGTCGGTCACGGACTTTTGCCATTGATCCGAAGTTAAGTCTTGAGGCTTCGGGTTCAGAGCCATCCCTGCGGGCCCATCTCCCTTTCCGTTCGGCCCATGGCACGTGCTGCAGCGGGTTTGCCAAATCTCCTTGGCCTCCTTCATTGCTGCTTCCGACACCTGGTCCCCCGCATAAGCGGAACATTGCAACAAGAAACCCAGGGCAAAAACCAAAGTCACTGAGGTACCAACAAGGCTCGGCCTCAACATCCACACATTCTTTCTTCGCATCGCTCCCACTCCTTGTTCCTTGTTCGCACGATGTCGCCGCGTGGCGACGCGGTTCTAAGGAGGGGGCTAAGCAAAGCACGCAAGAAACCAAGACGCAACGACACCAAAACGCGCGTGCTGTCGCTTTTCTCGTCTCACCAGTGAAAGGCTCCTCGCACCCATACTTCAACTAGTGGGAAGCAAGCGGCCAAAATGGGTCTGACGTGCGCGCGTTGGCGTAAACGTTCTGGTAAGCGGCGGCCGCACGACCCCATGAAAAGTCGGCGCGCATGGCGCGCTCCACCAAAGCACGCCAGAGCGGCGGCTGCGCATACCACTGCAATGCCCGGTCGACTGCACTCACTAGGGCGGCAGAAGTAAACGGACTGAAGTGGAATCCTGTAGCGTGTTCAGGATCCACCTGGACATCGATGACCGAATCGAGGAGCCCACCCGTCGCGTGAACCACAGGAATGCTCCCGTACCTCATGGCATACATTTGCGACAACCCACAGGGCTCGAACTGCGATGGCATGAGAAAGATGTCCGTTCCACCATAAATCTGCCTCGCCAGCCGTTCATCAAACGCTAGGTTGACGCTGACGGCTCCCTTGTACCGCTGGCCGATCTCCTGCCATCGTCTCTCCAAAGTCACATCCCCCTGGCCGAGGAGAACAAGCTGTACGCCCGTTTCGAGCAACGCGGGCATCGTATCTGCAAGCAGAGCCATGCCCTTCTCTGCCACCAATCGCGAAACTACTCCAATCAGGGGTTGGTGGGGATTCACGGGCAGTCCAAGCCGCTGCTGCAGATGAGCCTTACATCCAGCTTTGCCTCTTAAATCCTTGAGGGAAAAGTTCGCGGGGAGGTTCGGATCTGTGGCCGGATCCCATTCGTCGTAGTCGACGCCGTTCAAAATCCCGGTCAGCCGCTCGGCTCGATAGCGCAAGGTGCCATCCAAACCACAGCCATACTCTGGGGTTTGGATTTCCCGAGCATATGTAGGGCTCACGGTTGTGATCCAATCGGCGAACGAGATACCGCCCTTCAAGTAGTTGATGTTGCCCCAGGCTTCGAGCGCATCGAAACTAAAAAAGCGTGGATCGAGGTTTAGGATGTACCAGTCATGCGCCCAGAAACTGCCTTGGTACGCGAGGTTGTGGATGGTGAGCACGGTTCGCACTTGCTGCGACCATGGGTAACGGGCAGCATCCGCGCGGAGGAACGCGGATGCAAGCGCTGCATGCCAATCATGGACGTGGATCACGTCCGGGATTCCGAGTGTTCCGGCCAAGTCCAACACAGCGCGGCTAAAAAAGGCAAAACGTTCCGCGTTGTCGGGATACGGTTTTCCACCTTCACCGTACAATGCGGGACGGTCGAAATACTCATCCGCTGCAATCGCATACACGGGGACCTCGTCTCCCATGGTTGTTCGGAGAACCGGCGCTCGGACAAAGCGCGACGACACTGGAGCTTGGACTTCGAAGTCCGTTCCCTCCCACCCGAACTGCGGCACCCGGGTGCAGCGGTAGCCAGGAAGGACCACGGCCACATCCACGCCGCACCGCTTTAAAAACCGTGGCAGCGCCCCCAATACGTCACCCAGACCGCCAGTGCGGGCGAAGGGCGCAACCTCGGCTGCCGCCATTAAGACGAACATCGGCCCTGAAGACCAGGATCCGCGAGCTCAGTTGCAGACCTGCACGGCGTGCTTACAGGGCCGCCGCCCGCTTCTGAGCGGCTGAGGCGGGTTCCAGGGCGACCCGCAGAACTTCATCGATGGTTTCCACGAAGATGAAATTCATCTCCTTCCGCACTGCCTCGGGGACTTCCTCCAAGTCCTTTTCGTTACGCTTCGGCAAAATCACCGTCTTGATGCCCGCGCGCCGGGCCCCGAGAACCTTCTCCTTGATCCCACCCACGGGCAACACCTTCCCGCGCAGGGTGATTTCGCCGGTCATCGCCACATCGTGGCGGACCAAGCGACCGGTCAGCAACGACGCCAGCGAAGTGGCCAGCGCAATTCCTGCAGAGGGGCCATCCTTCGGCACAGCGCCCGCCGGAACGTGGATGTGGATGTCCAAGTTTTCAAAGAAATCCGGGGCGATGCCCAAGCTCGACGCATGGGCTCGGATGTAGCTCAAGGCCGCCTGTGCCGACTCCTTCATCACCTCACCAAGCTGGCCCGTGAGGATGAGGTTCTTCTTCCCGACCATCTTGGTCGATTCGATGAAGATGATGTCGCCACCATTCGGCGTCCAAGCGAGGCCCACTGCCACGCCGGGCTCTTGCGTACGATCCGCGACTTCGGAGAAGAATCGTTCGGGCCCCAACATTTCGCGGACTTTTGCGGGATCAACGGTGACTGGCTCGGTGCGCCCTTCCGTGATCGCCCGGGCCACCTTGCGACAAATGCTGCCAATCTCGCGCTCGAGATTCCGCAGCCCTGCCTCACGCGTATAGTAGCGAATGATGTGGAGAATCCCTTCGTCGGTAAACGAGATCTGTCCTTCCTGGAGGCCGTTCTCCCGCATTTGCTTGGGAATCAGATGCCGCCGCGCGATGACGAGCTTTTCCTCTTCCGTGTACCCAGCAAGCTCGATCACCTCCATTCGATCCCGCAACGGGGCAGGAATCGGGTCGAGCAAATTCGCCGTGGTCACGAACATGACGCGCGAGAGATCGAAGGGCACGTCCAGGTAATGGTCGACAAATGAGTTGTTTTGCTCAGGGTCGAGGACTTCGAGCAGCGCAGACGCCGGATCCCCGCGAAAGTCTGCCCCGAGCTTGTCAATCTCATCGAGCATCAAGAGCGGGTTATTGGAACCGGCGTTGCGGATGCTCTGAATAATCCGCCCCGGCAGCGCACCGATATAGGTGCGCCGGTGCCCGCGAATTTCGGCTTCGTCCCGCACCCCACCTAGAGACAGGCGAACGAATTTACGGCCTAGGGCTCGGGCAATCGAACGTCCGAGCGAGGTCTTTCCCGTTCCCGGGGGTCCGACAAAGCAAAGGATTGGTCCCTTCGAGTCCTGTTTCAGCTTGCGCACCGCCAAGAACTCCAGGATGCGGTCCTTGATTTTCTCGAGGTCGTAGTGGTCCTCATCCAGCACCTGTCGTGCATGAGCGATATCTAGGTTGTCCTCGGTCGATACCGACCACGGCAAATTCACCAGCCACTCAAGGTAGGTCCGCACAACCGTGTGCTCGGCCGATTCGGGGGGAATGATCTTCAGGCGCTCGAGCTCTTGCTCGGCAGCCTTCCGGGCCTCCGGAGGTAGCTTGGCCTCCTCCATTTTTTTTCGCAGTTCCTCAATCTCAGCCGCACGCGGATCGGATTCACCCAACTCCTTTTGGATCGCCCGCATCTGCTGCCGGAGGTAGAACTCTTTCTGGTTCTTCGTGAGCTCCGACTGTACCTGCGCTTGAATCTTATGGCCAAGCTCCAGCAGCTCGATCTCGCGTTTCAGAATCATGAGCAGGCGCTCCATGCGCTGCTTCACATCGAGCGTGCTGAGAAGCTCCTGCTTTTCCTCGAGGGCAACGTTCAAGTTTGAAGCGATGAGATCCGTAACCTTCCCCGGATCGCGGATGTTATTGACGACCACCTGGAGCTCGTCCGGCAGATAGGGGATCATGGAAACGTACTTGGAAAATTGATTGACGAGCTGGGCCTGAATTGCCGCGAGTGCAGGCGATTCCGGCTTCACGTCGGAGAGCTGCCGTACACGCGCCCGGAAGTACGGAGCCGCCTGCACGAACTCCACAATTTCGATCCGCCGCAACCCCTGAACCAGAATGCGCACACTCCCGTCCGGGTACTTGAGCATCTTCAAGATGCGCCCCGCCGTCCCGCGAGAGAACAGGCCTTCGGTCGTCGGGCTTTCTTCCTCAGGATTTTTCTGGCTGACCAAGCCGATCAGGCGATCGCCGGTTAGCGCCTCTTCAATCAGTCGTAGCGAGGAAGCACGTGAAATTAGTAACGGAACGATGGCCGCGGGAAAGATGACGACACCGCGGAGCGGCAAAATTGGCAGTTCCTCGGGAATGCTGACTTCTCCAAGATCCGCTTCAAAGCCAACGTACCGTTGTTTTTTCGATTCTTCTCTTTCGTCTTCCAAAGTCATGCGCCGAAACTAATACCGCATCTGGTAGCTGACAAGCGGCGTTCCCAGAACTTGGAGCCACAGCGGACTGCTCCCTTGCGGCCCCTTGACGACACTTCGGGAGCGTGAAAACAGTGTGGGGACGTGACACCACGCCGCTTTACCGCAGCACAAGTAAACGAGCTCATTCCGACCCTCGAAGTCGTGATGCGGAAGTTGTTGCACCACGCGCACCTAGTCCACCGCGCGGCCATGGACATTGCCGGCCGACTCGGCCTAAACCCCCACGCGGTCGACGCTGCCTTGTTGCTTCGGGAAAAGCCGGAAGTCGGCGCCAGTTTACAAGCAATCGAAGAAGCCTTCCGGCAAGTGGCAAACTTAGGGGGAGAGGTCAAAGGGCTCGACCTCGGGCTCGTTGACTTTCCCGCTGAGTTGGACGGGCAAGAGGTTTTGCTCTGCTGGCAGTTCGGAGAGCGTGAGGTGGGGTACTACCACCTACCGGATGAGGGATTCGCCGGCCGCAAACCGCTTCCGGAAGCAGGCGCGGGGGTGCGCGTCCTTCACTAAGCGCTTCGGAAGTACCCTATGCTGAGAATCCTCTCCGGCCTTTACCTGCTCGCATTAGCCATTTGGGTGGGAACACTGATTTTCCACTCTTTCGTGGTCGCACCAGCGGTTTTTCGAACACTGCCACAGGCGACGGCCGGAGAGGTCGTGTCGCGCATTTTCCCCACGTATTATGCGATTGGCTACGTGTGCGGAGCTTTGACCTTCATACTCCCGTGGTTGGTCGGTGGTAAAGAAGCGGGGTGGCGATGGGCAAGTATGATCGCTGGAGGAATGCTTGCATGCACCTTGCTCGCCGGAACTGTGATTCACCCGCGGGCCTCAGCCCTGAGAGGCAAACTGATCTCGGCACCGGCCGAGTCTCCTGAGCGCGCCCAATTTCGCCAACTCCACCGCTCGGCAGTCATCCTGAACCTGTTGGTCTTGTCAGGCGGGCTGGTACTTGTGGGGATCGTGTCGCGTCAGCTCCGCTGGTAGCAAGGCGCAGTGACCCAGGCTGTCTTGTTCGATCTCTTCGGCACCCTCGTTCACTTCTCGGCTGAGGTGACTTCGCTGGAGGCCGGACAAGAACGGTGGCGAAGGGCCATGCGATGGCTTGCAGAAGCGGTGGCCGAGCAGTTGCCGGGTTGCCCCTTCGAGTCCTTCCTAGAAGCGCTGTCGGCCACGACTCGAGAAATTGTTGGTTCGCGGGCGCCGGACTACTGGGAAGTGCCCTCGGTGGAGCGCTTCCGAAGGGCACTTCGTCGGCTTGGTGTGGAGGGGCCTCGGCAACAAGTGATCGCACACGAACTTGCCGAGACTCACATGGCTCATCTGGTGAGCGGTACAGCGGTCGACCCCTGCGCGTCGGCTGTCCTCTCGGAGCTACGACGCCGAGGCTATCGGCTCGGTCTTGTTTCCAATTTCGATCATGCTCCGGCAGCGTACCGAACCCTAGAACGGCACGGCCTGCGGTCGGCGTTTGACGCCGTCGTGATTTCCGCGGCGTTCGGACGTCGGAAGCCGCACCCGTCTATCTTCCTCTCCGCTCTCCAAAGCCTCGGTGCGAAGGCCGAGGACTCGTGGTTTGTGGGCGATACCTACGAAGAGGATATCGTCGGAGCTCTCGCCGCTGGGATTCGCGCCCTCTGGTTACACCCGGAACCGGATCCATCGACGCGGGCGCGAGAAGGCAGCGACGCCTCATCTCCCACGGTGAGGACGGTGAGTGGGTTGCAGGCCGTGCCTGCGTGCATCGAGGCGGAGCAGACGCTAGCTACGACTCCACGTTGATCGTCGATGGAGGGGTGGGTGAGCGGTTGAAACCACCGGTCTTGAAAACCGGCAACCCGAAAGGGTTCGAGGGTTCGAATCCCTCCCCCTCCGCATTCACCTGACCAAACCGGCCACATGGAAATTGGAACCGCCGTTGCGGGCAAGGAAGACGGTTCCTCGCCCGCACGACTTCCCGCAGCTCCGTGAGCTAACGCTTATGGCGGCGCATGTGCTTTCCAGCGTGCTCCAAATGCTTTTTGCAGGCTTCCGACAACTCCGAGTCGTGGGACTTCAGGCACGCCCGGTAACGGCCCTTGCCCGGCTTCACATTTTGGCAAAACTTCTCGATGTCACTCGCGCAAGGGCCCTTCCCTACTGCCCACGCATGAGGCGCTACGACGAGCAGCCCCAGTCCCAATGCCGCACCTACCAGAAAACGGTTCACCATTGCTCCATCCTCCTTTTTGCTATCGTGTTCCGCTACCGCGCTCTCAAGCTTCGTGCCACACTGCCAACATCCCGTGGGATTCCACGCGCGCATACTGCCGACGTGCCGAACGCAACAAAATTCAGATACACACTGGATGGAGGTCCAAACACGCCAGCGGGCGACGGGGCCTCAAACCCTGGGGAGCTACCGAAAATCATTGGTCATCGCGGTTGTCGTGCTCCCGGAACGTTTGAAAACACGGCACGTGCCGTTTCCCGCGCACTTGCAGAAGGGGCCGACATCGTCGAGGTCGACGTCGTCAAGACCAAGGATGGACACTTCGTCGCCCTCCATTGGCCCGACATTCACTTCCTCGGCTTGCCCCCTTGGAAGTACCGGTTGCGCGAGCTGCCACGCGTAGACCCCATATCGGCAATTCTCGAGGCGGTCGGACGGCGAGCTGCATTGTATCTCGACGTCAAACAGCCGCTCGAACGAGGTGAGTTTCTCGAACTTGCTGAGTTAGTCGATCGTTTCCAACTCCCCGAAGTGATTGTCGGCTCCTTCCACCGCCGCGTGTTGGTCGCTTGCACGATCCATCGGCCCACTTGGATTGCAAACTACGACTGTTTGCCGTTCCACCGGGCGATCCAGGAGGCCAAGGATCTCGGTGCGCAATGGATCAATCCGATTGCGTTCGGAATCCGCAAATCGTTTGTGGATGAAGCGGTAGCCGCCGGGCTGAAATTCGTTCCGGCAGGAAACGAGGACGATAAGCGCCAGCTTCGCTACGCCAAGTGGGGAGCCTACGCTTTATCCACGTTCCGTCCCGCACGGCTCCGAGCACTTCTTAGGGGCTTGCTAGGCAGCGCTGCTGAGCACCCCGCGACGTGCCACAGATTCGGGCCCAGCGAAGCTACCAGGGAAGTCCCTTGCGGGGATGACCCGCCGGGCTAAACAGGCGCGCTCGTCCTCCGTGAAACTGGAGCAAGCTCATGGCGACTGCGGGGAGTCTCCTCACAGAATTCGATCTCCACTTGCTCGCCGAAGGTCGGCACGAGCGAAGCTGGGAAAAACTCGGAGCGCACATCACCGAGTTTGGTGGCCAACCTGGAGTGTACTTCGCGGTAGTGGCCCCAAATGCGCGGCGCGTTTCCGTGATCGGGGACTTCAATGCTTGGGACCCCAACGTTCATCCGATGCGATTCCGCCCGGAGGCCGGGATCTGGGAACTCTTCGTCCCCGGGGTACAACAAGGGGCCCTGTACAAGTACTGGGTTGAGGCCAAGGTAAACTCTTACAAGGCGGCCAAGGCCGACCCATACGCCTTTTACGCTGAGTTGCGTCCTGGAACAGCCTCGCGCGTATGGCATCTCGGCAACTACTCATGGGGCGATCAGGACTGGCTTGAGCGTCGGGCAAACACCGACTGGTTACGCTCCCCGGTGGCGATTTACGAAGTTCATTTAGGCTCGTGGAAACGAGTACCAGACGAGGGAAACCGTTGGCTCAGCTACCGGGAATTGGCGGAACAGCTCGTCGAGTACATTTTGGGAATGGGCTACACGCACGTAGAGTTCCTCCCGGTGACCGAGCATCCGCTCGATGCCTCCTGGGGATACCAAACCACTGGCTATTTTGCTCCGACGAGCCGCTACGGTACACCGCAAGACTTCATGTACCTGGTGGACGCTCTCCACCAAAACGGTATTGGAGTCATCGTAGACTGGGTACCCGGGCACTTCCCCCGCGACGAACACGGTCTTGCCTACTTCGACGGGACACACCTTTACGAACACGCCGACCCCAGACTCGGAGCCCACCCAGACTGGGGCACATTGATTTTTAACTACGGGCGTTGGGAGGTGCGGAACTTCCTCCTAAGCAGCGCCTTGTTTTGGTTCGAGGTGTATCACTTGGATGGACTGCGGTTCGACGCCGTCGCCAGCATGTTGTATCTCGACTACTCGCGGCGTCACGGTGAGTGGATCCCCAACCGATATGGTGGCCGCGAGAATCTCGAAGCAGTTGAGTTTTTGCGTCACTGCAATGAGCGGATCTACGCGCTGAACCCCGGAGCGACAACCATCGCGGAGGAATCGACATCGTGGCCGATGGTGTCACGCCCGACGTATCTCGGCGGCCTGGGCTTCGGGTTCAAGTGGGATCTCGGCTGGATGAACGACACGTTGCGCTACATTGCCAGAGACCCGATTTACCGCAAGTATCATCACAGCGACCTCACGTTCCGGATGTTGTACGCGTTCACGGAAAACTTCGTCTTGCCCCTGTCACACGACGAAGTCGTGCATGGCAAGGGATCGGTGCTCGGCCGAATGCCTGGAGATGAATGGCAGAAGTTCGCCAACTTGCGGCTCTTATTGACTTACCAATACACGCAGCCAGGAAAGAAGCTGCTTTTCATGGGAACCGACATTGGCCAATGGCGGGAGTGGGATTACGCGGGCAGCGTCGATTGGCACCTACTGCGCTACGATTTCCACCGAGGGGTGCAGCGCCTAGTACGGGACCTCAATCGCCTCTACCGCCAGCTCCCCGCGTTGTATGAGCTGGATTGTGCGCCGGAGGGCTTCCGTTGGGTAGATTGCCAAGACAGTGAACAGAGTACCCTGAGCTACCTGCGGCGCAGCAACCAAGACGAGTGGGCGCTTGTCGTTTGCAATTTCACGCCTGTTCCCCGCAACGAATTCCGCATCGGCGTGCCTTGCGGTGGCTTCTGGCGGGAGCTGTTGAACAGCGACTCGACCTACTACGGAGGAAGCAACGTCGGCAACAATGGAGGCGTGATTGCCCGCGCTGAACCTTCGCACGGGCTGCCGTATTCCGTCTGCTTGACTTTGCCCCCGCTTGCGGCGGTGATACTGGTGCCGGAAGGACAGCAGCGATGATCTTCATACACAACCACAGCACGTTGCCGCCGGAAACGGCTTCCTCGCTTGCCGATGTCATCCGCGCTCAAGAGGAAGCTGGCTGTACGATCGTGACCGATGGCTTTTACTCTGCGCGGGACCCGGTGTGGCTGGCCATTGAGTGTGTGGGTGGCGTCGAGCCCGGCACACCTGCGGACTACTTTGGCGCCAGTTTCAGCGTTCCAACGCCGGTGGTCCGAGACCATCTCCATTACCAAGCCGCTGCGGCCGTGGAACGGTGGCGTGCCGCGCAGTCGGAAACCGAACGCCCGGTGAAAGCAGTTCTGCCCGGCCCCCTCACGCTTGCACTTCTCAGCGATTATGCCCGAAGCCCCTACCACGACCGAGAATCGCTCGCAGAGGCCTGGGCAACTGCTCTTCTACCCGAGTTCACCGCGCTCGTCGCTGCGGGGGCGAAGTGGATTCAACTCGACGAGCCGGCCATCTTGCGGATGCCTGACGCGGTCCGCTTGTTGCGAGACTTACTGCAACCATTTTGGGACAGCCGGGAACACGCAACCCTGCTCGTCTCCACCTGGGGCGCCGAGACGGAGGAAATGTATGCCCAACTCCACTCCCTACCGACCGACATTATCGGTGTCGACGTTGTCATGAGCCCAAACCTCTTGGATCTAATTCCTGAAGTTGGTGCCAGCCAACAATTATACTTGGGCGTGATTAGCCCGGTAGCCAAAAACCGGTGCGACGACCTCAGCGTGAAGATTGAGCGAATCCTACACAATTACGAATTCCCTGATCTTCACCTCGGGCCCGCAGCGGGGCTGCAATCCCTCGAACCCCGAGCGGCAATTGATGCTCTGCGCGAGATTTACGCCCTCGGACGTCGCCTGTCGCCACCTCACCCAACTCCATGACTCGCGAGGAACTGCGCCGTTATCTCCATATGCTCAACCTGGCGGGGGAGAACGTCATTGTTCACGCCCGGCTGGACAAACTCGGTTTTCAAGAAGCGAACGCTGGAGCCCTCGTCGGTGAGCTGATCATCGAAGCCGTCGGCACAGGCACCGTCCTGATACCGGCGTTTACTCCGCACACGATCGTGCCTCCGATTCATTACGACCGCCGTGAGGACAGCCTTCCCCCGGTGCCGTTCTCACTCGACCTGCCAGTCGACGAGCCGGTGGCCGAGGCGCTGCGGCACTTCTCCGGTGTGCTGCGCAGCCCACATCCTACACACTCGTTTCTCGCTGTCGGTCCACTTTCGCGCGAACTTCTTTCCACCCATCGCGACAACAACCCCTTGGGTCCGATCAAAAAGCTGAATTTGTATCGCGGATCGGTGGTCCTCCTCGGCTCGAACCTCACGGACGTGGTCGCCCTTCAACTGGCTTTAGAGCCGAGGATCTCTCCCTCGGTTCGGCGACGCACGGCCCTGCGAATTAACGCAGGAGCCCACGTCGAGCGGGTGGTGATCGACAACTTCCCAGGCTGCAGCCGCGGATTCGACAAGCTCGAGGCGCTGCTTAGCCTCGAGAAGATTCAGTGCGTTCCTTTGAGCCACGCTTCGTTGCGAAAGATCCCTCTACGCTACCTGCTACAACTCGCGCACTCGGTTCTAGAGCACGATCCATTCGCCCTTCTCTGCGACGATTCCTCGTGCACCGATTGTAGGTCGGCAAGGATCCATCTATCTCAAGCTTACCCCCACTAACCCGCCGAGGCGTCGCAACCCCTCACAGGTGCGCTTCAGCCCCAGCGCCGCTCAGCGCAAGTTTCCGGCCCCTTACAGTCGCCAGGGTGTACGGCCCATCGGGAATGACCAGCAGGTGCTTGCCACCTACGTGTCTCAAAGCTGCATCGATTGCGGCCTCAGGGGTCGGAGCCCATTGGACGGCAAAACCCTCCCGGAACTGCAACACTGGCTTTGGGGCCGCGATCCAGACCGACGCCTTTCGCAGCACCTGGCACAAATGTTGGACCATCCACTGATCGAAGGTGAAAAAGTCGGGCTGCCAAACCCGATGCATGAATTCGCCGGGCGACTGTACAGACTGGAGCAGACCAACAAACTCCTCGCTCCCGGCGCCTTCTGCCAGTTCGGCAACCAGCACGATCGCCCCACCTGGGCGCACGACGTTGAGCGCCGCCACTAGCCCTTTGATTGACTGGTACAAGGTTTGATCGAGTGGGTATCCGCCTGCGGACACCAGAACGACGTCCGCCGGTTCCGCCACCGCAACCAAGGTTTGCTCTTCCACCGCCCGCACGCCGCGAGCATGCGCAGCCACCACGTCACCAGCAAACACGCCAGTCACGCACCGGTTGCGGTCGATGGTGACGTCACAGAGGAAGTCCGCTCCCGTGAGCTTCACGACTTCCAACATTTCTTCGTGAAACGGGTTTCCCTCAATGATCCCTGGGCCCACCCACCCTTCGAGCATTTTCGGCCCGTGCACCGCCCGGATCGTGCGAACCCCGGCAATCCCAGGACACACCGCCTTTCGGCCCCCAGAGTAGCCTGCCATCAGGTGTGGTTCGATTAAGCCCGTCAAAATACGCAGGTCAGCGTTTAAATACCCGCGGTCGATCCAAATCTCTGTTCCACGTTTCGTCGACCCTACAAAGGCGTGCTCGTCTTGGTTCCGGGCGACGTGATTCCGCACCCGGTAGGAGCGCAGCACATCTTCGCCGAGCATTTCTACCAGTTCATCCGCCGTGTTCGGCCGGTGCAAACCAGTCGCCACGAGGATTTCCACTTCGCCTGGACCAAGACCCGCGCGATTCAACGTGTCCAGAATCGGCGGCAGCACCGTGCGGTAGGGTATTGGCCGAGTTTTATCAGAAATAACCACAACTGCTCGCTTCCGACCGTGGGCAAGCTGCGCTAACGGGGGTGTTCCGATCGGCTGCTCCAAGGCATGAAGCACCGCCCCCGTGGGGTCGGCCACCCGGGGGCGTCGTTGCCCTTGGGTAACTGTCACATCCAGCCCTACCGGCAATTCGACGTCGATTCCCCTGCGGCCAAAGTCAAGGCGAACGTTCATGGCTTAAACCGCCGAAGCAACCAGCCCGTTCCGTCGGTTAAAGCTCTCGCCGCCCCTCGATCGCCTTACTCAGGGTAACCCCGTCGGCGTATTCGACGTCTGCACCCATCGGCAGGCCGTGAGCAATTCGGCTCACGCGGACACCCAACGGCTTAATCAGCTTTGCCAGGTACAGTGCCGTTGCTTCACCTTCGGCGGTAGGGTTGCAGGCCAAAATCACTTCACGAACCACACCATGCTGCAGTCGCGCGATCAGCTCTCGCACCCGCAGTTGCTCCGGACCAATGCCGTCGAGAGGTGAGAGTGCGCCATGCAGCACATGGTATCTCCCCCTAAACCCGCCCGACCGTTCCACAGCAACGACATCTGCCGGACGCTCGACCACACAAAGGAGTGAGGTGTCGCGCCCCGGATCTCGACAAAGGTGGCAAGGATCCTCGCTGGTGAAGCCCAGGCACTGGGAACACAGTCGGGTTGATCGGCGCAGATCCAAGAGTGCGTACGCCAACCGCTCTACCTCGTCAGCTTCCACGCGTAACAGGTGGAACGTGAGCCGCATCGCCGTCTTCTCACCGACGCCCGGGAGTTTGGTCAGTGCTCGAATTGCTTCTTCCAAGGGTGGAGGTAGTGCTGCCATACTTGCGGGGAAACGTTTGAGCGACGCTGAATCGCTCTTAAAAAGAGAGACCCGGGATCTTCAATCCACCAGTAACCTTGCGCATCTCGTCGGCAACCGCCTGCTGTGCCTTACGAACTGCTTGATTCACGGCAGCTTTAACCAGATCTTCCAACATTTCGATGTCTCCAGAGCTGACCACCTGTGGATCGATCCGGACCTGCGTGACCTCCAATTTTCCGTTCATCTGCACCGTAAGCATGCCGCCACCGGCGGATGCCTCGACGACGAGATTCGCAACTTCTTCCTGTACCTTCGCCAGCCGCTGCTGCAGTTCCTGCGCTTGCGAAAACAAATCACCGATGCTGCCAATCCCCTTAACCATCACGACTGACCCTTCTCTTGTCCCGCTTTCCGTGGCCTGACTTCCCGCACTTCGGCACCTAGAATTTCCATGGTTCGGCGCACCGTCGGGTATTCGAGGACCTGGCGGCGCAAGTCAATGCGGGTATCCCCTGCATTCTTTTTGCCGTTCACCTCCGCGGACGACCTCGTTTCCACCTGCACCGTGAAGCGGCGGCCGAAGAACTCCGACGCCAATGCGTTGAGCTCCTCCTTACGGCTGCCATGGGTTAAGTATTGATGGTGGATTCCACCCGGCACGACAATGCGCACCGAATCAGACCCGAAGTCAACTTGGAGCGCCGACTCCAAGTGTGCCGCAATGAAGCGCTTCCGTTTCTCGACAAAACGGAGGAACGCTGCCCAACTCTCCTCGCCATTCGCTGCTGCTGGCGAATCTTCGCTCCCAGCACGAGCGGACGTGGGAGGCTCAGGCCGCACTCGATCCGCTTGCCCCTGTGCCGCACCCTTCGGCGGTACAGCAACATTTTCGGATGCAACAGCAATGGGTGCCGACGAGCGAGAGGAACGCGCCGCGGTGGGCTCCAACTGGCCCTGATACGTTCCACTGCTCGCCGGACCTTGACTAAGCCGGAGCAATTGCTCGCTCAGGCTCGCTAAAGTCGTGAGCGGCTCGGTCATAGCGAGGCGTAATAGGTAAACCTCCAGGCAAAGCTTCGGCACCGGGTTCCGACCAAGTTCCCCTTCAGCATGTAGAAGCGTCCGGAAAATTCTCTCCACGTCCAGAAACGACGCCGTTTGCGCTTGGGTGCGCACATGATCCAGCTCCTCCGCTGGCATTTCTTCCTGCAACAGGTCCGCAGCACCGGCCTGCACGACGGCGACGTTCCGAAAGTGTTCTACACAGTCCCGCACGAAGCGGCGGAGGTCGTACCCCCGGGTGTGCACCTGCTCCACCACTTCGAGCACCTTGCGTGCGTCCCTCTCCAGGAGCGCTGCGGCAAGCTCCACGACAAACGAACGGTCAGCCAAGCCGAGAACGTCGAGAATTTCTTCATCCGCAATGATGGAGCCACCGAATGCAATCACTTGGTCCAGGAGGGACTGTGCATCTCGCATGCTGCCTTCGCTTTCACGCGCGAGCAGGAACAGGGCCTTCTCCGAAAGCTGCAGACCTTCGCGTGCCGCGATTTCAGCCAAGTGCCGAACCACGAGCCGCAACGGCAGCCGCTTGAAGTCGTATCGCTGGCAGCGAGACTGAATTGTGGCCGGAACCTTGTGGGGATCCGTCGTGGCAAAAATAAACTTTACGTGCGCCGGCGGCTCTTCGAGTGTCTTCAACAGGGCGTTGAAGGCACTGGTGGACAGCATATGCACCTCGTCGACGATGTAAATCTTAAAGCGGCACTTCGCTGGGTGATAGCGAACGTTTTCAATGATTGCGCGAACGTCGTCGACTCCGGTGTTAGAGGCACCGTCCACCTCCACGACATCAAGGGAGCTGCCATTTGCAATTTCCTGGCAGTGCACACAGGCGTTACACGGCTCGGGGGCTGGGCCATGCTCACAGTTGAGAGCCTTCGCCAACACCCGTGCTGCTGTGGTTTTGCCCACACCGCGCACGCCGGTAAACAAGAACGCGTGCGCGACGCGACCAGCACGAATCGCGTTCTGGAGCGTGCGGGTCACGTGTTCTTGCCCAACGATTTCTGCAAACGTTTGCGGGCGCCAACGCCGCGCCAGGACAAGGTAACTCACGCGCAATACCTACGTGCTCGCTGACCAGAGAAGCCTGGCTCCACCGGCCTGTGCCTAGTGCTCAGGCCCACATGACGGGCAGGGATGATAGCTAGGTTTCCCCACGGCACAGAGACGAAACCGATACCGCTGCTTCCTTCCGGACCTGACGGGGTTCTCGATCCGCCTCTTGCGTGGGACCTAGCTATCACCTCTACCCATCTCCGCGAGTGGTGAGCCGCTGTATCGCACAAGCAGAAGCGTGAGGGAAGATGTCCCGAAAGCTCGCTGCCGTCGCGGATCTCCAGTTCGCAGGGCCGATTCCACCTCCCAAATAAGCGGAGAGGGTGGGATTCGAACCCACGGTACCTTTTGGGTACACACGCTCTCCAGGCGTGCCGTTTCGTCCACTCACGCACCTCTCCAAAGCTTCCCCGTGATTAATGGCTCCCCATCAGGGATGCAACCATCTCCGAATCTCGGCCGTGCACAAATCCGTGCCGAATCGCACAACATCGTCGAAGTTTTCACGCTGTAGGGCCCTCGAGCGGTCGCATTTTGCCGTCGTAATTCTTTCCCCGCGTGTTGGCGCGAGACTTGCGGTTTGTTCCACGCACTATGGACGACGGGCGAGCGGGACAGATCGTGTGGGATTTGGATCCAGGAAGCGGTTGGGCCCGCGGTGGGGCACCAATCCGCGTCCTCCGAAAGCGTCGGCGCGGACGTCCTCCCGGAATTTCCCCGGAGCGTCAGGAGGTCCTCGCCCAACTCGTGCGAGAGGGGCTCTCCCTAGCACAAATCGCTGAACGACTCGGCGTTTCCCGGCAGTGCATTCATGTCCAGCTCCGTAAGTGCCCCGAACTCGAGGCCTTACGGCGTCGGATCCGAGCCATCGCGGCCAACCTTCGCGCTGCTCAGCGCCAAGAACGAGAAGGATGGTCAGCGCTGATCGCCCGACGACGGGGTGGCAAGAAAGTGGTCAAGTTTCTAGTCGAGGCGCGGAAGCGGGGTTGGGACGTGGTTGTTCGGCCTCGACGACGACCCCTGGTCAATGGTGTGCCTGTCGCTTTCCACCAACCGCTCCGGGCTCGCCCCGCAAGCAACGGCCCCGAATCGCACACCCGGTACTACCACGTGAGAATCACGCGTCTGGATTGGCTCCATGTTGTGTGCCTGCCAACAGGTGGGTACTTAGTTTTCCCTCCTGGCTCTTTCCGCAAACCGGGTTCTGTGTACATCCCGACGTCTCAGCTCACCTCTCACATTGTCTGGCCAGAGTGGCCGCAGCCAAACCTGCTAGGGCAAACGGCTGCCTGAAAGGCGTGCAGCGGACGGGCGACCGAGCCCTCGCTCACCACCCCCAGCGCCCGTCCACATGCCCGGCTCAGCCCAGCTCTGCCCACCTTAGCCAAACAGTAGATCCAGCTCTCGCGGATGGGCCGAGACTTTGTCTTCGATCGCCTCGGTAAGGCGGAGGCTTGCCATCGTCCGGATCACAAGGCCTGCTATCCTTCCAACCTGTCATACGGTAATGGGCCTCTATGCAGCGACTTATTGATGCCTGGTTTGCACGAGACCGTGAGGCGCAGCCTCGATTGTACTGGGCGCGCACTAAAGACGGCTGGAGATTGGCTCTGCACCGCTACGAACCAACGGGCAAAACGCACCGGACACCGGTTGTTCTCTGTCACGGAATGTCTTCCAACCGATGGGATATGGATGGTCCTGGGTCGCTGTCACTGGCTCGCTACTTACTGGGCAAGGGGTACGACGTCTGGGTTGTGGAGCTTCGTGGTGCCGGTCGTTCAATGAAGCCGAACTGGTGGAACGGCAAGCACTACCGTTGGTCGTTTGAGGACTACGTTTACCACGACGCTCCCGCTCTCCTCCGAGTGGTGCTCCGGGAAACTCGTGCTTCCCGCGTGCACTGGGTTGGACACTCGATGGGCGGCATGATTGCTTACGCACTGCTGATGACCCCGATGGCAGAGAAAATCGCGAGCGCGGTCACGCTCGGGTCACCAGCTATGAGCCAGGTCGGCCATCCGATCTTAGACGTCGGGCTGCCTTACCGAGGGTTGCTGCGCTATTTCCCAGACCGCGTGCCTATAGGAACTTTGGCGCGTGTCGCTGCGCCGCTCGCTCCAGTGTTAGCGCGGTTGCTCGCGCGTCAGATCCATGAGCTCGGCTGGCATGAAGGGAATGCGACCGTCTCGCTCTTTAGGAAGCTCATGCTTACCGCGGTCGACGATATTCCCGCATCGTTGCTGCGCGAGTTTGCTCGCTGGTACGAGTTGCGTGCCATGACCGACCGTTACGGGATGTTCGATTTCGCGGAGCACCTCGAGCGTATTACCACTCCAATCCTCATCATCGCGGGAAGCCGAGACGGTCTCACGCCGGTCGAAGACCTGCGCCTCGTCTACGAGCGCATCGCGTCGAAGGACAAAACCTTCTTGGTCATCGGCAAGAAAACCGGTGCGTCGAACGATTACGCACACGCCGATTTGATCCTCGGCCTTCACGCCCCCATCGACGTGTACCCGAAGATTTTCGACTGGCTCGAAAAGCACCGCCAGGCTCGCCGAGGGCATGGGCAGGTTCGCGAAGAAGCGAAGCCTAAAACAGTGGTGAAATCCTCGTTGTCCCGCAAAGTGGTCCCCCTAAAACCCCGGAGGGCGCGCCCACTCCGTTGAGCTCACGAACCTGCGCCGTGCGCCCGCATGAGCTGTGCGTCTGCCACAGTTCGAACCGGAAACCTCCTCTCCTCACCCCCAAGTAACACCGATGGCCGTCTTGTAGCGGTGGCAGCGGAACCGATAGGATAGCTAGTTACTGTGCCCGCAGCGATCGTTCAGGAAGAACTCGACATCTTGGAGCGAGTGAATCGGGTCCTCGCAGAACCGCAATCCGATGGCCCGTCGGAAGCGGCTTTGGTTGCCGAACTCGAGCGACTCCGTGAAATGTTGCAGGAGGGAGAAAAGGCAGAGGACCATGCTGCGCTCTTGCAGCAGTGGGATCGACAGAATGCGTTGCTCCAGCAAATTCGCGCGTCTCGCTCCGCACCCCAGATCGATCCCTCTTCTCCCTACTTCGGCCACATGCGGCTTCGCGAAAACGGCACGGAGCGGGACATCCTGCTGGGAAAGGCCACCAAGCTCCACAAGGATGTGCGTATTGTAGACTGGCGGCACGCTCCGATCTCGAAGATTTTCTACCGCTACCAACAGGGAGACGAGTACGAAGAGGAAATCGCCGGACGCAACGTCGTCGGCACAGTGGTCGTGCGGCGCACGGTGACCATCCGCGACCGCGCGCTCCAACGCGTCGAGGCTCCCGAGGGCATTTTCGTCCGGGAGAACCCTGGCAGCGACCGCTGGCGCAAGATTACGCGCTCGCGGCCGCGCCTTGCTGGTGGCCAGGTCTCGGCACTGCGCGCGTACGGGGCGGAGGAACAAACTTCACGCCGGCTCGGCACCGATTCTCGCGGGCTCGTGATGCGAGCCGACAAGCATTTGCCCGATATTGCCGGCCTCATCGATTCTAAACAGTTTGAGCTGATCACTCGGTCGTCCACCGGATTTCTCGTGATTCGGGGCACTGCGGGCTCAGGAAAAACCACCGTGGCTTTGCACCGCATCGCGTACTTGGCGTACGAGGATAAGACGATTGACTCGCCCAAAACCCTGGTCGTGGTCTTTTCCAAAGGATTGCGTGACTATGTGAGCCACGTTCTACCGGCCTTAGGGGTCCACCATGTGCAAGTGCACACGTTCGCAGACTGGGCCGCGGAACAGGTGCGACGCCTTTTCCCCAAGCTGCCGCGAAAAACACGTGAGCTCACTCCGGCAGTGGTCCAGCGCCTGAAACTACACCCAGCCCTGTTAGTCGCCGTAGAGCGTCACCTGGCACGCGAGCAGGCAAGCAACATCCCTGAGCAAGTGCTGGACGATTGGGCAAGTATCCTTAGCCACGGTCCGCTGTTGAAACAGGTGTTCGACGAATTCGCACCTCTCGCTTTCACCGAAGCCGAGCTTCAGGCAGCCGTGGATTGGTGCAGGGAACGGTGCCGCGAGGTGATCGCTTGGGCTGAACGTGAGTTCTCCTCCGACGCGGAACTGGATCCAGAAGACTACCCACTGCTTCTGTTCCTCTGGCAGAAGCGTCTAGGGCCGCTCCCCGGCCCAGGCGGGCATCCACTGCTTTATCGCCACCTTGTGATCGACGAGGTGCAGGACTTTGCGCCGCTGGAGGTTCGCGTTCTCCTTGCCTGCCTCGACGAGCACCAGAGTGTAACGCTCGCCGGCGACACGCAGCAACATATACTCCTCGAGGGCGGTTTTACCTCATGGGCTCAACTGTTTCGTGATCTGGGACTCGAGGGTGTGGAGGTGAACACTCTGGAGATCAGCTACCGCTGCTCACGAGAAATTGCGTTCTTTGCCAATGAAGTCCTAGGACCGGTGCGGGAGGAGATCTCTCCCCCGCAAACGACGCGAACAGGTCCACCGGTAGAATTCTTTCGGTTCACGGACCACGGCGCCTGCGTGAACTTTCTCGCTGAGGTACTTCGAGAGCTCGCCTACCGCGAGCCCCTTGCATCCGTGGCGCTGCTGACCCCAGACCCTCAAGTCAGCACTCTCTACTACGAGGGTCTTAAAACCTGTGAAGTGCCGCGGGTCCACCGTGTAGAACAAGAGAATTTCTCTTTCGCTCCCGGCGTCGAGGTCACGGAAGTGGACCAGGTAAAAGGACTCGAGTTCGATTACGTTATCTTGGTCGAAGTCAATTCCACCTTTTATCCCGACACGCCAGCTGCGCGTCGCCTCCTTCACGTAGGAGCCACAAGGGCAATCCATCAACTTTGGCTGACGAGCGTGGCCACTCCGAGCCCAATCCTGCGCCCATTGCTCGACCGCCAGGGTGCCCTGGCGGAGGCTTCGCGCTGAACCTCAAAGCCGGTCGCCTCCGGCTCAGCACGAACAGCACCGAAGGCGTACAAGCAAGGCCGGGAGGCGACCCGGTAGACGGGTTCGACGACTTGCGGTAGTCTCGCGCGACGTGAAGGAAGTGATCGCCGTCGTTCTCGGAGGTGGTCGCGGAACGCGACTCTATCCACTCACGCAATGGCGGAGTAAACCGGCTGTTCCTTTGGCGGGAAAGTATCGCCTCGTGGACGTTCCCATCAGCAACTGCATTAACTCGGGGCTCAGGCAGATCTTCGTGCTCTCCCAATTTCAGTCGGCATCGCTCAACCGCCACGTCTCGCGCACCTACCGGTTCGATCCTTTCACCGCCGGATTTGTTGAAATCCTTGCCGCGGAACAAACCGAACTCAGCATGGACTGGTACCAGGGTACGGCTGATGCCGTGCGCAAACAACTTCATCGCTTTTTACGGCATGGCGTCGAGCACATTCTCATTCTTTCCGGCGATCAACTCTATGTGATGGACTTTCAGTCGGTGCTGGAGCAGCATACGCGCACCGGTGCCGATATCACGATTGCAGCCACCCCCGTCACCGAACGAGACGCCACCGAATTCGGGATCCTGCAAGCCGACCGCACGGGCCGCATCGTGGACTTCGTCGAGAAGCCGCGCGATACGCACGTGTTGCAACGCTTGGCTGTGGCGGAAGAAGAGCTTCGCCAACGAGGGATGCCCACTGACCGCCGGTACTTAGCCTCCATGGGTATTTACCTGTTCAAGCCTCGCGTGTTGGTCGAGTGCCTCGAAGACCAACGACGGGTCGACTTCGGAAAGGAGGTCATCCCGTTTGCCATCCAAAATTACTTTGTGCGCGCGTTTTTCTTCCCTGGCTACTGGGAAGACATTGGGACGATCCGCACGTTTTACTCCGCCAATCTCGAGTTGGCATCGGAACATCCCCCCATCAACTTGTTTGACGAGGAACGCCCCATTTACACCCGCCCACGCTTTCTCCCGGGATCGAAGATCGAGGCATGCGAGTTACGCCAGAGTATTGTTTGCGAGGGCAGCCGCATCGACGCAGCCAAGCTTGACCAATGCGTCATCGGGATTCGAAGCATCATCCGCCGGGGAGCCGAGCTGCGCCGAGTTGTGATGATGGGTGCAGACTACTACGAAGATGGTCCCGTCGGTCAAGTTCCTCTCGGTGTCGGGGAACACTGTGTCATCGAAAACGCGATCATCGATAAAAATGCTCGGATCGGCGCTGGAACCCGGATCGTGAACGAGGCGCGACTCCAACATTTCGACGGTGCGAACTTCTTTATTCGGGACGGGATCGTGATTGTTCCGAAAAACGCCGTCGTACCCGCGGGCTCGGTTATTTGACGCTAGCGCCGGCGGGTTGCCCAGCAGGCTTGCATGCGTCTCGAGTGAGGCGCATAAGACGGTGTTTCACTAGCCATGAGCGATCCGAAGACATGCGTCTTTCGCGGCAAGGTCGTCCATCTCTTTCTCGAAGAGGCACATTTACCGAACGGCAACACGGTGACCTTAGAGGTGATCCATCACCCTGGAGCTGCCGCTGTCGTGCCGCTTCACCGAAACGGGGACGTTACTCTCATACGACAATACCGCCATGCTGCTGGTGGATTCATTTGGGAGGTCCCGGCAGGCAAGCTCGATGGTGAAGACCCGGCTGTCTGTGCACTAAGAGAACTAGAGGAAGAAGCCGGCCTGAGAGCAGCGAAGCTTACCCTCCTCGGCTGGATTTTCACAACTCCCGGGTTCACAGATGAGAAAATCTTTCTCTATCTGGCCGAAGACCTTGCGCCCGCCGAGCAGCGGTTAGAACACGACGAGGTCATCACCTGCACACGTGTCCCTTTGCGTGAGGCCGTCGCCATGATTGTGCGCGGAGAAATTGTTGACGCGAAATCAGCCGTTGCCCTGTTCCTTGCCGAGGAGCACCTAAGTCGACGCGCAGCATCGAACTCCACAGGCGCTTGAGTGTATTGACTGATTCCGTATCCGCAAATCCCGATGAAAAATGGCCTGCACCCGAAGGAAGCATATTCTCAGCTCGTGACCCTACTTCGCGAGCTCGCGCGGTTAGAGGAGAGCCTCAAACTGCTCGAATGGGATCAAGCCACCTACATGCCCTCGGGAGCCGAGGAGGAACGCGCGGAACAAATGGCCGCACTCGCCGAAATCATTCACGAGAAACGAACCGATCCCAGATTCTTAGAGCTCGTGGACGAACTCGCTACGAGGACCCATGACCTGGAACCAGGGGAATCGGTCGACGTGCGGGAAACCAAGTGGCGCTTGGACCGGCTCCGGAAAGTTCCCCGGGAACTGCAGGCTGCCCGGGCTAACGCACAAGCGCGCGCACGAGCAGCCTGGGGCAAAGCCAAAGAGCAGAGCCGCTTCGAGATCCTCGCGCCTCACCTCGCAGAGGTCCTCAAGCTCGAAAGAGAGTATGCCCAGGTTCTCTCTAACGAAGCTCCCTACCAAGCGTTGCTCGAGGAGTACGAACCCGGCGTATCCGAGCACCTTCTCCAACGACTGTTCGAGGAATTGCGGCAGCCGCTGCTGCGCCTGGCTGCAGCCCTCGCGGAACTGCAGAAGAGAAAGCGTCGACGTCCGTCGGTTCTCCGCGGCTCCTTCCCCATACCCGCGCAGCGAATGTTCAATCGCTTTATCGCGGAACAGTTGGGTTTCGATTTTCGCCGAGGGCGCATGGACGAATCGGCTCATCCGTTCTCCATTTCCATCGGACGGGATTACCGGATCACCACAAGGTACGACGAAGGTGACTTGCGGGTTGGGCTGTTTTCAACGCTTCACGAACTCGGTCACGCGCTGTACGAGCAAGGGCTCGACCCGCAAGCGCATGGGCTCCCGCGGGGTAGTGCGTGCTCCTTAGGCGTCCATGAATCGCAATCTCGCCTGTGGGAGAACTTTGTCGGTCGGTCCGAGGCCTTTTGGCGCTTTCTACTGCCCCACGGGTCGAGGCTCGTCCCAGGGCTCAAGGGGGCTACGCTGGATGCCGTCCTAGTGGATGTCAATGAAGCCGGGCCAACACCTGTGCGGACTGAGGCCGACGAGCTTACCTACAACCTTCACGTGCTCTTGCGCTGGGAATTGGAACGGGCGCTAATTGCCGGTGAGCTAGAGGTGAACGATCTCCCGGGAGCTTGGAATCAAGGGATGAAAAATCTTTTGGGAATTGTTCCGAGTTCTGATCGAGAGGGCGTGCTGCAGGACATCCATTGGCCAAGCGGGGCGTTCGGCTACTTCCCCACGTACACGCTGGGCAATATCTACGCCGCCCAAATTATGGAGGCTGCCGAAGAGCGGGTCGGGCCGCTATCCCCTCAAATTGAACGTGGTGTGTTTTCGGCACTTAAGGAGTGGCTGCAACACGAGATCTACTGTCGCGGGCAAGAATTCCACTCACCAGAACTCGTGGAGCAGGTCACGGGACAACCCCCAACAGTGCAACCCCTGCTGAAACACCTGCATCATCGATTTTCTTGGTGGTGTAGCCACGGTGTTTCTTAAATGACGGAAAGAAAAGGGCCAAATCGCTTTCTCTTCTGGCGCATTCAGAGTATCTTGGACCAGTAGCACAAGGGTCGTCACGGGTGAGGTCACGGGCCGTGGTTACATCGGCGGCAACGCCTGAAACGCGCAACGGAGCGTGGGTTCTGTGCACAGAGCGGGTGCACGACCGCGCCTACCATATGCTGGGCGCGCGCACCATCGAAGGTCTTATTGTTTTGGGCATCCTCGAGTTCTTCTATGCCGATGCCATCCAGCAGTTAGTTCTAAGTCGGTTTTTGTTCGCCGTATACTTCCTCGTGAACTTGATCCTGGTTATCCCCCAGCGAAAACGAGCCATGACGCCGGCGCTGGCTTGGCTGGATCTGATCGGAAACCTGGCCCCGATGGCAGCAGCCGCGCATTGGTCTGGGGGAATCTATAGCCCAATCCTCCCGGTCTTCGTGCTCAAGATCGGAAACTACGGCCTTATCTATAGCGTGCAGACCGGAAAGCGGGCCTTTTTCACCACCGTAGCCCTGCTGGCAGCATTTTCCGTCACGAGTTACGCCGGCCTCGGGCCAAGCTCCGCGATTCACTTAGTTCCGGAGAGAACGCGGCAACAACTTACCTTCTTCTTTGGCGTGTTCTTGTTCTTGATCGGATGCTACGGGGCACTCAGATTTTTCCGCGAGCTATCAGACCGTGAGCGCAGGCTGGCGGCTGCTTTGGAGGAACAACGCTCCCTGTATGGCCAACTCCTGAAAGACCGTGACCGGCTTCGCCAGTTGTCTCAACGCTTGGTCGAGATTAGCGAGGACACCATGCAGGCCGTCTCGCGCGAGTTGCATGACGACTTTGGGCAGGCGCTGACCGCTGCTCGATTGGACTTGGGGCGGATCGAGAGACAACTTCCCGCCGCTTCGGACCTCCGGCAGCAAGTTCGCGAAGTCCGGCAACAGCTAGCTGCAATGTTGGAGAACGTACGGAACCTTTCGCAAGTCCTTCGTCCCGCGGCGCTTGATGACCTCGGTCTGATGGCGGCGCTCGAGTCGTATGCCGAGCGTTTTGCGGAGCGCAGTGGAGTCCACATCGACTTGCATTTGCCCGCTCAAGAGCCGGCACTCGGGCGGGAAGCGGAGCTTACCCTGTATCGAACTTTGCAGGAGGCACTCACCAACGTCGCTCGCCATGCCCGGGCGACCCACGTTACGATTGCTCTCGATGAGGAGGAGGGCCGTGTCCGGCTACGCATCCGGGACAACGGTAAGGGATTCGTGACCGAAGGGGAGGACAGATCGAGGCCTGGCCTTGGTCTAGGGATTGCCGGCATGCGGGAACGAGCCGAACTTTATGGGGGTCGCTTACTGATAACGTCGCAGCCAGGACAAGGAACAGAAGTGTTGCTCGAACTGCCAATCGGCTCCAAGGGGGAGGGAATTCGTGGCAAAGGAGCCAAAACACATTACCGTGCTACTGGTTGAAGATCATACCGTCGTGCGGAAGGGGATCCGTCGCCTGCTGGAGGATGATCCGCGCGTACGGGTGGTAGGCGAGGCCAACAATGGCAGAGATGCCCTGACTTTAGCCCAGCGTATCAAACCGGATGTCGCAGTGGTCGACGTTGGGCTTCCTGGTCTCAATGGAATCGAGCTCACTCACCAGTTACGGAGTGCCTCGCCGGCCACAGCCGTGCTGATTTTGTCGATGTACGGGGACCCAGCCTACGTTCGCCGCGCTTTGCAAGCCGGGGCGAAGGCCTACCTACTCAAGGATGACGAAGACCAGGACCTCTTGAAAGCGGTGCTCGCTGTCTATGGTGGCGGTTCCTATTTTAGCCCGACGGTCTCCAAAGTCGTTTTAGACGGCTTTCTAGCCGCACCAGGGGACGAAATAGACGACGAGCTTTCGCTGCTGTCTGATCGAGAGCGAGAAGTCCTCCAACTCGTGGCCGAGGGAAAGAGCAGCAAGGAAATTGCGCAGCTCTTGCATCTAAGCGTCAGCACCGTCGAGAGCCACCGCAAGCACATCATGGAGAAGCTCGATTTGCACAACACGGCAGCGGTTGTTCGCTTTGCGATTCGCAAGGGGCTGGTTCAGTAATCGGTCTGGGTTGATTTACGGAGCTTCAGCGAGGCCGGAGCTGTACTCAGCGGAAAACCTCGCGCCTGTCGAGGAGAATCTGCCTCTTGCTTCGTGCCAATCGGTGAAAAACACTTTTGAGAGAAACAATGTCACGTCCGTCCCCACTCAGTCGACCGATTCGCGTCCTCCTCGCAGATGACCATCTCCTAATGCGTAAGCAGATCCGGCGGCTGCTGGAATCAGCGGCAACCTTCGAGGTGGTCGCTGAAGTGTCCGATGGGCCGACCGCGGTTGCGGAAGCAGAGCGCCTCTGCCCGGACGTTGTCATCTTGGATTCTGCCTTACCATGCCTCGGCGGGGTGCACGCGGCGAGGGCCATCCGAAGCACCTGTCCCAAGCCGGTTTTGATTATCCTGTCACTTTGCGACGATGCCGCGTATGCACAGCGCGCATTGCTATCCGGAGCGAATGTATTCCTCTCCAAAAATTCGATCGATGAGTCCCTCCTCCCGGCCATCTCTCATATGGTCCGAGAGTCACACAGTGTGGTCGCCTCTTGGGAACGCTCACGGTCGCACCAGGCTTCCTCGTCCCTGTGGCAAAACTCTTCAAGGCAAAGAGGGCAAGCCTCGCGTTCGCGACGGAAGGAGATTGTCGACCGCCCCTGGGCAAGTTGGCTGTGGGCCGGTTGGCAGTCACTGAAACAGGCCTTCAAGCACTGAGCACCGGTCACCAATTTCGGTCAACAAAATCCCTACTTTCCCCAATTTCTCCGACTGCCTTCTCACTTCATACTACTCCTTGCGGAGGGAGATATGCCGAGGCGAAGGGGGATCGGTTTGGACTTTCTCGATGCTCTACCCAGCGACGGGGAGCGGCGCCTAATGCTTGCTGTTCTTGTCGATGCGGTGCGCCTGACCAGGTCGTTACAGGCCGAAGAAGCGCGCGCGGGGCAGCTTTCGCTTCTAAAGCGGCGGCAGTTGCTTCGGGAGTATGCCTGGTTTCAATCGGCTGAGCGGGACCGCCCGTTTGCCTTCCAAGTCATCTGCGAAGCGTTGGGATTAGATGCGGACTACGTTCGCCGATGCGTTTTCCGGCAACCCGATGCCCTGCTGCCCATGCCAGTTCGTCGTTACGCGGCGCGGGTGGAGGAAAGCTGGCTGCGGCAAAGGAAACACGGGGGACAAATCGTGCTGCTCAAACGGCGGCGGCGCACCAGCGCAAGGAGATTTACCGTGGCCTCGGACCCAGTTGCCAATTCTGACCTGAAAGCGGCGATTGGCTGAGCAAACTCGACCGCAGGTGCTATCCCAGCCGACTGCGGGGCAGAGGGCAGCTCAACTACCGTTCAGCCAATCACGTGGGGGCTCCCAGGCCGTTACGCACCGCTGCTCACGGCGAACTTGGATGAAGGACAGGTCCGGAATCGTGAGGCACGTCAGGGCATTCCCGTAAACGAGCCCCGTGTCTATACCGATTTTATATGGCCAATGCAGAAACGGCCGTCGCATTGGCGTGTGGCCAAAGACCACCGTCACTCCGAAGGAGTGGCGAGCCTGGATCCATTCGTGACGGATCCAGAGCAAATCTTCCTCGTCTTGCGACTCTAAGGGTCGCCGCGGGTCAAGCCCGGCATGGACAAAGAGGAAGGTACCCCACTGGAACTTGAGCACAAGCTTCCTAAAGAACGCACGGTGCTCTTCCGGGAGGGCTGCCCAAAGTCTCTCGCCCCGGAGCCCCGCGAGTCCGTAGCTCTCGAGCGTCGTTTCGCCCCCGTTGTAGAGGAACGCATCTCCGAAGTGTCCCTGTTGGCCCATGAAGTCCAAGAACATGTCCTCATGATTGCCCTTGAGGAACACGCAGCGGCAACCAGACTGCTCAAGCAGTAAGAGCCGCTCCACGACCCCTTTCGGATCCGGACCGCGGTCGATGTAGTCCCCCAAGCACACGACTGTATCTTCGTCACGCGGGGCGAGCGCACCGAGCAGAACGTCCAACTCGTCCGGGCACCCGTGAATGTCACCAATTACGAAAACCCGGCCCTGCGCCATTTGCTTTCGTCGCTTTACCCGCCAAGTGCTTCAACCAGGACATTTCGCTTTTGAACAACTTCTAGGGCTGCTCGGTAAGGATCCAATGTCCCTTCGCGAAGAGCGTCGAACACCTCCGTAAACACGCCGCGCTCAGCGGCGGCGGCAAGACGACGGCCAATCTCCTCCCGAAGAGCCCTCAAGAACTCCTCCTGCCGCAGGGCTGCATTCGAGCGAGCCTTTACTCCAGAGTGTTCCCGCCATGCGCAGTGCTCGGCCACTTTCTGAAAAAGCTCGTCGACCCCTTCCCCAGTTACGGCCCGCGTGAGCAACACGGGCACGGCCCAACCGTTCGTTGGACGCAGTTGGAGCATCGCTTCCAACTCTGTCTTGATGCGCTGCGCCCCTTCGCGGTCTGCCTTGTTCACCACGAAGATGTCGGCAATTTCCAACAACCCCGCCTTCATCGTCTGGATCGTGTCCCCCGCCTCCGGCACGAGAACCACCACTGTCGTATCGGCAATCCGCATCACATCGAGCTCAGTCTGCCCTACCCCAACAGTTTCGATCAAAATGAAATTCTTTCCGAAAGCATCGAGGAGCTCAACAATCTGTCGGGTTGTGCTGGCCAACCCGCCGTGGCTTCCGCGCGTACTCATGCTGCGAATGAAAACAGATTCGTCCAAGTAGTGGGCCTGCATCCGGATCCGATCACCGAGCACAGCACCTCCAGAAAAGGGGCTCGAAGGGTCGACGGCAACGATGCCCACGGAATACCCGTGTCTTCGCAGCACCCCGGTAAAGCGATCCACAAGCGTGGATTTTCCGGCTCCTGGGGGCCCCGTGAAGCCAACCACGTGAGCCTGACCGCAGCGCCCCTGGATACGACTTAAAATTTCATTCGTCGCCGGGTGACCATTCTCGACCAAGGTCATCAAGCGTGCGAGCGCCCGGCGGTCCCCGCTAAGCATTTGGTCAACGAGCTTGTCGACATTCATTGGTTGATGGACTTTTGTACTCTACTGGCACCCTTCGGGCAACGAAACAGGCCGGCATACCGATCTGGCCGCCCGCTTGCGACGGCCGACGCTGCGCTGCTAGGCGCTGCACGTGTTTTTGCTGCGCAGTACCACGTTTTGGGTAGGTGTTGCCCTCCTGCTCTTGGGCGCCGGCAACTGGGTGATTGGCCAGAACAAGGTTGCCGACCACCGGCGCTTGCTGCGCACTGCGGAAAGCCAAGTGCTGATCACGCCGCCAGAGGGTTTCGAGCAGCTCACTGCCCGCACCAACCTGTCCTTGTTGAAGCCGTTCCGAGTGTCCGCGGGTCGCATGAGTGCTTTAGAGCAGAAGTTACAATTTTACCGTGTCGTCGAATCGGGCGGACGCATTCTCTGTGCGATCGGCGCACTGTCGGCCCTCGCCGGGTTCCTTCATGCCCGCAGGCTCGCCGGACGTCACACACAAGTGCCTGCTGGCAGTGCGAGCATAAGCGCCACCGCGCACTAAGGGCAGGGCCCCGCGCTTGCACCGCGGCTAACCAAGCCTCCTAGGTGGGTTGTCCGTTCTTTTCCTGTCGTCCCCTTCGAAGAAGGGCTCCTCCGGGGTCCCGTCGTGCTCTGAGTCACGAAAGACCTTGATCACGGAGACTCGAAGTCCTTTTGAAGTCCAACCCATGTCGAAACCGACTTCCATCCCGAGCTCCAGGTCTTCAAATTTTTCCGCTCCGATCACCCGAACGAGCGGCCACTCAAAGGGTATGCGTCGGCCGCTCGCTACAGCCTCAACCACCCCTGCACGGTAACCAGGGCGCAATTTAACAATACGCCCGCGGTAGAACTTCCCCCGCAGAGCTGAAGACTCGCGCTGTTCTTCGTCCACCATCGTCAGCGTACATCCGGCGCGGCCGAACGCGCGGCTTCGTTAATCCTCTCAATACCTACGCGCACAACGAAGTCCGCAAAGGCCTCGCTGGGTTGTTTCTCTCGGCGGTAAAGCTCGGCGATAGCCCGTACCACATTGGGTACCTCTGGCGCAGGGAATCGGCCGGACACGCGTTTTCCCACCGCGGCGCCCTCTTCTCCGAGCCGCGCTCCGACCAAAAGGGAATAGTACGGTCGGTGCATGCCGTCAGCTTCCTGCAAAGACATACCGGTCAAGCCTATGTCCCCTACATGATGTTGGCCACAGGCATTGGGGCAACCGCTGATGCGGATCCGAAAGACGCCCAGTTCCTCGATCAGCGAACCAGCCTTCGCCAACTCCTGGCGAAGAACTTCTGCCATGCCCATCGAGCGGCTAACGGCCAGGCTGCAGTAATCGGCACCCGGGCACGAGACCACGTCCGTAATGTGGAGCGCATCGGGAGCGCCGAGGTCCATGTCAACCAAAGCACGCCATACTTCCTCTACTCGATCTCCCGGGATCCAGGGGAGAAACAGGTTCTGGTCATTGGAGGCCCGCAACTCTCCCGCCCCATGCTCTCTCGCCAAAGTTGCGAGCTTCCTCATTTGCTCGCTTGTCAAGTCTCCCAGGGGAAGCTGGACGGTGAGACCGAAATAACCCGACTGCTTCTGCGCGAACACGTTGGTGCGCATCCAGCGAGCAAATTCACCGTTTGCAGGCACCGGTAACTCTGCCGGGCGGTGACGGGGCCGATGCTCCGGGTACAGAGCCAACAACTCCGCCAATTCAGCACGGAGTTGCTCGCCACATTCACGCTGGACCTGAGCATAAGTCCCTTCAATTTCGCGGCGGAAGTTTTCCACGCCAAGCCGCTGCACGACGTACTTCATCCGCGCTTTCTTTCGGTTCTTGCGCTCCCCCAGCCGGTGTTGCACACGCACGATCGCCTCGGCGATCGCCAGCATGTCTTCCGCCGGGATGAATTCGGCAACCCGCTTGGCGAGAAAAGGCTGTGCCCCGAGGCCACCACCGGCAAGTACCGAAAAACCACGCTTGCCGTCCTGCAGGCGAGGGTAAAAGGCAATGTCGTTCACAGGGCCTTGCACACAGTCATAGGCGCAACTGGAGAAGGAAATCTTGAACTTCCGGGGCAGGGTTATGTTCAATGGGTGGAACAAAAAATACTCGTTGAGAGCAAAAACGTACGGAATCACGTCAAAAGGCTCATCCTTCAGCAGACCCGAGTGGAAGCACCCTGTGATGTTCCGGACGCTGTCTGAGCAGGCCCCGCGCGTACTGATGCCAACTTCGTGCAATCGGCGGTACATGGGCATGACGTGTTCCAGGGCAACCCAGTGAAGCTGAATGTCTTGCCGCGTGGTCACATGCATGACTCCGCGAGCGTAATCTTCGGCGATATCCGCAATTGCTTCCGCTTGCTGCACACTGAGCACACCCGCGGGCAACTTGATTCGTTGCATGTGGCTCGTGTGATCGAGCTGATAGTACAACCCGTAACTGAGCCGGATTGGCCGGAACTCGTCGTCGCTCAGCTCGCCACGTTGATACCGCTCAATCCGAGAAGCATGCGCCTCTAAAGCTTGCACCCGAAGTTGGTCTCTCGAACTCATCTCAAGCTTCTCCTTTTTTAAGCCGAATTCGGAGCCTAATCGTCGCCCTTACAAGTCAACATTTCCCAAATGCCGAAAGAGAATCAAGCGGTGGACCCGCCTACTGTCAGCTTTCCTATGGTTTTGGGGCCATGAATACCAGAACAACCAAGCGCCCGTCACCGGCGTTCCGCACCGCGTGCCCAGCTCCGGCGGGCGCAAATACGGCGCTTCCTCTTGCGACCAAGCGCTCCTCCTCTCCCACCTGAAATACCCCAGACCCCTCGACGACGTAGTAAACCTTGTCCGAGCCGTCATGCACGTGCATCTTCTGGGACTGCCCAGGCTCAAAACCGTAGACGTCGCAAAACATCCGCGGGCTGTCGAACAAATTGGTTTTGCACATCTTATCTGGAAGGAACGCAGCTGCTTTCTTCACATCGACAAAGTACTCCATCGCTCCCTCGTCGCTCCTCCTTTGGATCGCAGGTTGCCTACCCGTCTTGTTGGTTGCGACGGCGTTCACTCCATGCTAGCGACCAGATCCAGCCGGTTCATCTGAGCCGGCAACTTTTTTTGATCGCGGAGCTTTTTCGTATGCCTTTGATCCCAGCAACCCAACTACGAGCCGGAATGATCATCAAACACCAAAACGACCTGTACCGGGTCTCTAATGTGGTACACGTTACCCCTGGGAACTGGCGTGGCATGGTGCAGACTCGGATGAGGAACCTGCGCTCCGGCGTTCAGATCGAAAACCGCTTCCGATCGGAGGACCGGGTCGAACGTGTCACGTTAGAGCAGCACGAGATGGAATTCCTGTACGAGTCCGACGGTCTCTATCATTTCATGAACACGGAAACCTTTGAGCAAATAGCGCTGGACGCCGAGGCGCTGGGCGATGCGGTGCAGTTCATTACGCCGAATTTGCGGGTCCAGGTCGAGTTCTATGAGGGCCAGCCGATCGGAGTGACCCTGCCGAAAACCGTGGACCTCCGTGTCACGGAAACCGAGCCCGCCCTCAAAGGAGCCACGGTGACGAACGTCCTGAAACCAGCCGTGGTGGAAACAGGGGCAACCGTCCAAGTGCCCGGCTTTATCTCGGTGGGAGACGTCATCCGCGTAGATACCGAGACCGGAGAATACGTCTCCCGCGCGAAGTAAGCGCAGAGCGGCGTTCGTGTTTTCGTGTTTGAGCGCCGTACCCAACAAGGCGAGGCGCTCCTCAACGTTCGGGCGACACGTCCTCGAGCTCGCGATTTGCCGTTTCCGGTAAGTACAGCCACACGATCACCGGCGCGATCGGAAGCGCCAAAACCAAGGTACTGATCGCCGCCGTGTGGGAGCCAAAGTAGCTGTACAAGTAGCCCTCTACCCAAAGGCCAATAGCTCCTCCGATCGTCGTAACGACTTGTCTCACGCCTGAGGCGGTTGAGCGGTACGAGGTGGGGAACAACTCGGCGCCCAACGCTGCAAAAAGCGGCGAGACGATCTGCAGGGACAACAGCATGACGCCAAAGGCTAGAGGGACCCACGGTCCACTGAGGTTGTAAAAGCTCAGCAGGCCCACCACATTGCTGAGCAGGGCCACGAGGAGGATCCGTTTGCGTCCGAACCGATCTCCTAACCATCCGGCAACTAAATTGCCGACCGGTGCCGCGATCCCCACAGTGAGGAAAAGCAAGGTCACTTGAGCGGGCGCATACCCGTGTGTCTCCTGCAGCGTTTTCGAAACGAAAATCAGCGCTGCATCCAATGTGAAAGCCACGGGCAACAATGCCGCGCAAAGCGCCACAAGCCGTCCGGGATACATGCGCACGAGATGTTTGACCGGTAGGAATCCTTGCCGCCACGCACTTTCCGCGCGCACCTGTTCCCGGTGTGTCAAAAAGCGTCGCGTTTCACGGAGGGAGCGGCGGAACCACGCCAGTAACAAGAGGGGCAGGGCTCCTAACGCATACAGCGCCCGCCATCCGTAAGGGAGGACCTCGACCAACGCGAAGACCACCGAAGCGAGACCATGGCCGAAGGCACCGAAAGCCGACAGAACACCAATACCCCACCCTCGGTACCGCGCGCGCACCTCCTCCGCGATCACCACAACCGCCAGCATTCCTTCCGCGACGATGAACATTCGGGCAACGAACTGGAAACCGGTAAATTGAGTCGCATTCGCCGCAAACGCGGTGATAAAGGTAGCCAAGGTGAAACCTAAAATCGTCAACAGCAAGAGGCGGCGGCGACCAAATGCGTCGGCCAGCCAGGTGAAGAGCAACGCCGGCAGCACTCCCAGGCGAATCGCTGCGGTCACGCCCCCGACTTCGTCTTCAGCGATTCCCAAACCCTCCTGAATCTGTGGAAGCGCCAATCCCAGGATGGCAATGTCGTAACTGTCGACAAAGTTTGCTGTTCCCAAAACCGCCACCACCCGCCACTCGTAGGCTGTGAGGCGGCGCCTGCCCTCTCGCAAAATGCGCCAGGGGGCGAGGAGAGCCGAGACGAAGACGGAACGAGAAATTCGATTACCATTCACGCTCAACAAATACCTCCCATCCTGCACCCACTTGAAACCCTGTGCTGCCATCTGTCACGCGCACATGTGTTGAGTTTACCGCTGCCCAGACTTACACGAGATCGCGTGACCGCGCTGCTGCGCCTCTTAGTCGTGCTCGTGATCCTCGCTCAACTCCCTCGCTCCGTCGCCCATGCTCACGGTGGGCGGCTCCCGTTTCTTTTTTGGGGTAATTTCCCTCGCTTCGCGATTCCGTGCCAAAAAGCCATTGGCCGAGCGGCAGCACTGTGCGCAGCCCGCTCAGCGCAAGCACGCTTCCGCTGCACGATCGGACAGGACACCTCCTGTTCGGCCACCGATCTTGAAAGCCAGCGCGAGGCGATTTTGCGGGTCGCCCTGAACCTCATCGACAGGTTCTGCTCGGACCGTGCCGCGGTGCAGCTCGGATTTCTCGGCACCATCGAAGCCCAATCCGATATCGCCAACATGTGCACAACGGTGAATCGGGACCTCAGCTTCGTTTTCGAGCCGACCGACGAGCCCTCACCCACTGGCGACTGCACACGGTCTGTGAGTGGTGCCGTGGTACGACTATTGCGCAGTGGCACAATGATCTGGGAGGAGTTATTCAACCGCGTGGCACTCAAGGGCGGGGGAGCCAAAGGGCGCACACTGATCACTCGAGCGCGGGCTCGGATTTCTCTCCAGCAACAGAAGCTTGCAAACGTGATTCGTCGTCACTGCACGGACGAATCCGTCACCGCCATCTACGGGACCACGACGAGCGAACTCCTGAACCGGGCTGCACGGCTCACGGAATGTGTGGCCGGAGCTGCGTACGTGCAGGACGCCATCCATTGCGACACCGCCCAGAGTGGGGGGTCGCTGTCACCATGAGTGAATCCACGTCACAAAGTCTGCCACTCGGCGCACTCGGTTGTTGAAGGTATCGGCGATCCACAAGGAACCATCTGGCGCCAATCCCGCACCCACCGGTCGGCTCAAGGAAGCGCTACGCGCGTCGCGACCATCGCCCCCGAAGCCAACCGACCGCCCCCCTACCACAGTGCGAATAGTACCACTCTGATCGATCCAGCGAATCGCACTGTTTCCCGTGTCCACGATCAGTAACCCGCCGTCAGGCAACACGAGGAGGTCATAAGGACTGTCGAGGCGTGCCTGCAGCGCCGGGCCGCCGTCCCCACTGTATCCGCGGGCACCCAACCCAGCCACAGTTGAAATCGTCCCATTCCTGTCGACGCGACGAACGACGTGATTCCGGACTTCCACGAAGTACAGATTCCCTTCCCGGTCCTCGCGCACCCGCGCAGGGCCGTTCAGCCGCGCTTGCGTAGCAGGGCCTCCGTCTCCCGCGTACCCGGCCACACCACTGCCGGCCACCGTGTGGATCACACCTGCTGCGTCCACATATCGAATGACATGTGCGTCGATGTCCGCGATGTAAAATCCCCCGCGCTGTGAAGGGCAAACACCAAAGGGCGTGGTCAACTTGGCGCTCAAAGCAGCTTGGCCATCGCCATCGTTCCCGACCTCCTCCTGACCAGCGACGCGATATACGCGCCCGTCTTGATTAACGCGGAAAACGGCCGGTACGTGGTTTCCCGCAATGAGCCACCGACCTTCGTTGTCCAGCTGCACCTCGCTAGCGTGGTGAAGTGGCGTTTCGACCGCCGGCGTGCCATCCACAGGAAACGCCTCGATTCCCGTGCCCATTACGGTCGTGACCGTTCCATCTGCTTCGAGCCGGCGAAGGCGCAAGTTGTTCGCGTCGACCACCAGCGGCCTTCCCTGCGCGTCAAACGCAACACTCCAGGGGAAATAGAGCGACGTTTCGAGGGCCGGCTTCCCATCGCCGTCGAACAACGCCTTACCCGTGCCCATCGTGGTACAAATGACTCCGGCGGTGTCGCAATTCTCCGTCATCCCTGGGCTCGGCGTTGGCGAGGGAGATGAACTCGGTGTCGGGGAGGGCTCGGCCGGCGGCGTGAAGTCGCTCCGCGCCCCCTCGAGAATCCAGCGGCGCAGAATCTCCATCTCGTCGGCTGACAGCGGCTCGCGCCCGAGAGGCATGCGCTGCCCAAAGCGCGGAGTCGGGCCCAGCTTCTCGAGCAGGAGACTCGCATCGGGGTTACCCGGCACGATTTCACATCCGTTTAGCGAGCGCGCCCACACACCCGGCCCGAACATGCCCGCGTAAGTCCGCAAGTCATAACCAGACGACGGGAACGGCCCGCCATGGCACGCTGGGCTCTGACACCCTCGATTTTGCAAAATCGGAAGAATGTCCTGGGAAAAGCTGACGGTGGCATCGGGTGGCGGCGGATCTTCCGGGGCAGGACACGGTGAGATGTCCAGCACGTCCGACCCAATCGTTCGTGAGCCACTGTAGGCCACCATGCCAGCGCTCAAAGCGACGCTGAGATCCCCGCCAACTGCCCAAAGGCCACCCTCAGGATCGATCCAAACAGCATGGAAATCTCGCGATGTGTTAAGCTTCGTGTCGACGATGTCCCAACCCGTTGGCGATCGCAAGGAGAGAGAGGCACCAACCCCAACCGCTGCTGCTAGCGAGCCGCGCACAAAGACCCCGTTCATTTGCGGTGTCCCCGGCATTGCGCGGTCAACAAACATCTGCCCTTCGAACTCGAGCAGTACCCCCTCGGCAAAGCCGCCCGAAGCGACAACTAGATTCCCGTTCCCGTGCACCGTGAACAGCGGTCTCCGGGAATTGGCCTGCACCCGAGTCCACTGCTCCCCATCGAAGTGCAGAACCGTACCGCTCTGCCCCACAGCGTACACATCGTCTGCACTTCGGCCCCACACTTTGTAGAGCGTGGGAACACCGGTCGGCAGCACTCCAGAAAGGTCGACAGCCGACCACACGACACCGTCAAAGTGCCACAGAACCCCACCACCGGTTTCGTCGTTGGGATCCCCGCCCACAACGAAGATGTTCGCCGCACTCGTGCCCCAAACACCAAAGAGCGTCGCGCTCGCTGGCGTCACCAGCCGCGTAAACTGCTTTGCATTCAAGTCGTACCGCAGGACTAGGCCCCCTTCACCAACGAGATAGTAAGCGCCGTCAATCGGCTCGACACTAATCCACCACAAGTCTCCCTGCGCCCCCGTGTTCAGTCGGCGCCATCGCTGCCCATCATAATGCAAGACGTACGGCCCAAAGGAGTCGTTCGGAGGATCAGCACCGACGACATAAACATCTTCCACCGAACTTCCGGTAATTGAGGTCAACGCCGCTGGGAGACTACGGATGACAAACGACATCGTGCCTTTCGGAGGGCCAGCCTCCGTGCACATGAAATCCCGCGTTGAACATGCAGGTCGAACGTGGCATCCGATGCAGGTCTCTTTGCCGTCCGCCACGATCGTGCCATCGCGCAAAACGCGTTGCCAATGCCAGTTGCTCCCTGTGGGTTCGAAGCCGTCCAGCTCCTTGCGCATCGCGCTCCAACGCACGAGCGAGTCGGCACGGCAATCGGGCCGGTTGTACTCTTCCTTCACCACAACAGTGCCGACCGGCAACGAAGGTGCATTCTCGCGGTACAGTTGCGCCCCAGCTGCATCGGTGAGCACGCGGATATAGTAGCCCTCGTGCTCTGTGCTGAGCCGGCAGTCCCGAACCTCGATAAACGTTTGCGCGTAGTTCGGGGGGATGATGCTCTCGAGCGGGCAACCCGACAACGCGTTGTTCACCGCGCCGATGATCTCATCCACAGTAACCGTGGCATCACCATCACGATCCATCGAAGCGCAGCGCGCAGGGTCGGCCGCTCCGAGAGCAATGTTCACGCCCGTGAGGATTTCTTCGATCGTCACACTGCCATCGCGGTTGCAATCCCCCACACAGGCCCAACTGCCCCGGGCCACGAAGACAATGGCTACAACGAACAAAACAGCCAGCGGCACCCGGGACAGTTGAGCCCGAGTGCCACGCACCTTCAGCTTCTGGCGCCCCATGAACATCAGCGCTTGATTTTGCGGATCCGCCCGTTGAACGTATCGCTCACGTACAGGTCACCGTTTTCGTCGAATGCAATACCGAAGGGCCGATTGAACTGTGCAGCCAAGGCGGGGCCACCATCACCGCTGTACCCCCGGGTGCCATTGCCAGCCACGGTTTGTATAACTCCGGTCGCGAGGTCGATCATGCGGACGACGTGGTTGTTCGTGTCCGCCACATACAAGTTCCCGTCGGGGCCAATCTCGATATCCTGCGGGTAATTCAGTTGCGCGGCAGTCGCGATGCCACCATCACCGCTATAGCCAGGGACACCCGTACCCGCGATGGTTGTCACGACGCCGCACTTAAAGTCACTGCTGCAAAATTGGATGCGGCGGATCCGGTGGTTTAGGGTGTCGGCAAAATAGAGCGACCCGAATTGGTCAATCGTGATGCCACCTGAAGGTTCCGGGTTAGGCCCAGTTGGGAAGCTCACCAACGCCTCGCTGAGAAGTCCATCAGCGAAACCGCTCGTCCCATTGCCGAGCACCGTGTCGATGATTCCGTTCTCGCGCTCGTCCCTGAAGCGGTAAATTACTCGAATCCTCTGGTTCCGCTGGTCGATAAAGAAGTAGTTTCCTTGTGAGTCGAACACTCCGTGGGGCGGTTGGTTCAAACGAGCGTCTTTCGCCGGCCCGCCATCTCCAGCGAATCCTGCATCACGGCCGGAAAGGACCCGAACGCGCCCTGTAACATGATCCACCACGCGCAGCTTGTGGTTATGCCAAGCGTGGAAGAGCAAATCGCCGTTAGGGAACATCTCCACATCCGTCGGGTGATTCAAGGCCACCGTCCGCGGATCAGCGCCTTCGGCGGTGAGATCGCTGAGGTCATCTGGGCCGTCCCCAACGAAATCTGAACCAACCACGGTTCGGACGGTGTCGTCGGGCAAAATCTCACGCACCAAATGATTGTTCCAATCGAGAAATACCTTGCGGCCGTTAGGCAGGAACGCGATGTCGAAGGGCCAGTACAGCGTCGCTGCTAACCGGTGCGTGCCGTCGGGGGAAAGGCCCATTCCGCCATTCCCAGCGTAAGTGCAAATCGAGCCAACGTCGTTTGAGCACGGCAAGATGACCGGCGTGGGCGTGGGAGTCGGTGGCGGCGCCAATGCGTCCGCCACGTCGCCGATCACGCGGAATCTGTGATTGTGGGTGTCCGCCACGAACACATGCCCATTGGAAGCCACCTCGACGCCGTACGGACGATCCAGCTGCGCATTCGCTGCTGGCCCGCCATCCCCGGCAAAACCCTGCACGCCACTACCGGCCACGGTTTCAATGATGCCGTCCGGCCTGATTCGCCGGATCACGGAATTCATCGTGTCCGCGATGTAGACGGACCCGTCGCGACCTACGGCCACATCGCTTGGAGTATTGAGCTGGGCTTGAGTGGCCGGTCCTCCGTCGCCCGAATACCCCGGCTCTCCCGTACCGGCGATCGTGTGGATGATCCCATTAACGTCGATCAAACGGATCACGTGATTCCCTGTGTCCGCTATGTAAATTTGATCCGACGCGTCGATGGCGACGCGACCCGCGGGCGGCGCAGCCTGGCCCTTGGGCGCTCTGAGCTGCGCAAAAATTGCCGGCCCCCCATCACCGCCG
Organism: Candidatus Binatia bacterium; assembly: GCA_026415395.1. Classification (NCBI taxonomy): domain Bacteria; phylum Candidatus Binatota; class Binatia (SeqCode); species Binatia bacterium. Next base: position 1,153,832 of record JAOAHD010000007.1, on the reverse strand, counting down.
TAGCCCGGAGTCGATGTGCCACAAATGGTGCGAATGATCCCCTCCGGGTCGATCAACCGAATACGGTAGTTCGCCTGGTCCGATACGACGATGTTCCCTTTGCTGTCACACGCCACCGAGCTCGGTAAATCCAGCATCGCACTGTTGGCGGGCCCTCCGTCACCACCAAACGCACGCGCCCCGGTGCCAGCAACATTCTCTACGCGCCCAGTGCTAAAATCCAACCGCTTGACGAGTGAATTGTGCCAAGCCGCAATCAACATCCGACCCTGGTGGTCAAAGGCTACATTCGTGGGATGGTTGAACTGCACGTAAAGAGCGTCGCCATCTTCAGCGTCACCCAGCTCACCGCTCCCAGCAACCGTCTCCACCACTCCATTGCGGATGCGCCGGATGCGGTGATTGTTCCAATCGACAAGGTACAGCAGCCGATCCGGCCCCACGGTTACGTCCTGCGGCAGGTAAAAGGCTGTGGAGAGCGGGTCCTTGCCATCGCCGTCGTATCCCGCCGTACCGTTGCCAGCCACGGTGTGAATCGTAGCCGGCGGACAAGCCGCTAAGGCGATGGCCACCGAACGCAAGATTTCATCGATGGTGACCGCGCCATCGAGGTTACGGTCGAACGAAGGGCATCGATCCAGGGCACTGGCCGATGGTTCCAAAGCTGCATTGACCCCGCGCAATACCTCGTCGACCGTCACTATGCCGTTCCCGTCGCAGTCTCCGGTACACGCACGACATTCCCCAGTAACGAACAACAGTCCGAAGATCACCGCCAGAAGAAACAACAGCGGAAGTGCTCTGTTCGCCACGATTCCCTCACCTCTCTCCACCGACATCACTCCCTACACCCTACCACACCGCCGCAGGAACGAAAACAGCGCAGAACCCACAATCGCTGTCCATGCTTCATTTCTGCGATGCGTTCTCCGCGCCTCCCCCCGACAAGCGCCACGGCGGGTCCACAGGCACCAAATCGGCAATGTCGGGAATATCTTCGAACGTCAGCCGCAGCCGCAACCGAGTCTCAACCGCCTGCCCCTGAGCGTCCTCCGCACGAACGAACAGGTCTGCCTCGGCACCCTCGAATTCAAAAAATGGCCCTGGGCCTTGAACAGGGAAGCCGAGCGCGTGCCGAACCGCAACTCCATCGTCATTAGGCTGCAGCCGCACGATAACGCGGGGAGCATGAAACAATTGCCGTTCTGCAGTCCGCATACTCACCGACAGCGAGAGCGGCTCGCTCACATCCAAGCACCGCACAGCCAGATTAAGCCGCACGGTTGCGCCAATCTGACCGAAATTGATCACTCGAAATTGATCGCAATTCTGCACCCGCCCGAAGCCTTCGTTGAGGTTCCGCCCGACCCAGATCCCAAGCCCTTGAGGGCACGGGAGACGAGCCAGCGGTACACGCACCGGTTCTACACTTCCCTCACAGCAAGGCGTGCCTAATTCCTTCAACGCAGCGGAACAGCCGACTAAAGGCTCGCAGCGAACCAGCTCGCACGACGTGGCTTCCCGCACGGTAAAGACTAAGTTCGTCAGCACGGACCGAAACGGAGGGCAGCGCTCCGCAGCTCGAATTCGGACAAATTGCGGCCCGACCTCGGCCGCCTGCGGTGTCCACAGTACCCGGGGCTGCGGCCCGTTCGGTGCGACAGCGATGCCCAACGGTCCCGTGAGAACCTCGTACGAAACTGCCCAGCCTGGGGCGTCGCTCGTCCCGACAGCGACCTGGATCGGATAACCCACGAACGCCTCATAAACCTGCAACGGCCTGAGCTCCGGAGTAGGACTTGCCGGGCCGAACGTTTGCGAGGGGGTCGAAGAAGGCTGCTGTAGCGATGGCGAGGGTGTGGCCGAGGACGAGTAGGTCACCGAAGGACTCGGTGCGTTGTGAGTGACCGAGGGCACAACCGTAGCCCAGGGTAGCGGCGTACGGATGACAGTCGGAGTTTGCGTTGGTGTGACGGCAGCCGGTATCGGAGTGAGGCTGACTTTTATCGGAGATACGGTTCGGAGCCAGGGCGATGGGTGCGCCACAGATGTGGGTGTCGGCAGAGGAGGCATATCCGTCTGCCGAGAACCCGTGCAACCGGCAACGCTCAGGGCAACGAGGCGCAGCACTCCACGCACCACACAGCCGCGAGCTCGTGCCGGCAGTAACCGCACCCGGAACAGCACATCTTACAGGTGCACCATGGCGCACCCCCTTTGCAACTGAGCACCATGAGCGTGGCGAGGTCCCCAGAGTGACCTGTCCCTGGGGACCTCGTTCCCTCGTCACTGACAAGCCAAGTGCACCGTGCCCACCGCGTCCATGGTCGGGAATCCTGGCAGGACAATTTCTGCGAACGGTAGGGCGAAGCCAAGCCGGCCGGTGTTCAGCACGTTGTTCTGGATGTTCGTACAGCCGAACGGCGTGTTGGTCGCCGAAGTGCTCAAGTTCGTCTGAGTCAGCGCCGTGCCGCTCGAGTTAACGGCGTCATACACCGTCGCGCTGACCGCGCCGGTGGTCACCAAGCCCGTCAGCGACAGGTCTCCAGCATTCGGATCGAATGGATCAGAGTCGGCGGGGCATGGAGCGCTGGTATCGGTCAAAATCCTCAGCAGGAGAGATTCGGTCAGTGTCATTCCACCTGCCGGGTAAGTGCCGCTCAGTGTCACCTGGATTGGCGAGATGCACGCTGGCGGGAACTGATCCGAGGGCTTTGCCTGGGAAACAAGCCCGCCGGGATTGACGAACACATTGTCGCACTCTGGGTCTTGCGGCAAGCCGCCGTTCGGCCCGGGTGGTTGCGACGTGTCGTGATCCTGCACAGCGACGGAATCGTAGTTCGGTTCACCGCCGTCGCAATCGAGTATTCCGGTACCATCTCCGCCAGGACGGACACAGACCTTCGCCAATCCCAACAAGTTAATCGGATTGTAGTGAGACCCAGCCGCTGGGATGGTGATCAGTCGAACACCGTTGGCGGGATTAAGATCTGAGAACTGCCACGTTTGGTAACCACTCAGCAGCAAGTTCAGGTTGATACCGGAGGTCGTTTGCAGCTTCACCACGGCACCATTGGTGGCGTTCGGTCGCAACGTGCACACACGGGTGAGCGGCGTCGGCGTCGGGGTGGCGGTATTCGTTGGGGTCTGAGTCACCGTCGGTGTGTGGGTTCGCGTGGGTGTTCGGGTTCGTGTTGGCGTACGCGTGAACGTATTCGTAGGTGTCGGCGTATTCGTCGGCGTGTACGTCGGCGCACCCGGCGGGAGCGTAAAGCTCGGAGTTGGAGTAACGGTTGGAGTTTCAGTCGGGGTCGCTGTGAACGTCGGCGTCTCCGTCGGTGTATCCGTTGCCGTGCGTGTGGGGGTCCCGGTGTTCGTCGGCGTCGGTGTAGGCGTTGCTTCTAACTGGCAACCACGGTTACACCCGTCCCCGTCAGCACGATTGCCATCATCGCACGTTTCCCACGGCTCCTGGATCCCATTTCCGCATGTACTGACGCGGCATTCGAATTTCACGGTGTCTGGCTCTGCCTTGCCAAAAGGATCGCGGGCGCGTAGCCGCACCGTGTACCGGCCTGGCCGCACACTCTTCACCGTGATGCCGTCGCTCAAGTAGGTCACTTTCAAAGGCACGACAATTGGGACAGGCGCGCTGCACTGGTTCAGTGTCGTGTAGGTCGAGCCCGGCGTTGGAGTCTTCGCACGGATGACCGAGAGCCCCCATCCGCCGCTACCAAACACCGCCTCTAGTGCGTTGAGGTTTGCCACATCGAGAGGCTTGATGCTTGTGGCACGCGGCTTGAGGACCTCGATGGAACTCAGGCCAAAGGTGGCAAAGCAGGCCGGGAAACGCGGATCGGTGTTATTGATGCAAACACGCGGGCTGATGGTGCAGCTACGGTTGTTGAGGTCGGGATCCGTATCGCACCGCGGATCACCTTCATAACACACAACCTTGTTCTTCGGCCGGCCTTTACGGTCCAGTACCGGTACCGGCTCAATGCGCCACTCAAGACCGCAGTCCGTCACCGAGCTACCACCACCAGCAATGCAAGGATTGACCGGCGCTTGCAATGCACACGGCAAGGTAGGTGTCGGCGTCGGACTCGGGGACGGAGTTGCCGTTCGGGTGCGAGTGGGCGTCCGCGTCGGAGTTGGGGTCCGCGTCGAGGTCGCCGTTGGTGTCAGCGACGGAAGCGGCGTCCACGTGCCCGTGGGAGTCGCCGTTGGGGTCAGGGTATAGCTCGGGGTTGGGGTCGACGTACACGGTGCTCCCACACAGCCTGACGCCGGATTGCAAGTCTGGCAGGCATCGCACACGAGCGGATCACCGCCTTGGCAGACGCCGCCGAAGCACGCGTCCCCGGTCGTACAGGCGTTTCCGTCGCTGCACGGAGTTTCATCCGGGGCAAAATTATCCTCGGGGCAATTCGCCGCCGTACCCGTGCAGTTCTCGGCAACGTCGCAGGTTCCAGTCGCGGGGCGACAAACCACCGTTGCCGGCTGGAAGGCATCAGTTGGGCAGTGGTCGCTTATGCCATCGCAGGTTTCCGCCACATCACACGGACCGGCAGCGGCCCGGCATACACCCGTTGATTTTGCATCTGCCGGGCAAGTGGCGCTCGTACCGCTGCAAGTTTCCGCCACGTCGCAGGCACCCGCCGCCGCGCGGCAGATTGTTCCGGGCGCAGCCAGGCCGTCAGACGGGCAAACGGCGCTGCTGCCCGTGCAGGTTTCAGCCGGGTCACACGGACCCGTAGAGGTACGGCAAATCGTTCCCACCGACTTGAAGGTGCAGTTTGCCGTGCAACACGATCCCGAGGTACCATTGGCACTGCCCTGATCGCAATCCTCGCCCACTTCCGGCTGGACAGCACCGTCACCGCAAAACGACGTAAAGGTCACGGTAACGAAGTGCCCATCGCTATTGATGTCCCGGCTGCCCACACCCGGGTAAGTTCCGGCCGTCTGGCCGCTAAACGTCAGCGCCATGCCCATACGCACCGCACATTCGTCCCCGCCGCCCGCACCGTTATCGCTTCCGCAACTTTGACTCCACACGAAGCGAATCGAATGAGGTTGCGGAACACCGTTGCTCAACCCACGAATCGTCGCTGTGCTGCTGTCGTTGAACGGCAAATTGCCGCTTCCAGTGAAACTCTCCAAAAAACCCGGGTCCGGCAAACTCAACGATCCATTGACGACAACACCTCCAGTTTGTGTCCCATTGATCGACGTGGCATCTGCGTGCGCAGCGCCACCCCCTTCATCCACGACCGTAAAGGCACCGACACGGCTCGTCGTAACATTCAGGTGATACGCCCCCGGCGCGGTAACTGTGAAATTCAACGTGTAATCCGAGTTCAGCGAAACCTGTCTCTGTGCTGTAGTTTCCGTATCGGTCCCCACGACTGCGGCGTAACGCGTACTAAACCCAGTGGCGGAACTCGTTAGGGTGCTTACTTGATGGCGTCGCTGCCGCGCGGTCGGCGGGTTCTCTAAGAGATCGGCCTCGCTATTATCGGTGATGGAGAGCCCAGAAATGCCTTGCCCGTAGGCACGGGGTTGCACCCCACCCACAAGCAGCAGACTAACGAGGACACTCTGAACAACTGCAACGAGCCACCGATTCTCGTGCTGCACCGCGATTCCCTCCCTGGATGCGCGCCACACAAGGCCTGGGCGAGCCTGCAAATCTGCTCCGAGCCGCTCTACGTTCCCTCACGTTTCGGCGTGCGACCATGCCCTCTCCCGCGGCACCCCTCTCGATGGCCCCGCTTCATAGCACGTCATGGACGTGCTTTGTCAACACATTATCTGCACATCGTGCGCCCAAGGACGAACGAGACTGCCCGATGCTCGCCCCGAAGCAAACGGGCTCCATTACTTGCGCGCGTACTTTTCCGACGCCGCTTGCATCGCTTTCAGAACATGCCCTGCATCGTGCTCGTCGTAAAAGAACTTGAATTGGGCACGTCCCGCTTCGATCGCGAGATCGAGCTCGCCGCTGGGAGAGAGGAAAAACGTACGCGGAATGTATGCCCCGTCTGGTTTATACTTGTCGCTCAAATCACGCCGTTTGTCCGCGTCTACACGGATCATCACTAACTTCTTGGCTTGCTCGACGATCCGATCGTCCTGAAACACCCGAGAATAGTTCGCACAGTGCGGACACCAGGTTGTGTAGAAGATCAAGCACACCGGCTTACCTTGGTTTTTTGCCTCCGCAAGTCCGTCTTCGTAGCTCCGCCATTGAATCTTCGCGTCGTTCCAGTCCTCCGCTCCGGCACTCACCGCGCGGGGCCCAAGGGCAATCGCCCACGCCAACACGGACAGACTCAGCAACAATCCCAACGCGTTCCGCACACGTTTCTCCTTTCGCATTCGAGTTTCTTTGTTTTACTCAGAACTCGCGGCGAGCGACGCCTGGATCTCCTCCGCCCGTTCGCGCTCGGGCACGTGATCACTATGGCAAATGTGCTTCCCTTGGACCACGGGCAGCGCGTGCTTGCGCAGGCGCAACAGCTCCTGTGCTTCCGCGCCCAGCCCCGGGCTCCGAGCGGCGCGCCGTGCCGGCTGGAACGCGGGGTCTTTCCCACTGGCAAACAACTCGATCTCCTTCGAGATGCGCATACTGCACCAGTCGTGCCCGCACATGGCGCAAAATTCCGTGTCCACAGCGAGGTCTTCGTCATGGAGGGCACGCGCTGTTTCCCCGTCGAACGCCAGCTCGAACTGCTTCGGCCAATTCAAGGCCGCACGCGCCTTGGATAGGTCGTCATCCCACTGGCGCACGCCCGGAATTCCCCGCGCGATGTCACCCGCATGCGCGGCGATTTTGTAGGCGATGCAGCCGTCCTTGACGTCGCGCTCCCGGGGAAGGCCGACATGTTCTTTCGGCGTGACGTAACAAAGCATCGCCGCCCCTGCACGAGCCGCTTCTGTCGCGCCAATCGCACTCGTGATGTGGTCGTACCCTGGGAACACATCCGTCACCAGCGGTCCCAGCACATAAAAGGGCGCATCATCACAGATCCGCTGCTGCAACTGCATATTGAACGCAATTTGATCAAGGGGAACATGGCCAGGACCTTCGACCATTGCCTGCACCCCGGCATCGCGCGCCCGGTGCACCAACTCACCAAGTGTGTGCAATTCTGCAAGCTGAGCCGGGTCCGATGCGTCAGCAGTGCATCCCGGACGAAGTCCGTCACCGAGCGAATACGTTACGTCATATTCGCGCATGATCGCGCTAATCTCGTCGAACATCTCATAAAGTGGGTTTTGTCGGTTGTGATAAAGCATCCACTTCGCCAGGATCGATCCGCCGCGTGAGACAATGCCAGTAATCCGCGAGCGCACCAAGCTCAGATGCTCCCGAAGCACGCCAGCATGAATGGTGAAGTAATCGACCCCTTGCTGGGCCTGCAGTTCGATTTCCCGAAGAATGATATCGTAGGTGAGCTCCTCGATGTTGCGCCCCACAATCATGCTGTAAATGGGCACCGTGCCAATGGGGACCGTAGAATTGTCGATAATCGCCTGCCGGCAAGCCCGGAGATCACCCCCGGTCGATAAATCCATCACCGTGTCCGCCCCGTATTTCTGCGCCCAGCGCAGCTTTTCCACCTCCTGCGCCAACGTGCTTTGAACCGGCGAAGCGCCGATATTGGCGTTAATTTTCGTTGTAATCATGCGCCCGATGCCGGTGGGATCGAGCCGCTTCGGAGCGCGCTCACCGCGCATGTAGTTAGGGTCCTGAATCCAGGCCCAACGTTGCGCCACAGTCTGGTTCACCCAGTAGCGAGCACCCTCGCGTGCCCCCGGATGCCCAACGGCCTCGGTGGGGTAAGTCCAACTCTTGTCACTCGCCGGTGAGGGCGGCATCCCAGCACTACCCGCGAGATGCCGCTTATTCGCCGGGATTACGAGGCGACCGCGTGCCACCTCCTGGCGAATAAATTCCGGAGTTACGTTTTCGCGGATAGCTACCCGCTGCATCTCTGGAGTCACGATCCCTTTGCGCGCCGCTTCTAACTGAGTCATTGCTCCTGCTCCTCTCGAAGCGCTCACGTCGCCGCACCCATCGCAACAAGCGTAAGCTCAATGCACTGTACGCGCGGCTTTGTTAAGGCGCAAGCGGCGCAGTCGGAACCAAGCTCGTCCCCAAAGCCAAAACGGCGGGAAGAGCAGGAGCAAGCCATGGCTTGCGTCGGCCCCTCCTGCTGGACTCGGAATCGCGCACCCGCCGGAACTGCTCGACGATCCCGCGGGTCGACGCGTCCGTGTTGGCAGCGGCGTCGGCGGCTCGGGCGGCGGTGGAGTGCCCGGACCCACGGTGGGAGTCGCCGTCGCAGGCGGGAGCGTTGCGCGAGTGATGTTGCGGAGCACGGTTACCGTATCTGCGTCGGTGTTGAGCGACACCACTTCCGCCAATCCACCGGTCGCATCAGAGACAACGTTCAAATGTGCAACACGTACGTCAGTGGGTCCGGCCCCGACCGCAAACGTTATCGGGGAAAAGTTTCCCTGGCCGTCGCCAGACCAAACAGTCACGCGACTCGCCAGCCGGCCGGCAGTGACCAGGTCCGCCGCCCCGTTTCCGTTGAGATCCGCAGCCGCCAACCCGCCACTATCCGAAGAGATCGACTGGGTAGAAACGAGCTGCCATCGTCCCAACCCGTTACCGGCGAAGAGATCGAGCCTTTGTGCCGTCGGGCTGAGCACGGCAATGTCCGGCTTTCCGTCCCCAACAAAGTCATCGATCGCTACGTAAGCCGGATCCCCGGGCAGATCGATGTGCTCTACCAATTGAAACTCAGCGCCGCCGATGCCGGCAAACACATCGATGCCGGGCGGATCACTAGTACCAACGACAAAGTCTGGGTTCGCGTCGCCAAACACTTCCCCCACGGTCGCGGTCGTTCCGATGCCGCCGAGATCAAACATACGGGTCTCAAAGGTAAACGCGCCGTTGCTCCGAAGCACCAGTGCGCGCTGTGTCCCCGACTCCAAGACGATCAGGTCGCCGCGGCCGTCACGGTCCAAGTCGCTGCCGACCAACGTGGAGATCCCTCCCTGCACAGGGACGATGCGGGGAAGTCCGAACCCGGATACGCTGTTCGGAAGGATTGTGATTCTACTCTCGTTTCTGCGTGCAACCGCGGCATCGACAAAGCCGTCGCCATCGAAGTCACCCGCCGCGAGCACAGTCGCCCCACTGAGTGCTGCAAAGTCCTTGCGGGGGTGGAAGCTTCCTCTTCCATTACCCCGTAGGAGAGACAAGGTGCCATCACTCCCATTCAGCGCGAGTGCATCCAAAAGACCGTCTCGATCGAAGTCCGCAAGCTGCAACGCGACAGGCTGCACACCTGTGGCAAAAGACAAAGCAGCCACGAACGATCCGCCGCCTTGACCACGAATCACACTTACCGTGTCCGCCCCAGCGTTCGCGGTTGCGAGATCGACAGCACCGGCCTCGTCCTCATCGAAGTTTCCTACTACAAGTCCGACAGGGTCGGCCCCCACCACCAGCCGCGAAGATGTCTCGAACCTACCGTCGCCAAGCCCAGTAAGCACGCCAATGTCGTTCGCACCTCGGTGCAAAATGACCATGTCCGCCCGGCCGTCTCCGTTGACCACCTGCCCCGGGCTGCGGTCGTCGAGCACCAACACCGCAGCCGGGTTTTGCCCGACCCCCATGGCAAATAATCGGGAAAAGCTGCGCCGAGCGTCGTTACGGAAAACGACGATCTCACCGTTTTGCCGTGCTGCGATGAGGTCGGCCGCACCATCACCATTCACGTCGCCCCAGCCTACCGCCGACACTCCCGAACCCACGGCGACCGTGGCAAAAGGCGAAAATGCACGCCCAGCGCCTTGCCGGAGGATACTCACGTCGCCAGAGCCGTGGTTGCCCACGGCTAGGTCGGTCAATCCGTTTGTGTCAAAGTCGCCCGCAGCGACGGCTGCCGGCTCTCTGCCAACGGGAAGGGAGCCGATGACGGACAAAACTGGGCCGAGCTCTACCTCCAACAAAATCACTTGGTTGTTGGCTGCATCAGCGACGGCGAGAAAGTGGTCTACGGCGGTCAGAGCCCGGAGGTCCCCACCGATCGAGGCCGCAATTTCCGGGGCAAAGCTTCCGTCGCCGCGTCCCAATGCCACAGCCACGGTGCTTGTTGCCGGATCGATCGTGGCCACGTCGACTACGTCATCTTCATCGAAGTCCGCTAGCACCGCGTGACTTGCGTTGGCGATAACCGCGGAGAAACCACGCACCAAGAAGGCGCCCGTGCCCCGGCCTTCCAGCCACCTCACGCCGCCTGCGCTCCCATCGGCCACGACTAGGTCCAAAAATTGGTTGCCACGGCGCACATCGACACTGCCAGCCGCAATTCCCGTCAATCTCTCCCCCACGCTCCCGATCTCGACGGCACTGCGAAACAGAACGGCGGCCCCGAAGGGATTTACCGTTGGCGTGGCACTCGGCGTCGGTGAGCCAAGAATCGTCGTGGCTCCGACTGTCGGCGTCTTGTTACTCACGGTGGGGGTTGCACTTTGCGTTTCGCGCGCCGCACCCGTTGGCGACGGTCTAGCCGGTGTTGCCGTAAACGTCGCTGCCACTGTGCCCCGGGGCGTTCGCGAAGGAGTCGGCGTGCGGGTTGGGCGCGGCGTTGCCGCATCCGCCGCCTCAGCAGCGAGCGCGCACAGTACAACCACGAACGCCGCACTTCCCAAACGGATTGGCTTGCCCCTCAAGCCTCGGGCTCGCAGCAAGAAGTGGCGGATTCTCGTGCAACGCACCCGAGTTGGCCTGCTTCAAATAACCGCGAATTGCAAGCCGAAAAGGACGGACCCGACTAAGCCTTTTCAGAAGCCACGGGCAGATCAGCAAACGCTTGCTCGAGGAGTGCCCGTAACTCCCCGCTGGCGTGCAGCTCGCGGATGATGTCACACCCGCCAATAAACTGCCCACCGATATAAATCTGCGGAATCGTGGGCCAGTCGGAGTACTGCTTGATGGCTTCGCGTTTCTCGGGATCCTCGAGAACATCCACGTGTGCGAAGGGGTAACCATACTGCTTGAGACACTCCACCGCGGCGGCCGAAAAGCCACACATCGGGAACGTTGGATTGCCCTTCATGTAGATGATCACCTTATTTTCTCGAATTTCCTGCTCGATTTCGGCAAACACGTCTCGCGCCATACTCTATACCTCCCTACGCAAGTTGGTAAACTTAACCGTTCGCGGACCCTGGCCCCTGAGTCCTCCGTTGCTCCAATTCCTCTGGAGTGTACGCCCCGATCGCCAACGCGTGGATACGGTCGCGCATGGCGTCGCCCAGCGCTCGGTACACCATCTGATGCCGTTGAACGAGGTTCTTTCCGGCAAAGTCGGCACACACAACCGTCGCCCGGAAGTGATTGCCGTCCCCCACTTCATCCACCACTTCGACCTGCGCATCAGGCAACGCGGCGCGAATGAGGCGCTCAATTTCTTGCGGACTCATGGCGCTTTTCCCTAGCAGGCTCGTGGCCGCGAACAACTACGGCTTCGCTTCTGGAAGCGGCGTCACAACGCTCCTTGCACAGCCGAGGGGCCGCAGTCCCCAGCGTCAAGCTGGGCAACGATCTGGGCCCTGGTTGCGGTCATCAGTTCGTCAACGCCTGGATGGTGGTGGCTGTCCACCTCGATCGCAGAACCAAAGCGAATCTCGATCGTTCTTCCCGGATTGAGCCGCCACCACGGCACCCGCGCCAACGCGGCATAACTCCCGCAAATGGCCGTTGGCAGAATCGGCAGCCTATGGTCGAGCGCGAAATGAAAGGCCCCCTTCTTGAAGGGCAGCAACTCTCCGGAGCGGCTGCGCGTGCCCTCCACAAAGAAGATCACCTGCCCGCGGATTTTCCGCGCGGCAGCTTCTGCAATGGCCCGAATTGCTTGGGCACGGTTTTGTCGATCAATCAGGATTTGCCCCGACGGCCGCAATGCCCAACCAATGATCGGCCACTTCTCCAACTCGCGTTTGGCGACGAAGCGAAACGGGATCGGAACCACCCGAACCAACGCCAGAATGTCGAAAATGCTGGCATGGTTGGCGCAAATCACGTGGGTTCGCTGCCAATCCACGGGCACTGCCTCGCGCACCCGCAGGCGGATTCCGGCAATGGCGAGCAAGACGCCCGTCCACAACCGTTGCGCCACCCAGCACGCAAGGTATGCGTTTTGCGCAACCACGCGATCGAACCGCTCGGGAAAGCCGAGGCTTGCCTGCAACCATCCCCATATGTAGCGGGCCCAAACAATGAGCAGCACAGGAGTGCCCAAAAGGGCCGTCCAAGCACTCGCCAAGGCCACACGAACCAAGTTCAGGAATACGTTCACCCCGTTTCCTCCGATCTCTCGTAACGCCATCCGGAATCCAGCATCCACAGCCGGTGTCGCGGTCCCGCGCGCTCCAAGTCGCCGTTCCCGTAAGCAACGTCCCCTTGATAAACGGTACAGGCACCGCCAGCAACAAAGTACAGCTCCGGCTCAAAACATTCGACTGCTCGTCCTGCGACTGAGGCCAGGAGCTCTGCCACGCTCGTGGGACGGCCCAACTGCGTAATCGTCACGAACGTGGGGGCCGGAAGCTCGATTTCGCCACGATGGTGGGCTTCGAGGGCCGCCGTTGGCGCAAGCCAGCGATGGTCAGAAATTTCTCCGCCATCCGTGCTCACGGCCTCGGGTGAAGCGGGCGCGAGGAAAAACCACGTGTCGAAACGTTTTGGCACGTTGACCGGCGTCACCCATCGGGAAAAGGTTCGAAGATCCGTCGGCCGGATCCGCACACCTGCCTCTTCCCAGGCTTCCCGTACCGCGGCGTGCTTTGCTGCTTCCAAGGGGTCCTCGCTCCGCGCTCGCTGGTAATCCACGGTATCCACTCGCCCGCCAGGGAACACCCACGCCCCGCCGTGGAAGTCCAGCCGAGCACTTCTCCGCACTAGGAGAATTTCGCATCCTTGAGGAGCGTCGCGAACGAGAATCACCGTGGCCGCTGGGCGCGCCGGAGCTACTTCCATGCTTGTTCCTTATGCCGATGCCGCCGCTGCAGCAAGCCGCCTCCAGACCTGGAGCCGCCGCTGCTTGGGCTAACTCCTTCGGGAGAGCAGAATATGAACATGGAGCCACACAAGATGGCTTCAACTTTTCGGCAAGCCGAGCATCCGGTGCGCCACAATGTTGAGCTGGATCTCCGAGGTTCCCCCGGAGATCGTTACCGACCGGCTGTAGAGATACGAACTTTGCCAGCGGCCTCCATCCACTGCTCTGGGCTCGTCCCCGTAAAGCTGAGCCCACGGCCCTTGGATCGCCATGGCAGTCTCGTACAACTGTTGAGACAACCGATTCCAAAATTCCTTCTTCAAGCTGGTTTCTGGCCCGGGAACTTCGCCCCGCTCTAAGCGAGCCATGGTGTCGTAATTGTGGAAGCGCAGGATTTCGACGCGAATGAAGGCGTCGGCTACCGCTTGCCGAAGCACCGGATGCACAGGCTGGCCACGCCGCTGCCGCTCGCGCAGGATCGCCAACAGCCGATTCACCGCAATGCGATGCTTTACCTGCTCTTTGAACAAGTACCCCGTGCCACGTTCGTGAGCCAAGGTGTGCATAGCGATGTGCCAACCGCCATTCTCAGGCCCGATCAAATTCTCTCGCGGCACATAGACGGCATCGAGAAACACTTCGTTGAACTCAGAACTACCCGTGATTTGCCGCAGGGGCCGAACCGTAATCCCGGGTGCTTGCATGTCCACGATGAAGTACGAGATCCCTTGATACTTTGGTGCCGAGGGATCCGTGCGTGCAAGGCAAATCGCCCAACGCGACACCTGAGCGTAACTAGTCCAGACCTTCTGCCCGCTGAGGCGATACCCGTCCCCGTCGCGTTCCGCCCGCGTGCGCAGGCTCGCAAGATCGGAGCCGGCTGCAGGTTCGCTGAAGAGCTGACACCAAATCTCGTCCGCAGAGAGAATTTTCGGCAGGTAACGGCGCTTTTGCTCCTCGGTGCCGTACCGTATGAGTGTTGGACCAACGTTGTGCACACCCACCTTGTTGATGAGCTCCGGGGCTTGAGCCCGTGCCATCTCCTCGTTGAAGATGATCTGCTCTACTGCCCCCAGCCCGGCCCCTCCGTACTCCTTGGGCCATAGAATGCCCGCATAGCCCGCAGCATGCAGCTTGGCTTGCCACTCACGCAGGAACGCCACTTCGTCCTCGAAACGTTCAAAGCTGGGTATGGCGCCGGAACTCCAGCCCGGTGGCAGGTTCTCCTGCAACCAAACACGCAAGCGGCGGCGAAATTCCTCGTGTTCAGGTTTGAAGCGGAGATCCATGGAGAAAACTCCCGCGCGCTCGTCTACCGTCGGGAGTGAAAGGCGGCAAGGGTGGTAGTGTCTTGCAGCGTCGCGGCCATGGGAGCAGAATCCGGCGGGTGGCAAAGCGAGGGAGGCGCGCATGAACTACGATCGAATTTACGTCAACGGACGCTGGCAAAGTGCGAGCAACGGGGTGTTCCCGGTGCTCAACCCCGCCACGGAAGAGGTCGTCGCCCACGCTCCGAATGCGAATGTCGCGGACATCGATGCGGCCATCCTCGCAGCGCGGGAGGCTTTTGACTCGGGGCCCTGGCGGCGCACCACCCCGCGCGAGCGGGCCAAGGTGCTGCGAGCGTTGGTCGACCGTCTAACAAAGCGCAAGGAGGAGATCCGCTCCTTGCTGGTCACCACCGGTGGGGCTGCCTGGATTACCCACCCGATTCAAGTCGACACACCGCTCGCACTGCTCGCCCAGTATGCTGATTGGGCGGAGAAGTTTTCTTTTGAGGAAATGCTGCCCCCGGTCGCGAGTGTTGGGCCAGCCGGGAACCAGCTAAACCACGCGATGGCGGTCTACCAACCAGTGGGCGTCTGCGGCCTCATTCCAACGTGGAACTTCCCCTTGTACGTTACGGTGCAAAAAATTGGGCCAGCAATTGCCGCCGGCTGCACCATGGTCGTCAAGCCCTCTCCTTACGCACCGCTGATTGACCTCGTCGTCGCCGAGGAGTTCGAACAGTGCGACATCCCGCCCGGCGTGTTCAACGTCGTCACCGGTGAGAGTCCAGCACTTGGTGCTCGCCTGGTGGAGAGCCCGTTGGTCGATAAGGTGAGCTATACGGGAAGCGCCGCTACCGGGAAGCGCATCATGGCCGCTGCGGCGACGACGCTCAAACGTGTCCACTTGGAGTTGGGTGGAAAATCTGCCGCAATTTTTCTTCCCGACGCCGACTTCGATGCGTACGCCATGTATGCCCTGACCCCAGCCTTCTTTCACGCTGGCCAGGGCTGCGCGATGTGCACGCGCGTGCTGGTACCCCGCAACCGGCAAGAGTCGCTGCTGGAGCGACTCCAAAATTTCCTGCAGGCCATGGTGCACATGGGAAATCCAGCAGACCCGAACGTGACCATGGGCCCGGTCATTCGCGCTGAGCGCCGCGCGCAGATTGAGGAATACATCGACTCGGCGCATCGAGAGGGGGCCAAACTAGTAACCGGAGGAAAACGTCCGGCCCATATCAACCGCGGTTACTTTGTCGAGCCCACGATCTTCGCGGATGTTCGCAACGACATGCGGATCGCGCGAGAGGAGATTTTTGGTCCGGTGCTATCCGTGATTCCCTATGACGAGGTGGACGATGCCATCCGTATCGCCAACGACTCTGAGTACGGACTTGGTGGCGCAATTTACTCGGCCGACGTGCCTGCAGCCGTCGAGCTGGCCAAGAAAATCCGCACTGGATCCTTGAACATCAATGGCGCGGTCAATTTGCTTCACACTCCGTTCGGTGGGTTTAAACAAAGCGGCATCGGGCGCGAAGGCAGCAGGTGGGGTTTGCTCGAATACTGCGAGGTGCAAGCCATTGCCTGGCGGTAGGAGCTGGAAGAACTGCCTCGCTGCTTCGCAACCGCCTTCGCGTCGGAACCCAGCCCCTGGCCGCGGTGGTGGGGCCGGTTCGAGAGGAGGAATCTGATGAGCTCTCAAAATGATTGCGTTTTCACAAGCTCGGAGAGAGCTGCTCTCGCACCGTACTTCACAAATCTCGACGCGCCGGTGTTCGCATTGCGAAATCTGCCCGAAGTCGTCAAAGGTGCGTTGTTCGCTCGCTACTCGCGGTCACCCAAATCCGTGCGAAGACTCTTTCTGGATGAGTTCCTCGACGAAGTAGAGGCCGGTGAGATCGGGGAGGTGGGTGTCGAGCGGGCGGAGCGACTCTACGAACGGGTCTTCGACGAGTACGGAGACGACTCGGTCGCACAACTTGGGGGAGTCCATCTGGCTTGTGAAGGGGTGTCCAATATCGTCACCAAGGTTTTGGAGTGGGGCCGCTTAATGGCCTACCTCGAGCAGTCGACGCGCTACATTGCGTACGACACGCAAGTCAACGGGCGTTGGCGCTACGTCATCCCCCCAGAACTCGAAGCTCATCCTTTGCGCAGCGAGTACGAACGCACCTTGGACATGCTGTTTGCCACGTATGGAGAGTGGCTCCCGAAAATCGAGGACCACTTTCGGCAGGTCATTCCGCCGGAGCCGGGCGAGGCAGAGCCGGTATACCGCCGCAGCATTCGAGCCAAGGCCCTCGATACGCTGCGGGGTCTACTGCCTGCCGCAACACAAGCGAACGTCGGTCTCTTCGGCAGCGGCCAAGCCTTCGAGGCGTTGCTGTTACGGATGCGCTCGCATCCTTTGGGGGAGGCACGGAAGGTCGCAGAGCTGATTCTCCAAGAACTCCGAAAGGTCATTCCCGCCTTTCTCCGCCGCGTGGACCGGAAAGATCGCGGAGAGATCTGGAGCGCCTATTTGCGAGCGACTCGGGAGGCGACGCGCGAGGTCACCCGTCGGCTTACCAGTTCCATTGCTCCTGAGCCCCGACCAGAGGTGACGCTAACAGAATTCGATCCGGACGGGGAAGTGAAAGTGGTGGCTGCAGCGATGTACCCCCACACAAACCTGCCGGACGACCAACTGCTCGCAATGGTCCGGCGCATGACCGCGGCTGACCGAGAGGCCGTCCTTCGCGCTTACGTGGGCGAGCGGCGCAATCGCCGTCATAAGCCAGGACGGGCCTTCGAGCGAACCTCCTACCGCTTCGATGTGCTTACCGATTACGGTGCATTCCGCGACCTGCAACGGCACCGGATGCTGACGATCGAGTGGCAACCCTTCAGCCCCGAACACGGTTACGGCACTCCGACCGCCATCATTGAGGCCGGGGCCCAGGACGCGTGGGAGAGAGCACTCGAACAGTCCCGTGCGCTTTATCACAAGCTGCAGCGCGCCGATCTTGAAGAGGTGGCTCCCTACGCTCTGTGCTTTGCCTATCGGATCCGCTTTTACCTCCATATGAACGCGCGGGAAGCCATGCACATCCTCGAGCTCCGCACGTCACCGCAGGGACATCCAGTTTACCGCCGCGTTTGCCAGGAAATGCACCGCCTGATTGCCGACCAGGCCGGCCACCGGGCTCTTGCGGCAACCATGCAGTTCGTAAGCCATGAAGACGTCAAGCTTGAGCGGCTGCAGGCCGAACGACGACGCGAAGAGCGAAGAAGGCAACACGATTCCTTCGCCCCATAAGCGGCCCCGGTTTGCTATAAGGCTCCGGCAATGACCTACCTCTCCGTGAACGTCAACAAGGTTGCTACGCTCCGCAATACACGAAACATCGGGATTCCCAGCGTGACGCGTCTGGCGCGCATCGCACTGGATGCCGGAGCGCATGGCATCACCATCCATCCCCGGCCTGACGAGCGTCACATCCGGCGGGGCGACGTCGTCGAACTGGCGGAACTCCTTGCAACTTATACCGATCGCGAGCTCAACATCGAAGGGAATCCCTTTCACGGGCTGGTTGAACACTGCAGAGCCGCGAAACCCCAACAAGCTACGCTAGTACCCGACGAGGTCTCCGCGGCAACCAGCGATCACGGCTGGCCGTTGGGGTCGATGACGCGGGCGCAAAAGATTGAGCTTGGTCGAGTCATCGAGTCGCTGCAGCAGGTTGATTGTCGCGTCAGCCTCTTCGTCGACCCCGACCCCGCAGTGATGCCGGAGGCCAAGGCTCTAGGGGCACAGCGAGTCGAACTGTACACAGAGCCCTACGCACGAGCCTTCGCGGCCGGCGAGGCAGACCAGGAGCTCGCGCGCTACCGCCGGGCGGCGGACGCCGCCTTGCGCGAGGGCTTGGAACTGAACGCCGGCCATGATTTGAATCTGCTCAATCTGGGGCCTTTTCTCGCCGTCATTCCTGAGGTCGTCGAAGTGTCCATCGGCCATGCGCTCGTCGCCGACGCTCTCGAATTCGGCATGGCGGAAACCGTTCGACGTTACCTCGCCATTTGCGCCGGAGTTCGTGCGGATTCGGGCGGCAAGGGCTCATCCACTGCTTGAAAGAGCAGGCCGCTCAACAGCTTGGGGTAAAAGTACGTCGACTTTTGCGGCATCACCTGGCCCGCCCGACACACAGCCAAAATGTCGGCCATCCGTGGTGGGCGCATGAAAAACACGGCCGCAGCCCCTTGGGATAACGCCGCCACGGCCTCACGATCGCTATGGGTGTACCAAAGCCTTCCGGCGCGTGCCTCCTCGTCGGGCACAATGCCCGCGAACCCCTGCAACACCACCCGATCGAGCAAGGTCACATCGAGCTCGCGGACGGCAGGAGCCAAGTCGCCCGCGTAGCGGCGCAGCACTTCTTCGTCGCGAAGAAACGCTAGCTCTAGGTTGCGGGAACCACCCCAGCCCAATCCCAAACAGTGTCGTCCGGCCCCTTGGTCCAACGCTTGGAAGAACTCCTCAGCGCGCTCAAGCGGATATTGGCGAACTTCAAAATGCTGCTCGATCCGTTGGTGTAGAGAAGCGGGATTGGCCACCGTCTGAAGCACACGGTGCGTGGGCAAAACCGCCAACCCAGGGTCCTCCATGCTCGTCAGGTACATGAGAACGAAGCGATGACCAGCGTCAGGCGAATCTTGTCCTTGGCGCACGACCTCTTCGCAGTAAGCAAGGGCGGTTTCGTACCGATGATGGCCGTCGGCAATGATGATTTCCTCCTCGGCAAGCTCCTTCCGAATGGCAGCATGCCACCGGGCCTCACGGATGAACCACAGTCGGTGCTCGGTTCCTAGAGTGTCGAGGACGCGCATCTCTGGCTTGCGCCTTTCACACCAAGCCCGCAACCTTTCGAGCAGGCCAGCGTGGTCTGGGTAAACCCCGAAAATCGGGCTCAGGTTTGCCCGGCACGCCCGCAGTAACCGCAACCGATCCTCCTTCGGCGCCGAAAACGTCCGCTCATGAGGCCGAATCTTTCCGCTACCGAAAGCCTCCAAACCCACCGCCGCATACACACCAGTTCGTTCCCGGACCTCCTTCCCCAACGAAAACCGCTCCACGGAAAACACGATGCAGGGCTCTGGCTCCTGCACGATGTAATGCTCCTGGCGCCACTGCTGCCACAACTTGGCGGCAGACTCGTAAGGGTCGTCTGCAGCGCTCAGGATCAGGCGTACGACATTAAGCGGATGCCGTTGGTGCAGGAGCTTTTGCTCCTCTGGACCAATGACGTCGTACGGGGGCGCGACCAAGGCCGCCAATTCAGGGAACAGCGCGGGATTGTATCGATAGGGGCAAAAGGGGCGTACAGTTGCCATTGAACGGAATCTCCTGCTGAAATCAGTTCAGTACGACTCAAGCAACCACTGGGACTCCAGCGACCGGCTCAATTGCCTCCGGTGCAATCGCACCGCGGCGGACAAGCACAACTTGATCAGCCTCCACCACCACAACTGTCGACACAGGTTCCCCCGGACAAGGCCCCCAATCGAGGTAGTAAGTAACCCCCTCCCCAAAATACTCGCGTGCTGCCGAAGCAGTCGTTGGTGGCCGCTCCCCGGCGGGATTGGCACTCGGAGTGGTGATTGGCTCGCCGAGGCGAGCCACAAGTTCGTGAGCCAGTGGATGCGGAGAGATACGGATGCCGATTGTTCCGCTGCCGCCCGTCAAAACCTCTGGAACGTGTTCCCGTGCCGGCAGCGCCAAAGTCAACGGACCAGGCCAAAAATGTTGCATCAGCCGCTCCGCTGCACGGGGGACATCGCGAACAAGCGCATCCAACATACCGCGATCGGCCACGAGAACACTAATCGGCTTGTTCGCTGCGCGCACCTTAAGCGCCACCAGGTATTGCAAAGCCTCTGGGTCCAACGCGCGCACACCCAAGGCGTAAACTGTTTCCGTTGGGTAAACGATCGCTCCTCCCCCTCGCAGCGCTTGCACGGCGAGTTCCAGGGCCCTGCGAAACCCCTCGCGACGCGACGCATCGGGCGCTTCATCACCTGCCATGTTCGAAGCGTCCCTCACCCCCGGTTCGTTTGATCGCCTGTCGGCCAATATCCCGACGAAATTGCATGCCGTCGAAGTGGATCCTGCTGACCGCGGCATAGGCGCGATCTACAGCATCAGCGACATCGCGACCCAATGCGGTCACCCCTAGGACCCGTCCACCGTTGGTCACGTAGTGATCTTGCCGCCGCGCTGTGCCCGCGTGGAAAACCATCACATCGGCGAGCTCACGTGCCTCGTCTAACCCGTAAATGACGCGTCCTTTCTCCACAGCCCC
This sequence comes from Candidatus Binatia bacterium, assembly GCA_026415395.1. Lineage (NCBI taxonomy): Bacteria > Candidatus Binatota > Binatia (SeqCode) > Binatia bacterium. Next base: position 1,133,129 of record JAOAHD010000007.1, on the reverse strand, counting down.
GGGATAACCAGCCGCCGCCAAAACCACACAAGCCGCAGCACGCTCGTCCCATAGCGGAGCAACGTCATGCAACCTACCCTCCACGCAGGCAGACAGCAAGTCGACGAGGTCGCTCTGTAACCGCATCATTAAGGGCTGGCATTCCGGGTCACCGAATCGGGCGTTGAACTCGAGCACTTTCGGGCCCCCCTCGGTGAGCATCAGACCTGCGTATAAAACACCGCAATACTCGATCTTGCTCGATCTCAGCCCGTGGATGGTGGGCAACACAATGTCCGCCATTACCCGTGCTTGCATTTCCGGGGTCAATGCTGGGGTGGGCGAGTACGCGCCCATTCCGCCAGTGTTGGGGCCCTGGTCCCCATCAAGCAGCCGTTTATGGTCTTGCGAGGATGGGAAAGGCAACACGGAAACTCCATCCGTGAGCAAAATAAACGAAACCTCTTCTCCTTCGAGGTATTCTTCAACCACCACCCGCGAGCCGGCGTCACCAAACAAGCGAGCCACCAAAATCTCATCGATTGCCTGCTCCGCTTCTTTCATCGTGTGGCAGACAATCACGCCCTTGCCAGCAGCAAGTCCATCTGCCTTCACCACAATGGGCACACCCACTTCGGCAACAAATCGCTTCGCTTCGTCCGGAGAGTCAAACACGCTGAAGTATCCGGTCGGCACATTCCACCGCCGCATGAATTCCTTCGCGAACGCCTTGCTGCTCTCCAGCCGCGCAGCGTCACGGGTCGGGCCAAACACTCGTAGCCCAGCCGCTGCGAATTCATCCGCAATCCCTAGGGTCAGAGGCAGCTCCGGGCCGACCACCGTGAGATCAATCCCGCGCTCCCGCGCAAAACGGAGCAATCCGGCCACATCATCTGCCGCAATGGGAACGAGCTCGGCCACCTGAGCAATGCCCGCATTTCCCGGGGCACAGTACACTTGCTCGACCAACGGCGACTGGCGGATCTTCCACGCCAACGCATGTTCACGCCCCCCGCCTCCTACCACTAACACCCGCATGGTCGCTTGCTTCACTCTCCAGCTCGAACGAATCTAATCTCGACTGCCATCAATGACGGAAGTGCCGAACCCCGGTAAACACCATCGCTAGACCTAAGCGGTCCGCCGCAGCAATGACCTCTTCATCTCGAACGCTGCCACCGGGCTGCACGACGGCGGTGATCCCAGCCCCCGCAGCGACCTCGACCCCGTCTGGAAACGGAAAGAAGGCATCGCTCGCGAGAACAGAGCCACGCAAATCCACGCCGACTCGCTCAGCCTTGGCACGGGCTGCGTAAACCGGGTCCACACGAGAGGTGGCTCCCCCGCCGATCGCCAAGGTCGCCTCTGGACTGCAGAAGACGATCGCGTTCGACTTCACGTGTTTGACCACCTTGAGGCCGAACGCCATCGCAGCGTATTCTGAGTCGGTAGGGGCTCGACACGTGACAACTCTCCCCCTGCGAGGATCCTCAATGGCGGTGTCACGGTCTTGCACCAACACCCCTCCAAAAACTCCTCGAACGTCGCGGCCCTCGCGAGGCATGGCAGCAACCCGCCAGCGCATGAGACGTCGGTTTTTCTTTTGCCGAAGGAACTCCAGAGCCTCGGCGGTAAAGTCGGGCGCGATGAGCACCTCGGTAAAAATTTCGTCTACCTCGCGAGCCAAAGCGAGGGACCACGGGCGATTACTGATCAGGATGCCACCAAACGGGGAGTCGGGATCTGTGGCAAAGGCACGCCGGTAAGCCTCTACATCGCTGTCTCCTAAACCAACCCCACACGGGGTATTGTGCTTGAGAATCGCCACACAGGCACGCGAATCGCCCACAAATTCGAGCATCAGCGCCAACGCGGAATCGATATCCACGATGTTGTTGTACGACAGCTCCTTGCCGTGCAACTGTTCCACATAGTCGAGAAACTGTCCATACAATGCCGCGTGTTGGTGGGGATTCTCCCCGTAACGCAGGTCTTGAGCCTTCGTTAAGGTCAGGTGAAAGGTCGACGAGAAGGGCTGCCGCTCGCCATCTTGCCAACTTCCTAAGAACGTCGCGATTGCTCCATCGTAGCGAGCGGTGAGCGCAAAGGCTTTGTGCGCCAGGCGGCGATTGGTCGCTTTGGACACCACTCCCGTAGTGCGCAGCTCTTCGAGCACCACCGCATAATCACTGGGATCAACGACCACGGTCACCGCGTCGTGGTTTTTCGCCGCCGAGCGGATCATCGATGGACCACCAATGTCGATGTTCTCGATGGCCTCTTCCCAAGTGCAGCTCGGTTCCGCCACCACCCGCTCGAATGGGTACAAGTTCACGACCACAAGGTCGATCCGTTCGATTCCCAGGGAGCGAAGTTCCTCCAAGTGTCGGGGGAGGTCGCGACGTGCCAAAATTCCACCGTGGATTTTAGGGTGCAGTGTTTTTACCCGGCCATCGAGGATCTCCGGTGAGCCCGTGTACGCACTCACTTCCCTCACGGGAATTCCAGCATTTTTAAGCTCCCGCGCAGTGCCGCCGGTCGAGAGAATCTCGATCCCCAGGGAAACGAGTCCCCGCGCAAATTCCACAACCCCAGTCTTATCGGTTACACTAATCAGCGCACGCTCAATCCTTGGCATGGTTCCCCTCGCCGAATTCGTTCAATGCTCCGAAGGCAATCCTGGGCCGAGCTCCCGTGTCGCACGCTCCGCAAGAAAACGCGGCACCCGATGCCCCAAGCGGGTAAGCACCTCGTAGCTAATTGTGCCAGCCCGTGCAGCCACCTCCTCCACCGCGAGGCGCAACCCGTCGCACTCGCCCCACAGCAGTGCGCGATCACCAAGTTGCACGCCAGGGACGTCGCTGATGTCGACCACCAGCGTATCCATGCAGATCCGCCCGATCACAGGCGCCACCTTACCATGCAAGCCCACAAGACCATTGTTCGAGAGCCTGCGGTCGTAACCGTCGGCATAACCGACACCGAGAACCGCCACCCGTGTCCGCCGCCGCGTGATGTACGTTTGGCCGTAGCTCACGGCCCGACCCGGCTCGAATTCCCTCACCTGCAATACCGGTGCGGTTACGGACATCACCGGACGAAAGTCGCCGACCGCAAGACCTTGGCCAGGGGGCACGCCGTACAGTAAGAGCCCCGGGCGCACCATATCGAAGTGGCTCTCCGGGAGGAACCACGTCGCCACACTGTTTGACAGGTGCGCACAACACTCAGGCCACCGCTCTTTAACCATCGCTACGGCCCGTCGAAATTGGGCCAACTGGGCGCGACAGAAGTCGTTGTCCACACGCTCAGCGTTCGCGAAATGAGAAAAAACACCGTCGACGATGACATTGCGCGCATGCCACAATTCCTCGAGCAACGGGCGCCCAGTTGTTCCACGTCCGTACCAAGCCGCCCCGTCCCGTTGTCGACCTTCACGTGAACCCGCAGGCGCCGTCGAACGGACATATGCTCGATCTCTCGTAAGTGATCGCGATCGAGCAGTGCGATGGCGAGATTTTCTTCCGCCGCCACTTTGAGGTCGCTCTCGTGCGCACCGGCGAGCACCAGCACCGGCTGCTGAATTCCCAAAGCACGTAGCTCGACGCCTTCCCAGACCGTGGCCACTCCGAATGCATCGACTCCCGCTTGAGCGAGCACAGGAGCGACGATCCTCGCTCCATGGCCGTAGCCATCCGCCTTCACCACCGCGAGCACGCGTGTTCGCAGCCGCAACCGGGACCGCAAACGCTGCACATTGTGGCAAAGAGCGGCAGCATCGATCACCGCAGAAGCGAGGCGCACTTCATGAGAACTCATCATCAAGCCTTCGGCGCCGGGTGCTACCAACGTCGTCCCAAGTTGTAAAGGTTGAACATGAGATCTATCGTGAGCAGCGTGCGTGTTCGGCTCAATGGCGAGTGGCACTCTCTGCGTGATGGTCTAACCGTGGCGGAGTTGGTCGCCGAACTTGACCTCCACAATCAACGAATTGCCATCGAGGTCAATCGCGCCATTGTTCCCCGGCATGAATACGCCAATGTGCGCCTGCGAGAAAACGACGAAATTGAAGTCGTGCATTTCGTAGGCGGAGGGTAATCTGCATGGAAGACCTGTTGCGCATCGCCGATAAGGAATTTCGCTCCCGCTTGATCGTGGGCACAGGCAAGTACCGCGACTTTGAGGAGACCCGCCGCGCCGTCGAGGCTTCTGGGGCTGAGATTGTCACTGTAGCCGTGCGGCGGGTTAACGTAACAGCGCGTGACCGCGAAAACCTGCTCGACTACCTGAACCCCCACCGACTCCTGATCCTACCGAACACCGCGGGCTGCTACACGGCCGAGGAGGCTGTGCGCACGGCTCGCCTGGCTCGAGAGGCGGGTGTTGGCAACTGGGTAAAACTAGAAGTCATCGGCGACGACAAGACCCTATTTCCAGATGTACCGGCAACCATCGAAGCAGCCCGCATTCTGGTACGCGAAGGCTTCGTCGTACTGCCCTATGTTAACGACGACCCGGTTGCGGCCAAAAAACTTGAGGAAATCGGCTGCGCGGCGGTCATGCCTCTTGCGGCTCCGATCGGTTCAGGGTTGGGGATCCGCAACCCGTACAATTTGATGATTATTCTCGAGCAAAGCCGCGTGCCGGTGATTGTCGATGCTGGGGTGGGAACCGCGTCCGACGCGGCCGTGGCCATGGAGCTCGGGTGCGACGCCGTACTGATGAACACCGCAATTGCGGGTGCTCAAAACCCCATCCTCATGGCTGAAGCCATGCGCCAGGCGGTAGAGGCCGGGCGCAAGGCATTTCTCGCTGGTCGCATTCCGCGCAAGTTGTACGCTACGGCCTCGAGCCCACTCGAAGGAGTCGTCGGGCGTTAACAACTGCGGACACGGCAAGCTCACGGCCTCGCCGATTCGGCAAAACGATGCCCGCTGTTCCTCAGCTCTACCTCGTCACCGATCGGCATCGAACAAACGGGCGAGCGCTACCCGAGGTTGTGGAGCAAGCACTGCGTGGCGGAGTGGATGCAGTGCAGCTGCGGGAGAAGGATCTGCCCGGGCGTTCATTCTGGGATCTCGCACGGGAGCTTCGGGCCCTCTGCGAGCGGTACGGCGCACTGCTCCTCGTGAATGATCGGCTGGACGTTGCCAAGGCCGTGGGCGCCGACGGCGTGCACCTTCCCGTGCAGTCGTTCACACCACGGGAGGCGCGAGCAATTCTTGGGCGCTCCGCGATCGTTGGCTGCTCGTGTCATAGCCTGGAGGAAGCTCTGCGGGCGACAGACCAGGGAGCAGATTTTCTTGTGTGCGGGCCGGTCTTTGACACTCCCTCGAAACGCGCCTTTGGGCCACCGCTTGGACTGGAGCAGCTCCGCGACATTTGCGCCCGGGTTTCCATTCCCGTGCTTGCCATCGGCGGAGTGACTGCGGAAACGATCCCGGTCGTTCGTAGTTCCGGCGCTTACGGTATCGCTGTCATTCGAGCGGTGTTGGAGGCGCCGTCACCTTTCGAGGCAGCGCGTCAACTGAAACACGCCTTAACCTCCTCCGGAACCCACAGCGAACATTGACGGCCAGTGGGCGCCACACACGCCGCGGTCGTTCGCTACCATACCCGGCCTTTCTTGACTCAACCTCGCCGCCTTCCGTACAACTGCTCGCAACCACTTTTGGGAGGTGCACGGTGCCGGGAATGCTGGATGGCCGAGTGGCTGTGGTCACAGGAGCGGGAAGAGGAATCGGGCGTGCCGTTGCGCTCGCTCTAGCCGAGGCTGGGGCCAAGGTGGTTGTTAACGACTACGGAGTCGACGTGCATGGGCAAGCGCCCACCACCGGGCCAGCCTTCGATGTAACGAAGGAAATCCAGGATCGAGGCGGAAGCGCGGTCGCGAATACCGACTCGGTGGCGACCTGGGAAGGGAGTGCGCGCATCATTCGCACGGCCGTAGACACCTTCGGACGAATCGACATCTTGGTGACGTGCGCTGGGATTTTGCGCGACCGCATGATCTTCAACATGACAGAAGAGGAGTTCGATGCGGTCATCGCTGTGCACTTGAAAGGGACGTTTTGCTGCATCCGCCACGCAGCGCCTCTCATGCGGGAACAGCGCTACGGACGAATTGTCACATTCACTTCGGGCGCCGGTCTGTTTGGCAACCCTGGGCAGTCCAATTATGGCGCAGCCAAATCGGGGATCGCCGGGCTCACCAAAGTCGTGGCGCGGGACTTAGGAAAGTATGGCGTCACTTGCAACGGAATTGCTCCGGTTGCCGCAACCCGCATGACGTTAACTGAGGAGTTTCTCCGCGCCCGGGAAATTCGCCGGCAGCAGGGCATCATTCGTGAGGAGCGTGCCTTGGCCAAGCTAGAAGAGTTGAAGCCGGAGGACGTGGCCCCCATGGTTGTCTTTCTCGCGAGCGATTACGCCGCCAATGTGAATGGGCAGTTTTTCCTGTGTGCCGGAGGATCGGTTTCGCTGCTTTCGCAGCCGCGGCCAATCAAAACGATCTTCAAGCCCGAAGGCAGGTGGACGCTGGATGAGTTAGACCGGATCGTTCCGTCCACGCTCGCCGAAGGGTTGGTAAACCCCGCTCCGCCGCGAGAACAAGCTACCACGAGCAGCAATTAAGCAACGCCAACGGCAAGTTTTAGGAGGCAGCCATGGGTCAGCGGTTACGAAACAAAGTGGCCATCGTCACTGGTGCTGGGCGCGGCATTGGTCGCGGGATCGCGCTGTTGTTGGCCGAGGAGGGGGCAGCGGTTGTCGTCAACGACGCTGGTGTGAATGTGGACGGTAGCGGCGGCGAAACCACGCCAGCCGAGCGGGTGGTGGAAGAAATTCGTGCACGTGGCGGCCAAGCCGTGGCGAACTACGATAATGTTGCCGATTTCCGTGCGGCAGAAAACATCATCGAAACGGCGGTACGTGAGTTCGGTCGAATCGACATCCTTGTGAACAACGCGGGCATCCTACGCGATCGCATGGTGTTCAATCTCAGCGAGGAAGACTGGGACGCTGTCATTGCCGTCCATCTGAAGGGAACATTCAACTGCACTCGGCACGCGGCGGTGCGCATGCGCCAGCAGAAGTCCGGGAGGATCATCAGCATGTCCTCGACCTCCGGTCTGTATGGCAATTCCGGTCAAGCAAACTATGGAGCGGCGAAGGACGGGATTGCGGGTTTGACGCGCGTTGTTGCACGCGAACTGGGGAAGTACGGGGTGACGGTGAACGCCATCGCTCCGGCAGCGCAAACCCGAATGATTGCCACGATTCCGCAAAAAGCCCGTGAAGCACGAGCCAAACGTGGCGTGGCCTTGCCTGGCCAGCAAACCAGCGAGCTTCCACCTCTGCCTGCCGATCCCGACGACGTCGCTCCGTTTGTCGTGTACCTGGCCACGGACGCAGCGGCGAATATCAACGGCCAGATTTTCTTCGTCCGTGGCGGCTTCGTGGCTTTGCTCAACGATCCGGCTCCGGTTCGAACCATCATCAAGGACGGCCGCTGGACGCCACTCGAAATTGCTCAAATTTTTCCGCATACGCTCGGTCTGGACTTGGTGAATCCCGCGCCCGCACAGCCACCTGCGGAGACAGCATCGAAGCCAGGTTGACGCATGTGACGGCTTCGCGGGTCAACCCATGCGGGCCCCGGCTTTGGATGGCCCGAAGCCCTCTTACGACCGGTTACCGTCTCACGCGGTGCGTGTATTTCATCCTCCCCGCCATTCGTCTGCACCGTGAGGACAAAATAGCCCCGTGCTCCTTCGGACAGGAAGAGGGAATCTCACAGCGGACAGCATGCACTCACGCTCAGCCTTTCTTCCCGGCCGCGGTAGTAGGAGTGGTAGGAACCGTGTTCTCTCGGGTCAGTACCCACCCGTGGTCTCGGCAATTGAAACTCGGCATCCAGGACCCAGCAAACAAACTCCTCCCGCGCACCCGGATGATGTGAAACCAACCACACGAGGGATCTCACGCGTTGCCTAGCGCTGAGAAGGCACCTGACGACCTGAAAATTGTTGTTGCGGACTCGGCGCAGCGCCGGGCACAGGCGGCGGCGATTCGTGTGGCCGTGTTCGTCGAGGAACAAGGGATTCCCTTGTCTGCTGAGTTCGATTTGGAGGATTTTGTTGCGGTCCACGTGCTGGCGTTGCGAAAGGACGAGCCCGTCGGGACGGCTCGGGCGCTGCTCCGTGGTGAGACGGCCCGCCTCGGACGGATCGCGGTTCTCCCGGTACATAGAGGTCGCGGAGTTGGTGCTGCGCTCGTAGACTTCCTCTGCAACCACTGCGTGGCACACTCTGTGCGCCGCGTGATTGTTCATGCCCAGCTCCGAGCACTACCGTTCTACCAACGACTGGGTTTCATGATCACAAGCAGCGTTTTCGCCGAAGATGGCATCGCTCATTGCCGGATGGAGCGCACCCTGTAGCGCTGCTGAGAAACTGTAGCTTCCGATCGTCCCTCAGTCGCAGAGGCAAAGTTCCAAGCCGCCTCTTACCGCACGCTCCCCCTCCCTTCCCGCGGGCGATGTCCCCAATCGGGCCAGGCATGCTTGACGAACGGACCAGCCTTGAGTACAAGGCCGCAACGTGTTGAAAATGAGTTTCAAAATCTGGGCAGAAGCAGATTGTTAGCCAAAGGTACGAGGAGAAAGGAGGGAACCGTGAAGAGACTGGCTGCGGGGATCGCGGCGCTGCTTTTCCTCAGTTTGCCCGCCCTGTCCAACGCGGAGCAGGGCCGCACCACACAGGACCGCTTGGAGGAACTGCAAAGGCAGCAACAAAAACTGCGAGACGAGGTCGAGCGCCTGAGGCGGCAACTTGAAGCGCCGCAAGCGGATCGCAAGCGCATCGATGAAGTTGAGCGCCGGCAAACGATTATGACGGATGAGCTGAGGCGTTTACGAGAGGCATTTGTTTTGCCGGAAACACGAGAATTAAAGAGCTTTTACGGGCTCGGCCCGGCAGCGTCGAAGGTCTACGGGCTGGAGCGCGGTCTTTCCATTGGAGGTTACGGGGAAGCGAACTTGCGGACCGTTGTCGGCAATAAAGGAAACGACAGCGACGTGTTCGATTTCCTGCGTCTCGTGCTTTACGTGGGCTACAAGTTCAACGACTGGATTGTGTTCAACTCCGAGACTGAGTTCGAGCACGCGAGCACCGGAAAGAGTGGCGAAGTCTCTGTGGAATTCGCCAACCTCGACTTTCTTCTACATCAGCACGCAAACGCCCGCTTCGGCCTGTTGCTTGTGCCCGTCGGCTTTATCAACGAGATCCACGAACCGCCGTTCTTCTTTGGCAACGTTCGTCCCCCAGTGGAAACTGTGATTCTTCCCACCACGTGGCGTGCGAATGGTTTCGGATTCTACGGCGAACTCCTTCCGGGCCTTACTTACCGCACGTATGGCATCACCAGCCTCGATGCCAGCGGTTTTCGCTCCAGTGGCATCCGGGGGGGCAGGCAAAGTGGCAGTCTGGAGCGGGCTGAGGACTTCTCGTGGGTCGGGCGCTTGGACTATGCATTCTTACCCAATTCCTTCATTGGGGCCGCGGCGTACGTTGGAGACCAAGGGCAAGGCCGAGCGTATGGCGGAGGGGCTCTCGGCCAGCGGCAAGTGGGTGCTTTCATGCAGCTTTACGAGGGCCACGTACAGCTCCGCTGGCAGCGACTCGAGTTTCGCGCCCTTGGCGCAGTGACGTTGTTGGACAATGCGACGCGGCTCAGCGTTGATCCCACGATCAATCAAACCATCGGTAACCGTATGCTCGGGTACTATGCCGAGATCGGCTACGATGTTTTGCCGTGGATCATGCCCGGTACAACTCAGTATCTCGCACCCTGGTTCCGCTATTCGCACACCGATACTCAGCAGGGCGTTCCTGCGGGACTCGCTTCCGATAACCGCCAGAACCGCGACTACTTCGAGGCGGGGCTCCAATACAAACCGATCCCGCAAGTGGTGCTCAAATTGGATTATCGCAATCTCGATGCAGAAACCGGCACGCTGCCCGACGAGGTCCGCATTGGTGCGGGGTTCGTGTTCTAAATCCGCTCTGGGGCACATCGTCGCCCTGATTTTCCTCGGGCTAAACGCATTTTTGCTCGTCGCGAGCGTGCATGCCGTGGTGCTGCACTCTCGCGACGAAGCTCTGTCCATGGCGTTTCCGAACGCAGACGAGGTTCGCCCCCTCGACTTCTACCTCACTCCGGAGCAACGGTCCGAAATCGAGCAGCATGCACGTGCCAAGCTCGAGTCGAACCTCCTAACGGTTTATGCCGGCTTTCAAAAAAGCGTGCCCGTGGGTTACGCGCTTTTGGACACGCACGTCGTACGCACACTGCCGGAAACGCTGCTGATTGTCCTGAGTGCCGAGGGTACGGTGAGTGCGGTCCACTTACTGGCCTTTTACGAACCGCCCGAATACGCGCCCCCCGAGGATTGGCTTAAGAAGTTCGTGGGGGCGAATGCCGAGCAGCTCGCTGGGCCCGGCGTAAAGGCCATTGATGCGATTGCGGGAAGCACATTGACTTCTCGCGCTGTCATGCAGGCGGTGGCGCGCGCAGTGGCCATTCACTCGGTGCTTCTGAAAGGAAGGCAGTAACCTGTGCGCTTTGTGATCACCGGAGAATGGACACGAAATCGGCTCCTCAAAGTGATCATCTGGTGCTTTCTTGTATACACACTGGTGCTTTGGCTTACCAACGCCGGGCTTTACTTCTATCGCATGAACCTCACGCCGAGCTCAGTCGTGGAGTACTACCGGGGAAGCGAGGAAAAGTTCTTGCAGCCCCGCTCGCTCCTAGGGTTACTGGAACAGCTGCATTTCCATACGTTTGCCATGGGGATCTTACTCCTCACGCTGACGCACCTTCTCTTGTTCGTACCAGTCTCCATGCGCGTCAAAGCGGCGGGCATCGCGGGAACGTTCTCTTCCGCGCTGGTTGGTGAGCTCTCTGGTTGGGGTGTTCGCTTCGTACACCCGGCCTTTGCCTACCTCAAAATCGCCGCCTTCGTCACGTTACAGGGCGCGGTTCTCTGGATCATGGTGTTGGTCGCTTGGGCCCTAGTCAGGGGCGCCCCAAGCGCCTACGGTCGCCCACCCACGCAACCTCGGTACCCGTTAGAATGATTCGGCACGCGCTCTGCACCTTGACCTTCCTCCTCTTCGTTCTCGGGCCCTCACAGGGCGCGGCGCACCCGGCCGTCGCCATCGAAGGACAGGTGGTCATGGGCACCGTGATCGAGGTCACGGTCGCAGCGGCGAGTCCGCAGGACGCCCAAGCCATAGCGCGCGAGGCCGTCACAATCGCTCGATATTGGGATGAGGTGTTGAGTCCCTTCTTGCCTTACTCCGAGCTGTCCCGCCTCCACCAGCACGCTACGCACCCGATTTACCCGAGTGAAGCGTTGCGTTGGGCTTTACGGAGGGCCGTGGATCTCTCGCTGGCCACCCGTGGTGCGTTCGATCCTGCATATCGTTCGACCTTTTCCGCTACCCATCCGTCGGAACCCGCGATGCCTCGTATCCTGGAGGTGATAGAGTGGCGCGAAGCTGGCGTGCGCCTCAGTCCCGGAGGGAGCATCGATCCCGGCGCGTTCGGCAAAGGCATCGCCTTGGATGCCATCGCCAGTTGGGCACGCGCACGCGGCGCGCAAGAGATCTTTGTGAACTTTGGTGGTTCGAGTTTCCTTCGCGAGGCGGAGCCGCGGTTCCGGGGTCAGCCCCGACGCGTCCTCCTACCCGATGCAACCAGCCAGCCCTTAGGCATCGCCGAACTCGACTCCGGATCCCTATCAGTCTCGACGAGCGGCCAACACGACGATGCCACACCCATTGTCGATCCCACCACAGGTAAAGCTGTCGGTCCGCGGCGGATGGCGGCGGCGTGGGCCACGGATGCCACCTCTGCGGATGCTTGGTCAACCGCCTTGATCGTATTGGGCTCGTCCGGGATTCCACTGGCCCAAGAACAAGGGGTTGAAGCGCTGGTCTGGGACGAAGGGGGTGTTGCCACAACAAAACATTTTCCGTGGAGGCGAGCGTCGCCTCATGATGCAACGAATCTTTCACGTCTGGAGGCTGGAAACCAATGATCGTGTGTCTTTGCACGGGGCTTACCGACCGGTGCGTGGCCCAGCGAGTCGCTGGTGGGCTGACCGACCCCGCCCGGCTCTTACGGGAAACGCGCGCAGGCCGCTGCAATGCCGCTTGCCGCGCGGAGTTAATTCGGCTTGTGCGCGAGTTCAACGGTGCACGTCCGGAAGCGCAAAGGCTTGCCTCGCCGCCCCATAACGGGCATGAGTCTGCAGGCGGGAGACGTGAGCCATGAAGGGAAATGCAAAGTTAATCGAAATGCTCAACGAAATTCTCACCGGGGAGCTAACGGGCATCAACCAGTACTTCGTCCATGCCAAGATGTGCGAGAACTGGGGATACAAGCACCTCTACGAGAAGATCCGCAACGAGTCGCTTGAGGAAATGAAACACGCGGACGAGATCATCGAGCGCATCCTCTTTCTGGAAGGCGTGCCCAACATGCAGCGCCTTGGAAAGGTGCGCGTGGGGGAAACCGTACCCGAGCAACTCAAGCTGGACCTTGCATTAGAAAAAGAGGCAGTCGAACGCCTCAACCGTGCGATTGCCCTCGCAGTGGAAGTTGGCGACAATGGGACGCGTGAACTTCTCGAGTCCATCCTCACCAGTGAAGAAGATCACATCGAATGGCTGGAAGCTCAGCTCACCCTGCTACGCCAGGTTGGGGAACAGAACTACCTCGCACAACAAATCCGCGATTGATGCTCTCGACCCCTCGGAATTGAGGGTAGCCCACGCGGGAGTTTCACAAAGGCACCACGGCGCTCACGCTGGGTCGCGCCCCAAGGCCAGTGGGGCGCGGGACTTCGCACCGTAACCAGCCAGCACCAGTAAGGTGAGAACGTAAGGCAGCACAAGCGCCGCCTGGTAGGGAATGGCAATACCCAGCGCCTGCACATGAAACTGGAGCGCGATGGCAAAGCCAAACAGGGTGGCAGCCGCCAACACTCCCCAAGGCGACCATCCTCCAAAAATGACAATCGCCAGGGCAATGAATCCCCGTCCTGCAGACATCCCCTCAACGAACGTTTTCGCATACGCGAGCACAAGGTACGCACCGGCAAGACCTGCCAAAGCGCCACAGGTCACCAACGCCACCACACGCGTTCGACCGACGCGGACACCCTGTGCTGCCGCTGCGTAGGGATCTTCTCCAGTCATCCGCCAGCGTAATCCGGGGAGCGTGCAATACAAAGCCCACCACAAAAGGGGCACGAACAACAGCGCGATATATCCGACGACCGGTTGGTTCCCCAACGCCGCTCCCACCCAGGGAACGGACGACAGCCCGGGGATCAGCAGATGATCGAATCCCTTTACCATGAGCGCCGAACCTGTCACGCCAAACGCCCCACGGTAGCCAACTCCCGTTGCTCCTAAGGCAAGCAGGTTCAGGGCGGTCCCACACACAACCTGGTTGCCTCCGAGAAGAACAACAGCCACGGCCAATAGCAACCCGAGAGCCGCGCCTGCAGCGGCCGCAGCCAGCAGCCCGAGCCATGGCCCCCCGGTGAAATAGGCGATGGACATCGCCGCAAACGCCCCCGCAAGGATCATCCCCTCCAAGCCAATATTTACGATTCCCGCCCGCTCGACGAGCAGCTCTCCAAGCGCCGCGAGCAACAGTGGCACCATCATGGCCACCGTGGCTTGCAACAGACTCGCGACGAGCGGTTGCTCCATGAATCCGATCGATATCGCTCCGTTGGCACTGGCTCCAGGGCCGTAAGCAGGACTCTTGCTTGGCACAGCCGATTGTTTCGAGTAGCAAGCCACGCGGGACCCTAAAATGACGACGATGCACTACCGGGCTAACGAAGAAAGCTCCGTTTGGAGTGCCGATCAAATTGCGGGCTGCACCATCTACATTCCTGCTCAGCCCGACTCGGTTCTCGATTTTGCTGCCCATGAGCTCAGCATGTACCTTCACCGCTTGACTGGCGCTTGTCTTGCCGTGCGTCGGTTGACTGACTTGCCAACCCACTGGTTGCTCCTAGCCGCACACCCACTCAACTTCCCAAGCCCCGCACGGCTTCCAGATCCTGGCAGCTTTGCACTCGACGCCAGTCGTGACGCAATTGTCGTGCGCGGGGGAAGCTCGACAGCAACGTTGCATGGCGTTTACAGCCTGTTGGAGCAGCTTGGTTGCGCCTGGTCCGTAAGCGGACGTCTGCATGAAATCGTCCCCACCCACCGGGTGGAGCACTTCCCCTTTCTACCCACGGACTTTTCACCCTGTTTCCAGTCGGTCGCTTACTGCAGCGACATCGTCACCTGGCATTACACGCAACCCGAATTACTGCGCGAGCGCGTCCACGAGGACCTGGAACTGGCCGATTGGATGGCAAAAACTGGTGCGACGCGCTTCTTCTTTATCCGCCACCCGTTCGACTCAGCCTCGACAATCCGCGAACTGCAAGAAGCGTTCGCCACCCGCGGCATTTCTGTCGAAGTTGGCGGACACATCCTCCCCCTCCTTCTCCGCCGGGATTGGTTCGTGCAGCACCCGGAATATTTTCCCGCGACGGGTCAGGGCGAGCGCACGAACTTAGGAAACATGTGCGCCAGCCAGCCCCGTGCGCGGGAATTGATCGCAAATGAAGCCTTAGAGTTCGTTGCGGAAACTGGCCCGGTCGCGGCTTTGCACCTGTGGGGCGCTGACGTTCTAGGCGCCGCTTGGTGCCGGTGCAAAGCATGCGAGCAGCTCACTCCACAGGAGCAAAGCTTGTTGGTCTGCAATGCAGTCGCGGAGCGGTTCGAGCGAGAAGGGCTACGCACACCCGTTTACTACCTGGCCTACCATGACACGATGGAGCCGCGCTTGCGATTCCAACCCCATCCTCAGGTTTGGTGCGAGTTCGCACCACGGGAGCGCTGCTATGGCCACTCCCTCGGCGATCCGCGGTGCGGGACCAACCGCTACTACTACGATGCCCTCTATGGGTATCGCGAGCGTTTCGCCGGACGCGTGCGCGCCTTCGAGTACTACGGGGATGCCATCTTATTCTTTGGCTGCCTCGTGGCTATCCCTCGCGTGATTGCACGCGATCTGGCTACGTACCACGCGGCGGGAGTGAAGGAGATATCGTTCCTCCAGTTTGGCCAATACAGCCGCTGGGCTTATGCTTGCAACTTCGCCGCGTTTGCAGCCGCCGCGCGCGGACGAAAGCCCGAGCGAGCGCTCCACGATTTGTGTAAGCAATGGCATGACAACCCGGAGGTGTTGGAGCAAGCGTTTCGTAGCCTCGAGGAGTTGAGCGAACTGCTCGTGCGCTACGGGGACGTGCGGCTCAAGCCAAAACGACGCGTGCAGCAACAAGAGCTGCGCGCTGCCTTGACCACAAGTCTACCCCGCTTCGCCACTGTTGCTGCTGAGATGGAATCGGTGCGTTCGCCTCGGTTGCTCGCACTCTCTCTTTTGATCCGATACACGCAAACGATTTTCGAAGGCGTAGCCCACGAGCTCGAAACTGGGAGTAACGCCGCAGCCATTTTCGCCCGTGCCCTAAAGATCCTCGAGCCCGTAGACCGCACCTTCAAAGGCGTCTGGGGAAACGCCGATCTGGCAGTGATTCATGACCTTTATGCTGCGGCGGCCCACCTCCCGGGCTGGGGCTAAGCTGATGGCGGAATGATCGATGGCGCGAATATTACGTCGACGTAAAATTCTCATGCTCTTGTTTTTGGCCCTCATGGCTGTAGGGCTATGGACCTACATTCGCCGCGGGCCCCACGTCAGCCCGGGCTCCGTCTTGCTCGTCACCCTGTCAGGATCCTATCCCGAGTCTCCTCCTGAGGGACTATGGGCCAAAGTCTTCGCTCCCCGCGAAACCACTCTACCGGAATTGGTGCTCACGCTCCGAAGAGCCACGGTAGATCCGCGAATCCGGGCGATTGTTGCCCGCTTCACTGAGCTCGATGTGGGCTGGGCGAAAGCGAACGAGATTCGTGACCTGTTGGCGGCGGCCCGCCGCAAGGGGAAAACCACAATCGCGCTGTTGGAAGCGGACCTGGGCAATGCCAACTTGCCTTACTACATCGCCACCGCATGTGAGCGTGTCTACGTTGCCCCTGGCGCCCACGTCGCACTGCGTGGACTTGTTGCCCGCTACTTCTTCCTAGGCGGCCTTTGGGAAAAACTTCACATCGAAATGGATGTGGAAAAGATCGCCGAATACAAAACCGCTGGCGACACGCTTGCGGGTAAGGAGATGTCCGCGGCGCACCGCGAGATGGCAAACTCGCTGCTCGATAGCGTGGAGGAATTGTACCTGGGCACCGTTGCCATGGCCCGTGGAGTTGGCGCCGAGGAGATCCGCGCTGTGATTCACGACGTTGGCCCTTCGGGTGCCGCGCAACTGTTGCAAGCAGGGCTGGTGGATGGTGCCAAGTACCTCGAGGACTTGTGGTCAGAGCTCGGGGTAGAACGGGATCTAATTGTCACCTCCGAAACGTACGCGCGGGTAGCGGCCCGGGCACTCGGATTAGAAACTGGGCCGAGAGTGGCAGTGATTCTTGTCTCCGGCACGATTGCTTCTGGCGAGAGCCAAGGCAGCGGGGCAGGAAGCATTGCTGGGGCGGATACAATTCGGGCTGCGCTGGACGAGGCGAGTCGCAACCGAGAGATTCGTGCCATTATCCTGCGTGTGGACAGCCCAGGGGGCTCCGCACTCGCCGCCGACATGATTTGGCGTGCCGTCCGCGAGGCACGACGCCGCAAGCCTGTCATTGCCGCTTTCTCAGACGTTGCCGCATCGGGCGGCTACTACATTGCCAGCGGCAGCACAAAAATTGTCGCTCAGCCTGGCACCCTGACCGGCTCGATTGGTGTCGTGTTCGCAAGGCCGATGATCCGCGGGCTGCTCGCCAACTGGGGGATCACCATTGAGACGCTTGCCCGAGGTCGGCTCGCCACCCTAGACGATGTTACCTCTCCCCTCGATGACGAGACCCGCGACCGCCTGCGAAAAGAGGTGCAAGCTACCTACGAGCTGTTCCTCCAACGGGTCAGCGAAGGCCGTGGGCTCGCAAAGGAGCAAGTTCACGACGTTGGAAGAGGCCGGGTGTGGACCGGGTCGCAAGCGAAAGAGCGAGGGCTGGTCGACACACTCGGCGGCTTTTACACCGCCGTAGAACTGGCCAAGCAAGAAGCAGGCATCCCTGCTGAAGAAGATCCGGAGCTCATCTTTTTGCCTCCTCCTCGGCCCTGGTGGGAGGCGTTGGCGGAGAGCGCAATGCCGATTCGGGTTAGGTCCGTGCCAGCCGTGCTGTATCGGCTCTTCGCTGCTGTGCCCGGGGCATTCGAGCCTGGCCCAGAAGCCATTATGGCCGAGCAAGTTTGGGTACGGTGAAGCCAGGAGAGCAACCAACTGCTGGGGGTCGCGAACACCCCGGGCGCTGCACGGGAGCTGGCCGCGCCACAGCCCCACGAGTGCGAGGCGATGCGGCAGCGGCCGACACTGACGCTGCCGCCCTCCTACGCCTGCCTCCCACCCGAGCGGTTTTACGGTTGGCGCTCCCGACGATGTCCGTGATGCTCACAGCAGCCCTCTCTAACGCGTTGTACGCATATTATGTGAGCCGCCTCGGAGCGGAGGCCCTGGCTGCTGTGTCACTCGTGTTTCCCATTACGCTGATTGGCATCACTGCTGTTGGTGGCGGCCTCGGGGCTGGCACGGCCTCGGCAATTGCGCGTGCCTTAGGGAAGAACGACTCCGCGTTGGCCAACCTTGTCGCGGGCGAGGGTCTGAAGCTTTCGATTGCATTCGGGATCGCTTTCGGGGTCACCGTGTATCTCGTGGCACCCGGATTGTTCGCGCTCATGGGCGGGCAGGGGCGGGTTTTGAACCAGGCTGTGACCTTCGCGCGCGCGTTGTTTGCGGGTTCGTTCGTCTCGTTTTCAGCGGCGATCCTCGACAACATTATGCGTGCGGCCGGCGACAGCCGCACCCCGGCACTGTGGGCAACTGCCTCTTTGGCTCTTCAAGTTCTGTTGACCCCGATCCTCATGTTTGTTCTCGGATGGGGCCTGATTGGCGCGGCGGTGGCCACGATCTTGGCACAACTCGCTACCGTGGTCCCACGGCTCCGGTTGCTGCGCACCGGACTCGGTGCGAGCCGGTTGCGCCTTCGCTTTGGCCCGGTGGCAGGCAACACAGCCTACGCGATTTTGCAAGTCGCAACGCCCTCAGCCTTGTCCACATTCTCCAATTACCTCGGGCTGCTCGTGCTCACCGGTGTCGTTGCCCGCTTTGGGAACGCCCACCTGGCAGCTTATGGGCTTGGAACCCGCTTGGACTTCGTGCTGCTCTCTTTAACTTACGGCTTTGCGGCCGCTGTCCTTACCTTGGTTGGCATGGCCGTGGGCGCCGGTCAGATCGACCGCGCATGGCGCTACGTTGTTCACGCGGCCGCCTGGGCTGGGGCGGCACTCGGTATGGCCGGCGCACTCCTTTGCGCTTTCCCCAACTTGTGGCTTGCCTCGTTTACCCACGAGCCTGAGGTGCTCCAGGTGGGCGCTGATTACTTGCGCTGGGTTGCTCCCTCATACCCCTTTGTCGGCCTCACCATGGTCTGCGCCTTTGCCTTCCAGGGCACAGGGAACGCACTGCGACCGTTGGTTTGGACCTTGCTGCGGGTCACAGCAGTTGTATCCGCCGCCATCCTGGCGGTACGATTTTTCCAACTACCACCCCGGGCAGTTTTTGCCTGTGTCGGCTGCGGGAACGTCGCTTCGGGGCTCGTGCTCGTATGGCTCTTGCGGCGACACCTACGAACACTCGAAAGAACGGGCGCGGCGTTTCCTCTCGCACACGGATGACGAGGCCCTCGTCAGCGCACACACCGAATATGGTCCCTCCACAGCGAGTGCAATGGGTGGCGTGCCCACTCCAGGTTCGTCAAGGAGTACATGAGATGAGTCCTGGCATAAGCGGACTCCCTGCCGACCGTGGCCACCTCAGGCACCCTGCGCATGCCAAGCTTCTCCAGCGTGCGAAATGAACGGCGGTTCTGCGGCGCACACCGTGCGTCCACTCGCCGCAGGAGCTCGACCCTAAACGCGTAGTAGAGTAACGCCACTCCAGCCTCTAGGTTGAACCCTTGTCCCCAATACGGCCGAGCCAAAACGTAACCAATTTCTCCGACACCATCAATTTGACTACGGATGCGCAGCTCGAACGTGCCGATCACGCGCCGGCCGTCAACCAGCTCGACTGCAAAGGTCGCCCCGCGCCGGCGCACTGCCTGCGTTTGCCTGATAAAGGCCACACTATCCTCCACCGAGCTGTGCGGCGACCACTCCACAAACCGCGTCACACACGGATCGCTCGCGTATGCGAAGACGTCCGGGGCGTCCGCGTCCACAAGAGCGCGCAAGCGCAAGCGTGGTGTGTGCAGCTCCCATTCTGGGCGCACAGGACGACCTAGAGGTATTTTTCGACCGCGAGGTACTCCGCCACCAACACTGCCCCTTTTGCAGCACCCATTTTTGTGTTGTGCGACAGGAGGATGTATTTCACCCCCCGGGGCAGCGCCGCATCGGGTCGCAAACGACCGACGTGCGTGGTCATGCCACCATCCGCATCCCGATCTAATCGCGGCTGCGGGCGAAACGGATCCTCGTGAACCGTAATCATCCGCCGCGGCGAGGATGGGAGCCCCAGCCGAACAAAGCTTCTCCCAAACTCGCGGAAGCACTCCGCAACATCGCCGATCGATGCCTCTCGCTCGAGGGAGACAAAGACAGCTTCGGTATGGCCCTCGAGCACGGCGGCGCGTGTACACGTGGCACTTACAGGAAATTGCGCCGGCGCGATCCCACCTTCAACGAGATTGCCGAGAATCTTCCCGGTTTCGCGAGCCACCTTTTCTTCCTCACCGACGATGTAGGGAATCACGTTGTCAACAATGTCCAACGCCAAAACTCCCGGGGATCGCCCAGCACCCGAAATTCCTTGCATGGAGGTGACCAAGGCGCGCTCGATGCCAAAGTGATCGAACAAGGGCTTCAACGTGATCACCAGGCCCGTTGTCGTGCAGTTGGGTAAGGGGGTAATGAACCCGCCCCACCCCCGGCGTTTCCGTTGGATTTCCAGCAGCCGCGCGTGTTCCAAATTGACGCCTGGGACGAGGATCGGCACGTCTTCCTCGTAACGAAATGCCGACGCGTTGCTGATGACAGGCGTCGTGCGAGCCCACTCGGGCTCAAGCTCCCGAGCCACATCGGACTCCACGCAACTAAACACGACGTCGACGCCACGGAGGTTCAGCGTTGCCGCATCGTAAACCGGCATGCGCAACACATGCTCCTGCGGTTCTTCCGAACACCACCAGCGGCGCGCACCTGTCTTCTCATCGCGGATGGCTTCGCCGTAAGTTTTGCCCGCGGAACGTTCCGAAGCCGCCAGCAGTGCGATTTCAAACCAGGGATGATCCTGCAGGGCCACCACTGCTTGCTGCCCGGCAATTCCCGTTGCTCCCACAATGGCCACGCGTTTTTTCATCAGACGATCCTCAGCCAGTCGTAATAAGCGAGCTCGCCAACAACGGTCAATTGCGACGCCGTCATGTTGTCGCCCCGCCTGCGCTTCACTAGCATCACACGCTCATGATTGAAGTCCACCAGCTCACCAAGCGTTTCGGCTACTTCACCGCCATTTCCGATGTGTCCTTCCGCGTGGACGCTGGCGAGATTGTAGGATTCCTCGGGCCGAACGGGGCGGGCAAAAGTACAACCATGCGCATTCTCGGCGGCGTGTTCCCGCCCACGAGTGGCTCCGCGCGCGTTGCCGGCCACGATGTCGTTCAAGACTCTCTGCGTGCTCGCCAAGCGATTGGCTACTTTCCCGAGCGAGTGGCGTTGTACACCGACATGACGGTTCGAGAATATCTTGGTTACGTGGCGGACATGAAACACGTCCCTGCCAAGGAACAACACATGGAGATCAACCGGGCGATGGATCGCTGCGGCGTTGCGCATATGGCGCATCGGCTCATCGGCACACTTTCTAAGGGTTACCGACAGCGAGTAGGCATTGCTCAGGCCCTGCTAGGTAAGCCCAAAGTACTCATTCTTGATGAGCCCACCGCGGGGCTCGACCCGGAGCAAGTCACCGAAGTTCGCAAGCTCATCCGCGAGCTGCGCGGACAAAGCACGGTGATTTTGTCTACGCACATTCTGTCGGAGGTTGAAGCCACGTGTGACCGCGTTCTCATTATCAACCGGGGCCGGCTGCTCGCGGTGGACACTCCGGGAAACTTAAATCGGCGATTACGTCAACTTTCGCAAATTCATCTAGAGGTCAAAGCGCCGCTGCATGCACTTCTCGAAACCATCCGCCAGATTCCCGGGGTTGTTCGGGTCGAGGCCACCCATCATGATGGCGAAACGGTCTCCGTCACTGTCGGCAGTGATCCAGCAAGGGATATCCGGTCAACCATTGCAGAGCGCGTCGTCCGAGAGGGATGGGCCTTGTTGGAGCTCCGCCCACTCCAACTCAGCCTAGAGGATATCTTCCTCGAACTTGTGCACGGCACGGACCAGAATTCCTCCGCGGCAAGGACCTAGCTGTGAAAGCGTTACGCACAATTTGCAAGCGCGAGCTTCGCTCTTACTTCGGCTCCTACGTTGCCTACGTCCTGACCGCGCTTTTCCTCCTGCTCACAGGCGGGTTTTTTTATAGCTGGTTGCGCTACTTTATTTTATTCGGTGGCTATGTGCTGCCGAGCGGTTTGTGGCAGCAGGTGTTCCTAGACATGCGGTACTGCGCAATGATTGTGCTGCCGCTCGTCACCATGCGCCTGTTTGCCGAGGAAAAGAAACTTGGCACCATTGAACTCCTGTGGACCTACCCGGTGCGCGACGTCGAGGTCGTGCTCGGGAAGTTTCTCGCGGCGTGGTTGTTTTACCTATTCATGCTCGTGCCCACCGTCGTGGGGCCGTTGATTTTCTATTCGTTCTACCGCTTCGATTTCGGCCCGTTTCTCACTGGCTATATTGGTGTCCTCCTCCTCGGCACTGCGTTTATCGCTTGCGGGATGTTCGTCTCGTCACTGACGGAAAACCAAGTCGTCAGTGCCATGGGCACCTACGGAATTCTCATTACCTTTTGGTACATCACCTGGAACGAGTCGGTCGCCAGCGTTGCTGTGATTGAGGCCCTCCTGAAAATTTCGCTTTTTGACCGGTTCTTAAACTTTGCCCGTGGTGTAATCGACACACAGGATATCGTCTTCTTCGTACTCTTCGTCCTGTTCTTCCTATTTCTCACGTTGGCCTCGTTGGACGCCCGAAAGTGGCGTGGGGTGGGAGCGCCCTCGTGACCTGGCGAGGCAACCAAAGTCTACTTCACGTGATCCACTTAATGGCCCAAATCGTGATCGTGGCCACCCTCTTCACCTTTGTTCTCCTCCTAGCCGAGCGCCATAATCACCGCTTCGACTTCAGTCCAACGCAGCAGTTTGTCCTGTCGGACGCGGCCAAAAAAGTCGCGCAAAGTCTGGACTCGGACGTGGAGATCATCGCTTTCTACACGCCCGACGAGCCTGGCCAGAGGCGGGCGCTGTTCGACACACTGGAGCTCTTTGCGAAGGCAAGCCCGCGAATTCGCTACCGGCTGGTCGACCTGAACCGCTCGCCCGCGACGGCGCAAAAATTCGGTGTGAACAACGCCGGGTCTGGGGTGGTGGTGCACGGGGACCGAGTGGAGCAAATTCAGTTCGTCGACGAAGAGGGGATCACCGCTGCGCTAATTCGCTTGACCCGGCAGGGGGAGCGCATTTGCTGCTTCGTTACGGGTCATGGGGAGCATTCGCCGTTCGATAACGACGAGCGTCAGGGCTACAGCGAGGTGGCAAAAGCCATGGAAAGGGAAGGCTTTACGCTCCGGGAGCTGAACCTCATCCCTCCTGGAGGCGTGCCCCAAGAGTGTCGTGTGGTGATCCTGGCTGGGCCCACGAAGGATTTTCTCCCTGGTGAGTCCGCAGCTCTTCTCGCGTACTTACGGCAAGGCGGGCAGGTGTTGCTGCTGATCGATCCTGGAGCACCGCCGAGTGTGGTTGCCTTCTTGGAAAGCTTAGGCGCGCGGGCTGGCAACGACGTTGTCCTCGACGAGCGCAATCGACTAATGGGCACCGACGCATCCATGCTCCACGTGCCGGCATTCAACAAGTCGCTGTTCCGCACCGAGCTCGAAACCGCGGTCTTCCCTGTGGCGCGTACGATCCTTCCCACAGAAGAGGCTGATCGGTCAGGGCGCGTCAAGGTGCTCGCGCTCAGTAGCCCGGATAGTTGGGCGTATGTCGAGGGAGGTAAGTTACCCGACAGGAACGTGCGTTTTCGCCGGGAGAAGGATCAACCCGGCCCGCTGCCGGTTGGCGTTTACATCGAGGTGCCCCGTGCGGAGGGCGGATCTACGGTAACCACCCCGGGCAGACTCATAGCCTTTGGGGATTCCGACTTCGCCACGAACCTTGCCCTCAACTGGCGGGGGAACAAAGACGTGTTCCTGAACAGCATTGCCTTGCTCGCTGAAGATCCAACGCTCATTGCGGTGCGCCGCAAAGGCCTGCCGCGCGGCTCAATTTCCCCAATTTACCTTACCGAGTCACAAGATTCCGTGGTGTTCTGGATTACTGTGGTCGTGGTCCCCGGAACGGTTGCCACCATCGGTATCGTTATTGCCACAATGCGCAGGCGCCGAGGGAGCCGATAGGATGGGCCCACGTTTTACCCTAGTCAGCGCCACTCTGCTGGCCCTCGTGATCTTGGTCTACTACCTCGATCGCACGCCGCCACCGCCTCCGAGGCGGGTGGGCTTACCCATCGCCTCCACGCCTCAGCCTCCGGCGCCCTCCGGAACCCCCTTGGTCATTCACCCAGCGGACGCGGTGCATCGCTTGGTGCTTTCACTGGACGGCAGCACACGCGCCACGGAGCGCACAGACCTTGGGTGGGCGGGAACCGACCGCTCCGAGCTCATCGAAGAGTTTGTCCGCGATCTGACACGGCTAGGTCCCCTGGAAACCATTCAGGTTACACCAGAGCGGCTTGCGGAGTTTGGCCTCGCACCCCCAAGAGGGCGGGTTGAGCTTTACATCGAAGGCCGCTCCACCCCTGTGGTGTTCGAAGTCGGTAACCTGAATCCTCCCGGCACCGCTGTCTACCTTCGCGTCCCAGGTGAGGACAGGGTGCTCCTCGTTGGGTCTTTGATCCATTGGGAATTGCAGCGGAATATCCGCATCCTTTCATCACTCGCCTCCCCGTCCCCTTCGCCCACCCCGACAACAGCACCTAGTGCCTAATTTCCTGCGGTCGTTGCTCGGCCGAAGGTTTGTTGCTCACTTGTCAGCAAGCCCTTGAATCGAGGACCTTGAACATCCATAATCTGCGCCTCGGAGTTGATGATGGCAGCGAGACGCAAGTTCGATCTTACCGCACTAAGAAAGGTTCACATTGAAGTCGGGGGTAAGCGAGTCGTCGCTTGGGAGCCTAAGGATCCTAGCTTTCGTAACCTCGGCAGGTGGACGGATCCGCAAGCCCTTTTACGGAGAATGTACGAACAAGAGCACCCGAGGGAATCTTTGGACGAGCTGGGGCCCGGGCGTCACTGGCAGGCGACGTGGAAGGGTCGCTTCAATCCGGCGGCCAAACAAAAGAAAAAGTCTGCCGCCTGAAACCTTCCAACCGTCAAGGGCTTGTGAGCTGCAGGGAGTGGTGCCGGGTCACCTCCCCTACCTGGGCCTTTCCATGCGGTTTCCACTAGAGTCCGCCTAAGCCCTTTGCGCCAACTGCTTGACCAATTCGCTCGCGACCTTCCCATCGAAGCGGCCCGCAAAGCGCTCCCGCAGCTTGGCCATGATGGGCCCAATCTGATAGCCACCGACTTCCTCCGCGATGGAGCGGATCGCCGCTTCCAGCTCGGCTGCAGAAAGCTGCGCAGGCAGATACGACTCGAGAATTTCTTTCTCCCGCAAGTTTTTCTCCACGAGGTCGGCTCGATTGGCTTGGCGCGCAAACTCCAAGGCCTCGGCACGTTTGTTCGCCTCTTTACGCAGCACCTGTACGATATCGGCTTCAGCGAGGGAGGAGGTCATCTTTTCCACCTTCAGGTTCTTGATCGCAGTCATGACATCGCGAAGGACCAAAAGCTTCACCTTATCCCCCGACTTCATCGCGGCTTGCATGTCAGTCTGGAGTTGCTCTTCCGTCACCATCGATTCATCCCCGCACTTGCTCACCGGAATACCCAGGCAACCTCGGCTGGCAAGTCTAGAGGGGTTATGACTCCGTCGCCGTCGGCGTCCGCACCGCGGCCTAACGGCTCGCCGCCCCCTCGGATGGCCACATCCTCGACCCGTATAAGTTCAAACCCTCCCACCTTACGCGTTAGCGCCACCAGGTCCGCAGCACTTACGCGCCCATCTTGGTTTGCCTCGCCACGACGAAATCCAGCTCCTGCCACGTTGCGCAACATCGTCGTCGTTGGCGCCGGCGAACTCGCGGCAGCAGCCGCGTCGTAACGACCATCGCCGTCGAAGTCACCCACGACCATGCTCACCGGACGCCGATTTGTCGGAAACGACCCAGCACTTTGGAAGGATCGCGCCGAGGTTGGGCTGCGTGTAAACACCCGCACTACGCTAGCGACCTCCCCAGAGGCCACAATATCTGGCAAACCGTCTCCGTTCACGTCGCGCGCCCAAACCGACGAAGGCACCTCGCCTCCGGTACCAAAGCTCAGCGGAGCGGTGCTCGTGGGGAAGCGCCCCGTCCCGTCTCCGAATAGCACTTGAACCGTGCCGGCCACTGGAAAAGCAACCGCAACGTCGTCGAAACCGTCGCGGTCAAAGTCTGCAACAGCAATCGCGCGAGGGGCTTGCCCCAGGCCCACCGAAGTGGCTGGACGGAACGTCCCATCGCCATTTCCGAGGGCCACACTAATATTGATGGAGCCGTTGTTGGCCGTCACGATGTCAGCCGCGCCGTCGCGATTAAAGTCGCCGGACGCCACACTAAGTGGCGAGTCGCCCACAGCGACAGTGGCACCTGCCTGAAGTAACGCCTGTCGGCTGCCCACGAACACCGAGACAGTTCCGCCGCCAGTTCCTTGCGCACTGACAACCACGTCGCCACGCCCGTCACGATTGAAATCGCCGACCGCCAAAGCCCGCGCGGTTCCCACTGCGCCCAGGTTAAGTTCCCCCGCGAATTCCAAGCTGCTTGAGCGTGGCCGATATACTTGCAACGTGCCCCGAGCGGGGCTGAGTACGATAATCTCTGGGCGCGTGTCACCGTCGGTGTCGCTCACCGCCACGGCGGTCGCGTCTCCGCTGAACACCACCGAAGGCCACGGAACAAACCCGGGCCCACCTGAGCTTGCAGCCACTCCGACACCAGCCTGTCCCGGCAGCGCTCCCGCAAGAGCCACAACCAGATCGAGCAAACCGTCGCCATCCAGGTCCCCTGCCGCAACGCCATTCGGGACCGTTTCCAACGGAATGTTCTCTGCACCAGCGAGTCGGTTTCCAGAAGAACTGAGAAGCACTGCAGCGGTCGGGGTCGCGCCCCCGCCGCGAGTCAGCGCAACAATGTCAGCCCGGTTATCCCGGTTCAAGTCGCCGACAACCACACCAACTGGCTCGGCATCTGCCACAAACAACCGCACGGGAGCCAACCCACCGGTGCCGTCCCCGAACAACACCCCGACATCGAAGGAGAAGTTGTTCGCCACAACAACGTCCACTCGGCCGTCGCCGTTTACGTCACCGAGCGCTAAGCCGCGTGGGGAGCTGGCTGGAGCACCAGTGCGGTATGCGCGGGGCGAGCTCCATTGCCCATTTGCTTGCGTGACCGCGACCGCAACCACGTCACTCGCACCGTTCAGCACCACGATGTCCGGTCTACCGTCGCGGTTCAGGTCGGCGGAGGACACCGCCGTGGGACCCTCGCCGCCACTGCTCAGCCGCTGCCCGGGGGAAAAACCACCTTGTCCGTCGCCCCGGTACTGTATCACTTCATTCGTCAGCTCGCTGGTGACGGCCAAGTCGAGGAGTTCGTCACTGTTGAAGTCAGCCGTGGCGACTGCTGACACGCCCGGCCCAAGGTCGATTGTCTCCGCGGCACGCACGAGGGTCGCGTCGCCGTTGCCGAAAAGAATCCGGCCGATTCCCGCTTGTTCTAGCGTCTCCCCTACAACGACTACGTCCAAGTGTCCGTCTCGATCGAAATCTCCAACGGCAATGCCACGCGGAAAGAATTCCAGGTCCACCGACTGCCCAACGCGCACGAAGGTCCCACCCGCCGCGCGGAAGACCGACAACTGGTTGGAGCTGTCGCCCACCACAAGCTCTGCGGTTGTGTCGCCATCAAGATCACCAGCAGCAATTACGGTGGGGATGCCGGTAAAGTCTGTGCTCGACGGCGGAGTTGCAAACGTCCCATCGCTGCGGCCAAACAGCACCGCAATCTGCTGGGACTGCAGGGCGGTAACTAAGTCGGGGACTCCGTCCGGAGAACCGCCGCCGACTGAGCCCACATCCAGCAACACCCCCAATCCGGTGGCATCGCTGGTCGTGCCGACCAACCCAAACAGCCTTGCCGACTCGAACACCGGAGACCCGCTCTGGGCGAGTAACGGCCTTTGCAGCAGCGTAGCTGCGACTCCCACAACAGCCAACCAACCGAACCGCTTGAAATTCTCCCTTGTCATCAGCCGGCTCCCACTCTCCACGCCGTCCGATCACCTCGTGACCAAACTAGCCTCGCCGCGCGACGATATTTGGGTGAGAGTTCCACAAGCCGCCGCGCAAGTAAACATACCAAAACGTCGTCCGCGCCCCCGACAAATGTATAACCCCTGCCTAAACAAAGCTGGCCACCTTCGATCCGAGCAATACCCCTTGTGCGCAAGCGCGCCGGAGCGACGACTCGCTGCAAGGGTGTTAGCCTCTCACCCGGTTTCCACCTTGAGCACAGCTAAAAATGCCTCCTGCGGGATTTCGACTCGCCCGAGCTGTTTCATACGCTTTTTTCCTTCCTTTTGTTTCTCGAGCAGCTTCCGCTTGCGCGTAATGTCGCCCCCGTAGCATTTCGCGGTAACGTTTTTCCGCAGCGGCTTGACCGTTTCCCTAGCAATCACGCGGCTGCCAATTGCTGCTTGGATTGCCACTTCGAACATCTGCCGCGGAATGAGCTCTCGCATCTTTTCCGTCAGTTCGCGGCCGCGCTGGTAGGCTCGGTCGCGATGGACAATCAGCGACAGCGCGTCGACAGGCTCGCCGTTGATGCGAATATCGAGCTTGACCAAGTCTGCTGGACGCATCTCCAGAAATTCATAGTCCAAGGATGCATAGCCCTTACTCACCGACTTCAAGCGGTCGTAAAAGTCAAGAACGATCTCATTGAGCGGCAGCTCGTAAACCACGAGGAAGCGCCCGCGCCCCAGGAATTTCAGTTCACGCTGTCGGCCGCGTTTCTCCTCACAGAGCGCGAGCACGGCCCCGAGGTAGGTCTCGGGGACGTGAATCGAAGCTAAAATCACCGGCTCCTCGATAGAGGCAATTTCCTGCTCCGGCGGCAGCTTGGACGGACTATCCACCGTGAGCACCTCGCCCTTTGTCGTCGTCACCCGATAGGCAACGGTTGGGGCGGTGGTAATGAGATCTAAGCCAAACTCACGCTCCAAACGCTCCCGAACGATATCCATGTGCAGGAGGCCCAGAAAGCCGCACCGAAAACCAAAACCGAGGGCCAAAGAATTTTCCGGTTCGAACGAGAACGATGAATCGTTTAACCGCAACTTCTCTACCGCATCGCGTAGGAGCTCGTACTGAGCGGAATCCGAAGGGTAGAGCCCGCTAAATACCATAGGCTTCACTGCCTTGAAGCCTGGCAAAGGGCTCGTTGCAGGGCGTGCCGCGTCGGTCACGGTATCGCCGATTTGTGTCTCGTGCACTTCTTTGATGCCCGCCATGACAATACCCACCTCCCCCACGCCCAAGCTTTCCACCTGTTGAGCCCGTGGAGTGAGCACCCCTACGCGCTGCACTTCGTACGTTCGACCGGTGGCCATCAGTTGAATCTTCTGCCCCCTGCGAATCGACCCATCGAATATTCGGACCATCATCACAACGCCGTGATACGGGTCGAACCAGCTATCAAAGATCAGCGCGCGCAGGGGAGCCTCCAACTCCCCTTTTGGTGGCGGGATCCGCTGCACTACAGCCTCCAAAACTTCTTTGGTCCCGGTCCCCAGCTTCGCGCTCGTCAGAATCGCCTCGGAGGCGTCCAACCCGATAATATCCTCGATTTCGGAGCGTACTCGGTCCGGATCAGCTCCGGGCAGGTCGATTTTGTTAATCACCGGGATGATCTCGAGGTTGTTGTCCAAAGCGAGGTAGGCGTTCGCTAGCGTTTGGGCTTCCACTCCTTGCACCGCGTCGACAACCAGCAAGGCTCCTTCGCAAGCCGCCAGGCTGCGCGATACCTCGTAACTAAAATCCACATGGCCCGGAGTATCGATCAGGTTCAGCGTGTACTCCGCCCCGTCGTCCGCCACGTACCGGAGTCGCACAGCGCTAGCCTTAATCGTGATCCCCCGTTCCCGTTCCAGGTCCATGCTGTCGAGAACCTGGTCGGTGCGCTCGCGCTCACTAATGGCACCAGTGTATTCGAGCAAACGGTCCGCGAGCGTGGACTTGCCGTGATCTATGTGCGCAACAATCGAGAAATTGCGAATGCGACGCGGATCCATCAGGCGAATAAGCTTCCGTATTGTCGAACTGACTTGAGTAGCCGCCCCAGACATCCACGTGCAAGCCAGTAGACCCTGCGCGGATGTGTCCCCTCGCGCTTCGACCCCGGCCGGCGCACAGTCAGCGCGAGTTTCCGCCCGAAGAACGTTCGAGCGCGGCGGCTATGCACCCGGATGCTGCAATCGACTGCGGAAGTACTCTACAGTCCGGCGAAGCCCGTCTTCGAGTGCGACTTCGGGACGCCAGCCCAACACTTGCGCGGCCAAAGTGCTATCGATGGAGCTCCGGCGCTGCTCGCCTGGCTTTGCCGGACCGTGCACTTCCGGGCGCTCCACACCACAGGCGCGGCAAAGGAGATGAAACAAGGTATTCACATCCGTTTCCCGCCCGGTACCCAAATTCAACGGGCCACAATAATCGCTTTGCAATGCCAGGATGTTTGCGCGGACCAGGTCACCAACGTAAACGTAATCGCGGGTTTGCTTCCCATCGCCATTGATGACCGGTTGCTCCCCGCGCAACAACTTTTCAGTGAAAATTGCCACCACCCCAGCTTCGCCGTGTGGATTTTGCCTCGGCCCGTATACATTGGCATACCGCAACGCGGTCCAGCGAATACCGTACGCTTCCGCATAGAAATGCAGGTACTTCTCGCTGGCCAACTTGGCCACACCGTAAGGACTTACCGGATTGGTCGGATGCGTCTCCGGACAGGGAAAAACCTGCTGTTCTCCATAAATTGCCCCCCCGGTCGAGGCGAACAGGACCCGCTTCAGTCCGTTTCGGCGACCCGCCTCCAACAAGTTGAGAAGCCCGAGAATATTCACGGAAGCGTCGAACTGCGGATCCGCCACTGACCGGCGCACGTCCATTTGCGCAGCATGGTGACACAGC
This sequence comes from Candidatus Binatia bacterium, assembly GCA_026415395.1. NCBI lineage: Bacteria > Candidatus Binatota > Binatia (SeqCode) > Binatia bacterium. The sequence goes on along the minus strand of JAOAHD010000007.1, from coordinate 1,102,395 downwards.
ACCTCGGGTTGTTCCCGGGCGATCAAGTCCGCCACTTGCTCGGAACGAATATCCATGACCTCGAGCCGTACCCCCTGTGGGAGATTGTCCGCTCGCCCGGAGGACAAATCGTCCACGACAATGACGCGGTGGCCTTCGCGCATAAACGCCTCGGCCACATGTGAGCCAATAAAGCCTGCTCCGCCGGTTACGAGGATTTTCATCTGGCCTCCAGACCCAAGAGCGCGCGGAAGTAATCAATCGTGTGCTGCAACCCTTCCTCCAAAGGCACGCGCGGCTCCCAGCCAAGCAACGACCGGGCACGGGAGATATCCGGCTGTCGGATGTGCGGATCGTCCTTTGTGCGCTCGTCCTTCGGTGTCACGAACACAATATCGGACCGACCACCGGTCAATCTTTGGACCACCTTCGCGAACTCCAACACCGTCATTTCCTGCGGGTTGCCCAGGTTGACCGGCTCCACCACGGGTGACTCCAATAGACGTACCATACCCTCGACCAGGTCGCTCACGTAGCAGAAGCTGCGCGTGCGCGAGCCGTCATCGTACACCGTCAGTGGCTCGCCGCGGAGACCTTGTGCGATGAAGTTCGTGACCACACGCCCGTCGTCCGCGCGCATTCGGGGACCATAGGTGTTGAAGATGCGCACGATGCGTGTGTCGATCCCGTGGTACCGGTGGTACGCCATGGTCATCGCTTCGGCGAATCGTTTCGACTCGTCGTACACGCCGCGCGGGCCGATTGGATTCACATTCCCCCAATATGTCTCCGGCTGCGGGTGCACTTGCGGGTCGCCGTAGACCTCCGAGGTCGAAGCGAGCAGAAACTTGGCCTTATGCTTGCGTGCCAATCCAAGCGCCTTGTGGGTACCGAGCGCGCCGACCTTGAGCGTTTTGATCGGCTCCCGCAAGTAATCTACCGGGCTCGGTAACGAAGCCAAGTGGAGGATGGCATCTAGGTGCCCATCAATGTAGATGTATTCGGTAACGTCGTGCTTGACAAAGCGAAATCGCTCGTGACCCAGAAGGTGCGCAATGTTGCGCGGGTGCGACGTGAAGAAATTGTCCATCGCGATCACTTCGTGCCCCTCGGCCAGCAAGCGATCGCACAAGTGCGAGCCAATGAAACCAGCGCCTCCAGTAATGAGGATCCTTGCCATTAGGGTTTCACGGGTCGTCGCCCGACCGAGTAATAAACGAAGCCCCGTTCCCGCATGTCGTCCGGATCATAAATATTGCGCCCATCGAAAATGACCGGGTGTTTCATCAAGGACTTCATGCGGTCAAAATCCGGCCGACGGAATTCATTCCATTCCGTTACGATCAGGAGCGCATCCGCTCCGCGCAAGGCTTCGTAGTTCACGCGGTGATAATGGATTCGGTCCCCAAAAATCTTCCGCGCCTCTGCGAGAGCTTCCGGGTCGTGAGCGTGCACCTCCGCATGCGATTTGAGCAGCGCCTCGATAATCGTGATCGAGGGAGCCTCCCGCATGTCATCCGTACGCGGCTTAAAGGCTAGCCCCCAAACCGCGAACCGCATCCCTCGCAAGTAGTCCCCAAAGTGCTCTTTCACCTTCTCCACGAGCAACCGCTTTTGCCGCTCGTTCACCTCTTCGGCTGCACGCAACATCCGAAAATCGAGACCGTGCTGCTCCGCCGTGCGGATGACAGCCTTCACATCCTTCGGAAAGCAGGATCCCCCGTACCCGACGCCCGGAAAGAGGAAATGCTGTCCAATGCGGCGGTCAAAGCCAACGCCTCGACGGACGTCGTCGATATTCGCCCCAACTTTTTCACACAAATTAGCGAACTCGTTCATCAAGGAGATTCTGGCTGCCAACATCGAGTTCGCGCAGTACTTGGTCATTTCGGCACTTGCCGCACTCATGAATAAGATCGGTTGTTCTGTACGGACGAAAGGCTCATACAGTTCCTGCAAAAGCTCGCGGGCGCGGGGGCTGTCCGTCCCAATGACCACCCGGTCGGGTTTCATAAAGTCCTCGATGGCGGCACCTTCCTTGAGAAACTCGGGATTGGAGACGACGTCGAAGGGATGCTTCGTGCGGGAGGCAATCACCTGCCGGACGCGCTCGGATGTCCCCACTGGCACGGTGCTTTTCGTCACGATCACACGATACCCGTCCATCGCTTCGCCAATTTCCGCGGCGACACGGATGACGGCACCGAGGTCGGCACTGCCATCATCGCTCTGCGGAGTTCCGACTGCGATGAAGCACAGCAGGGACTTGCGCACGGCGTCTGCCAACTCGGTCGTAAACGAAAGGCGACCTTCCGCGACGTTGCGGCGAATCAACTCTTCCAGGCCGGGTTCGTAAATCGGCACCTCGCCGCGCTTCAGCCGCTCGATTTTTGCGGCATCGACATCGACACAAATGACGTCGTTGCCACTTTCCGCAAAACACGTCCCCGCCACCAAACCCACATAGCCCGTGCCAATGACGCAGAGTTTCATGAAACCTCCTACGGAAGCTTTTGGAATGCTGAGCACGACGGGCGAATGGCAGTCAGCACAAGCACTGGGGCGCCACCGAAATTTAAAGTGGCGCTCCTGTAGCCCGCTTGCCTTAACAGGTCAACGCAAGTGTTGGCTCTGAGACGCGCGACGCGAACGGTAAATTGGTTTTCCTTGCGACTCATGGTATGTGCGCACCAACAACTCGCCTAACAAACCCATGCTGACGAATTGTATGCCCACCACCGTCAGCAAGATTCCCAACAGGACAAGCGGCCGGTTTGCCAAGGGCACCCCCAGAACCAGGCGCTGGAATCCAAGCGCACCAATAATCGCGATGCCAACCAATCCACATATGAGCCCGAGGGAGCCGAACACTTGGATGGGGCGCGTTGAATAACCGGTTAAAAACTTCACCGCCACTAAGTCGAGCAGCACTTTCCAAGTGCGCGAAAGACCATACTTCGATTTCCCAGCCTGCCGCGGGCGGTGCCGCACACGAATTTCCGCAATTCGAGCACCAACCTCGGCCGCCAAGGCTGGGATGAAGCGGTGCATTTCCCCATATAGCCGCAGCTCGGACACCACTTCTCTCCGCATCGCCTTTAACGTGCATCCATAGTCATGCAGCCGTACGCCCGTGATTCGGCCGATTAACCAATTGGCAAACATGGACGGAAGGCGCCGCGTCCAAAACGGATCCTGACGCGGCCAACGCCAACCCACCACCAGGTCAAAGCCACGGTCAATCTCTGCCAACAGCTTTCCGATCTCTCTCGGGTCGTTTTGACCATCCGCGTCCAGGGTGACCACCACATCGCCAGTTGCTTGGTCGAAGCCCGCTGCAAGGGCAGCGGTTTGTCCGTAATTCCGCGCAAGGTGAATCACTCGCACACGGTCATCAGAACTGAACTGATCGAGCAGCTCTGCGCTGCCATCCGTGCTGCCATCGTCGACGTAAACGATTTCAAAGGGCCTGCCCAAGCGTTCTAAAACCGCGATCAGCTCTCGGTGCAGCGGCTCGAGGTTCAGCGCTTCGTTGTAGACGGGCAGGACAGCAGAAATCTCCGCTTTCATGCCCCGTCAATGTTTGTCAAACTGACAAACTGCCGATAGCGGCGTTCGATTTGCTCCCAAGTCAATGTTTTCAATCGTGCCAGGCCGAAGTCCTCGACGACAAAGGAGGCAACCACACTCCCGTAAACAATCGCTTCGCGCAGGGCGCGCTCCGATCGACTCCTAGATCGTGCCAATGCGCCCATGAAGGCGCCGGCAAATGTATCCCCGGCACCGGTCGGATCGAACACCTGCTCTAACGGGAAAGCAGGCACAGCAAACACAGAGTCGGGGGAAAACTGAATCACTCCGTACTCGCCGCGTTTGATCAGTACGCGCTTCGGGCCCATTTGCAGCAAGCGGCGAGCCGCCTTGACCACATTCGCTTCCCCACTCAACTGTCTCGCCTCTTCGTCGTTGATGATCAACACGTCCACTCGGTCGAGGAGGCGTTCCAGTGCCGGACGGGCGTTAGCGATCCAGTGGTTCATCGTGTCGCAGCCGACCAAGCCGGGAGCGGTGAGTTGATCCAGAACCTCTCCTTGCAATTCGGGGTCGATGTTGGCCAAGAAGACATACTGCGCGTCGCGATAACTGTCGGGTAATTGGGGGCGAAAGTCCCCGAAGACGTTGAGCTGCAACTCCAAAGTGTCGCGCTTGTTCATATCCTCGTGGTAACGCCCACGCCAAAATCCGGTTTTCCCCGGCCGCGTTTCAAGCCCGCGCAGATCAATCCCCCGCCGATGCAGAAAGGCCCGTTCTTCCTCGGGAAAATCCTCTCCGACAGCAGCAACCATTTGAACCGGCGTAAAAAAGCTCGCGGCTATGGAAAAATATGTCGCCGATCCACCCACTGTGCGGTCCACCGAACCGTAGGGCGTCTCCAGGCTGTCCATGAACACGGAACCAACAACCAAAATGCTCACTCGTCTCCCCTCTGCCACTGCTTCGAGTACTTCGCCAACAACGGCCGCAAATCGTGCCACAGGTGCTCCGGAATGCGACTGCGATCGGTGATGACAGCATGCTCTAACGCGTTTGCACATACGCACCGGCGCGGTAACGGCAAACAGCTCGCTACGGCTGTAATCACCGCGCGAGCTAAGGAAACATTTTGTTGCAGGATTCGCAGCACATCCCCAATGGCCACATCGGCTTCCGACTCGTGCCAACAATCATAATCGGTCGCCAACGCCAGGGTGGCGAAACAAATTTCTGCTTCCCGAGCAAGCTTCGCTTCCTGTACATTGGTCATCCCGATTACGTGTGCACCCCACTGCCGGTAAAGGTGCGACTCCGCACGGGTGGAGAACTGCGGGCCTTCCATGCAGAGATACGTGCCACTGTCGTGGACAGTCCCTCCCGCACTGCGAGCGGCCTCCACCACCAACGCCGCCAGTTCCGGGCAGACCGGGTCTGCGAAACTCACGTGGGCAACGATCCCACTGCCAAAAAACGTGCTTGGGCGTCGCGAAGTACGATCAATAAACTGATTGGGCACAACCAAGTGCCCTGGCCGGATCTCCTCGCGCAAGCTACCCACAGCGCTCACCGCAACCAGCCATTCCACTCCAAGATGTTTCATCCCCCAGAGATTGGCGCGGTAGTTGATCTCTGAAGGCAGCAGCCGATGCCCGCGGCCGTGGCGCGGCAAGAAGACCAAACGAACGCCGCCCATAGTGCCTATGACAAAATCATCCGACGGGTGGCCAAACGGTGTCGAAAGTTGCACGTGTTGCACCGACTCGAGTCCGGCCATCTCGTAAAGGCCGCTTCCGCCAATAACCCCAAGGGTGGGCAACGTATCCGCCAACGGTGTTACTCCTGCACAATCGTTAATCGAGGGCCTGCTCGCAGGCGCAATTGCGATGCTGCTTCGAGAATGTCACCGTCGATCGTGTAATGGGTTGGCCACTCAAACTCAACCCGGACATCCTGCGCGATGTTGTCGTAAAGCTCCGGAATGTTCATTGGGCACCCAGCGCGCAGTCGGTGCAGGCGGGAGATAACATGGCTCGCACGCACTTGACCGGCGAGCAAGTGAAAATAGCCAGCTTTCCGGGTGGCCAAGTAGGTCGCGACAAAACCAAGGCCGATATCCGTGATCGTGCTCGCGTACAAAACGTTGTAGTTACGGTGTGGCACCCGCTCTCCATCGCATACGACGTCGGCGCGAAACCCTTGCAAAATGCGTCTTGCCAACTCGCCCCCCACCAGCCCCGAGCCAATTACCCGCGCTAGCCAAAGGGCTGCCGCTTGCGGTCCCCTCCTCTTTCCCCCGTAGTAGACCTGCAAGAAATTTACGATCACACCGCATCCAACCATGAACCCGTAATGGTCCTCGTGAATGCGAAGGAGCTGCCGTTCCGTTGTGCGCAGCGGCCGGCCGGAAGCGTAAGCCTCCACCACGTGGGCAAGCACCTTAGGCGGAGTTCCACGGCGCACCCCCACAGACCTCGCGATGGTATTCATGGATCCGCCGCGCAACGGCAAGAACAAGGGCAACTGTTGCGCACCGTAAACGCGGGCCAAAGCAGACAGGCCTCGGAAGAAACTTCCATCTCCCCCACAGATGGCCACGATGTCGACTTTTTCCTGGGCACAACGTATGGCTGCGTCCTGCAATGCTTCTAAAGTGTGGGGCACCAACACGAAGCCCTTGCCTTGCACGGCCTCATCCAAGCGCTCCGCCACTTCTCTCCACGCCTGGTTGCGACCGGCATGGGGATTGACAATCACACCGATTCCGGCCACGCGGCCCCCGATCCGACCGTGCTTACGAGCGCTGTGCGCCGTAGTCCATGTTGATCACGCTGGTCTGCTGGCCCTGGCTGCTCAAAGCCAATTGCCCGCAGGCTGCTTGCACTTCCAATCCCCGACTGCGCCGTACCGTGGTGTGGACACCTCGCGCCAGCAACACCTCTTGAAACTCGCGGACGACATCATCCGTGGGTCTAGCGTAAGGCGCCCCCGGAAAGGGGTTAAAAGGAATCAAATTGACCTTTGCACGAACACCGCGGAGAAGTTGCGCCAGCAGCTGCGCGTCCTGCGGGCGATCGTTGATGCCGGCCAAAAGGACATATTCAAAAGTGACTCGCCGACGCTGTGGCAGGGGCAGGCGGCGGCAAACGTCAATCAGCGCTTCTAGTTGGTAGCGACGGTTTACAGGCATGAGCTCCGAGCGAAGCTCATCAGTCGCTGCCGTGAGTGACACTGCAAGCTGCACCGGCGTCTCGCGCACCAAACGCTCCATTTGCGGCAAAAGCCCTACGGTAGACACGGTGATCCGCCGTCCCGAGAGATCGAACCCCCACGGAGCCGTCAGTACTTCGATGGCTTCCACTAGGTTCTGGTAATTCGCGAGCGGCTCGCCCATGCCCATGAAAACGACGTTGGTGAGCCGCTCGTCCAGCCGCAACACTGAACGGGCAGCGAGCACCTGCGCGATAATCTCCGCACTGTCAAGGTTACGGCGCAACCCCAGGCGCGCCGTTGCACAAAACGCGCAGCCCATCCCGCATCCCACCTGGGAAGAAATGCACAACGTGAGGCGAGGAGGATCGGGGATTACCACACACTCGATGGTGGCACCGTCGTCAAAGCGAAGGAGCAGTTTGCGCGTATCGTCTACCGCGCGCAACACCGTCTCCAGCCTGGCTGCCGGCCACCGAAAGTCACGGTCCAGTGCTGCTCTCAAGCTCCTGGGCACATTAGTCAGTTCCTCAAATGAGTGCGCCCCGCTGCGGTACACCCAGGATAAGACTTGCTCAGCGCGGTAGGCTGGCTCTCCACGTTGGTCCAACCATGCGCGGAGCGCGCGCGGCGTCAACACCGCCGGACGGTCCGCGCAAGCCGCATCAGTAAATTTCGGATTCGCTAAAGAAGAACGCAATTTCCCACTTCGCGGTTTCAGGGCTATCGGAGCCGTGAACCGCGTTTTTTTCTACGTCGGTCCCGAAGTCACCCCGGATGGTGCCTTTCGGGGCTTTTTTGGAATCCGTCGGACCCATGATTTCACGGTTACGAGCGATCGCATTTTCGCCCTCTAGCACAGCGACGAAAACCGGGCCCGAGGACATGAACCGCACCAAGTCCTGGTAAAAGGGGCGCTCACGGTGAACCGCGTAGAAGCGCGCTGCAGTGTCCGGCGAAAGCCACAACATCTTCGCCGCAGCGATCCGCAGCCCAGCCGCCTCGAAGCGGCGCACGATCTCACCAATCACCATTTTTTTCACAGCGTCAGGCTTAATGATCGATAACGTTCGCTCTCGCATCGTCGAGTCTCCGGACCTCCGCAGCCAGCGCATCAACGCGCAGCAGATGACGCTTTGCCCTTCTCTTCCAAAGCACGCTTCATGGTGCTGCCAAGTTCGGCCGGGCTTCTTGCGACGAACATGCCGGCGGCCTCGAACGCCCGGAACTTTTCCGCGGCGGTTCCTTTGCCACCGGAGATGATTGCCCCCGCATGCCCCATGCGCTTGCCAGGAGGCGCAGTTGCTCCAGCGACGAACCCCACAACGGGCTTGCTCATATTGTTCCTGACATACTCCGCGGCCTCTTCTTCCGCAGAGCCGCCAATCTCCCCAATCAAGATCACGCCTTCGGTGCCGGGGTCTTGCTCGAACATCTCCAAAATTTCAATGAAGCCGGTCCCCGCGACCGGGTCCCCCCCGATGCCGACGCACGTAGACTGCCCCAGACCGAGCTGGGTGAGCTGGTGAACCGCTTCGTAAGTCAGCGTGCCACTGCGAGAGACCACCCCGATCGTGCCTGGCCGATGAATGTACCCCGGCATGATTCCAATCTTACACTCGCCAGGTGTGATGACTCCGGGGCAATTTGGACCGATCAGCCGCGTTTTCTTGCCTGCGAGATACCGCTTCACCCGGACCATGTCCATCACCGGAATTCCCTCGGTAATGCACACCACGAGCCGCAAACCCGCGTCCGCTGCCTCCATGATTGCATCAGCCGCAAACGGCGGCGGCACGTAAATCACCGATGCATCGGCACCGGTCGCTCGCACCGCTTGTTCGACTGTATCGAAAATCGGAATGCCCTCGAAATCCGAGCCGCCCTTACCGGGAGTGACGCCGGCAACCATCTGCGTCCCGTATTCCCGGCAAGCCCGAGTGTGGAACTGCCCGGTTGCTCCAGTGATTCCCTGAGTCACTACACGCGTATTCTTGTCAACGAGAATACTCACCTTCCTATCCCCTCGTTTGAATCGGCGGCAACGCTAACGGCGGGGCCCACGCAAGTCAACGCGGCGGCCTTTGCAGCGCGGCTAAGGGACCAAGATCAATTCGGGAGTTCTGACTGTTGCCCTTGGACCCTCTTCTTTGCGGCTAACTGTTTGCTGATGGCGTGTAGCGGATGATCTCGGCCTTCTCCAACGTCACCAACGCCCCTCCCCCACTTTGCTCGATCAGCGCTTCGATCGCGGGAAGGGCTTGCCGAATCTTCTCCTCAGCGTCCACGATCTCGATCACAATCGGCAGATCCTCCGACAGTCGCAGTACCCGAGCCGTGTGGATACGGCTGCTGGCCCCGAAGCTCTCGATTCCGCGCCACACCGTAGCCCCCGCAAGCCCAAGTTCGCGCGCTTTGAGCACGATCGCGTCGTAAAGCGGGCGGCCCTCTGCATGATCAGCCTCACCAACAAAAATTCTCAACAGCTTTCCTTCCCCGATAATTTTCATTTTGCGACCGTCGCTAAATTGTACGCCCCAACAGCACGCCAAGCCAAGCGCCAAACAGCGCGGCGGAAAAGTTCGCGACAACGTTCCACCCGGCCAGCCAAAAGCTGCCTTCGCGAATCAAAGTAAAGGTCTCGTAGCCGAATGCAGACATGGTCGTGAACCCGCCGCAAAATCCCACTGCCAAAAAAACGCGCCATTCCACGCCCAACCAACCACGCTCCAACGACAACGCAAGGACCACGCCCACGAGAACACTACCCACAGCATTCACTGTCAAGGTTCCCCACGGGAACAAAGAGGTGAAAGCCCCTTGAACCCACCCGGCAACCAAGTACCGGCAAGCGGAACCTAGAAAGCCTCCGCAGCCAACCAAGAGCACGCGCAGCATTGCTCTACCTCTATCACAACGATCGTCCGTCCACCGCTAGCTGAGTGCCGCCGTGCTCGGTCTTTCCAAACCGACCCGGCAATGAAGGGCCGCTTCAATGAGGCCGCTTCGCGCAAAGGATTCCTTGTGGATCAGGGTTTGAAGACTCTTAGGCGGCTTCCAACTGTTGGCGCAACCAATCGACTGTGCGCCTCATCCCTTCCTCAAAACCTACCTTCGGCCTGTAGTGGAGCAATCGGGCAGCCTTCTCAATCGAAGCCTGGGTATGCCGCACATCGCCCGCCCGCGGCGCAGTGTGCTCGATTTTGACCGTCCGGCCCACTAGCTCCCCCACTAGGCGCGCAATTTCCAAAACCGAGTGCCGTTCATTGCAGGCAACGTTGAATACCTCTCCGGCAATGTTAGGTTGCGTGCAGGCCAGTAGATTCGCCTCGACAACGTTGTCGATGTACGTAAAGTCGCGCGATTGTTCCCCGTCGCCATGAATGATCAACGCTTCGCCCCTCAGTGCGGCGCGGATGAACAGCGGAACAACTGCAGCATACTTAGACTCCGGGCTCTGTCGGGGGCCGAACACGTTGAAATAGCGTAGGCTCACGGTTTCCAGACCATACAACCGCGTGAACGTGCGGCAGTAGTATTCCCCCGCAAGTTTCGACACAGCATACGGCGAAATCGGCGCCGGAGCTTGATTCTCCTCCTTGGGAAGAACAGGGGAATCCCCGTAAACCGAGGAAGACGAAGCATACACCACCCGCTTCACTCCGGCATCCCGTGCTGCAACCAACAGCAGCAACGTTCCGTGGGTATTGACTGCGTCGGTGCTGAGGGGATCATCGACCGAACGAGGGACCGACCGTAGCGCAGCCTGATGGCTCACATACTGGACGCCGCGAACGGCCGCCCGCACGGTATCTGGGTCGCGCAAGTCTCCTTCGATCACCTCGATTCGGTCGGCAACCGACGCCAAATTTTCCCGACTGCCCGTCGAGAAGTTATCCAGGACACGCACCTTTTCCCCCCGCGCCACTAACGCATGCACGAGGTTCGAGCCAATGAAACCAGCACCTCCGGTCACCAAATACATTTTCGCTCCTTCACATTCCCAGTTGTGGTTCGGGCCGCAACAGGCTCGCCGCTCTCCGACGGATTCTACTCGCGCCCACCCAGTTCTTGGGCAACCGCAAAAGCATAACCTGCAGGACTGTTCAATTTTGGAGAAGCTGCGCGGCCATCAACCGGTCGCTGCAGCGCCCACGGGTACCTGTTGTGGACCCAGCTGCGGCGGTGGGTTCTCCGGTTGGAACCAACGGTGCCCAAAGCGCAGCAGTCCCCATAAAAATCCACCACCCCAGCTCCAATGCATGACCACGAACGCCCAAGCCACTCGCGGCGCGAGACCTGTACCGTGCTTACGCGCCACCGCCCCCGCGGCTGCCGCCACTGCTAGCCCGTACGAGCCTAGTACGCTGCCGGTAAAATAGAGACTGGCAGGCCAAACCGTCGCTGCGCAGAGTGACGAAACTACCGCGGCAACCAACGTAGGGGGGACAAAATGCCGCCAGCTCATCTGACTCGGGTGTTTCTGCAGCACGCGAACTTTCCACTTGCCGTATTCGAAAAACTGCCGGGCCAAGGCTCGGTAGCTCTCGCGGTTTTGATACAACGAGCGCATTGCTACGGACAAATAGACTTTGCCGCCGAGCTTTCGGATTCGGTAATTGAGCTCATCGTCTTGGTTGCGCACGAGCTCTTCATCGAAAAGGCCAACCCGTTCAAAGGTCTTTCGCGGCCACATCCCCATATACACCGTATCCACCTCGCGATCGGCCTGGGCAAAATGAAAGTACGCCCCGATGCCGAAGCGAGAATCCATGGCCCGAGCGATGGCCTGTGCCACCGGCCCCCCGCCTGCAGTTCGCATCGGCCCTCCGACGTTGTCTGCTCCAGTTTGCAGCAAGGCCTCTACGCCGCAGCGTAGGTAGTCGGGCTCGAGCACAGTGTGTGCATCGACGCGTGCGATAATTTCACCCCGCGCAGCTCGGATGCCAATGTTCAGCGCGGTGGGAACGATTCGTGCCGCATTGCGAAGCACCCGGATCTTGTTACCGTAGCCGGCCAGAACCTTGGGAGAGTCGTCATCCGAGTCGCCATCGACGACAATGACCTCGAAGCGATCCCGCGGGTAGTCCTGCGCGAAGATCGAATCGAGGCAGCGCGCGATGTGCTTGCCCTCGTTACGCATCGGAATCACGACGGAGACAAACGGCCAGGCAGTCATTGCTCGAGTATCTCGTGGTACAATTTCTCCATCCTTGCAACCATCCGTGGAAGAGCGAACTCCTCGGCACGCTGGCGCGCTGCTTGCGCTGCGCAAAAAAACTTTTCTGCCGAGGTGAGCCAACGTACAGTGTTTTCGACAAAGCCGGCTATGCTATCCACCGGAACCAACGCACCCCCAAGGCTGTCGCCGACAACTTCCCGGCAGCCGCCGACTTCAGTGGCAACCACCGGCAAGCCACTCGCCATCGCCTCCAGTAAAACATTGGGCATCCCTTCCCACCGAGAGGTGAGCCAAAACACGTGGGCCTCACGGAAAACCGACTCTAAGTCACCGCGCTCGCCGAGAAATGTCACGTGCTCTCTTACTCCTAGAGAACCAGCGAGCTGCTCCAACATTTCCCGTAAAGGTCCATCGCCAGCAACGGCGAACGAAACCTGCGGAAGCTTGCTCCGCACCACGGCCGCCGCACGCAAGAAGAGTGCGTGATTTTTTTGCTCCACCAACCTCCCTGCTGTCACCACAACGGGGCGCTCGAGCGATCGCTGGGAAGCGGGGCGAAAGCGCTCGGTGTCGATGCCGTTGCGGACCACCACGATTCGCTCGCGCGGCGCCCAATAATGCAGGCGAATGTAATCAGCCACGTCCTGCGAGTTCACCACAATCTGCCGGCTTATCCTAAAAGCGAGGGCATTCGCCCACCGAGACCTACGGCTCTGTACCTTGCAGTTGCGGGCGGCCGTGACCAGCGGCACCCCAGCCCGACGTGCCGCGAATGCAGCCACAGGATTTGCCAAGTACAGCCAGGCGTGCACCAGGTGAATGCGATCGCGAACCAGCGCTTGCGCCAAGCGCCACGCTCGCAACGCCGCTGGCCCCGAGATTTTCGTGCAGGGCACTTGGTGGTCACGGAGCCAACTGCCCCATGGTTCGTCAGCACTCGAGAGAACATAGACACGTGGTTCAAACTTCGAACGGTCGAGCCTGGCGGCAAGTTGCGCCAGTTGTCCTTCGGCCCCACCACGTGTGAGCTGGCCAATGACCAAGCCGATCCGAAGTGGTGTTCTCGGAGTCACGCAGAATGTCGTGCCAATGCGGCGCTCGCAAGGGCGGCGGGATCCTCGCTGAGATCGTCAGGGCGCATCCCTAAGACCCGTGCAGGCACCCCGCCTACGATGGCATATGGGGGAACATCGCGGGTGACCACAGCCCCTGCGGCAACAATCGCTCCCGTGCCGATCCGCACCCCTTTCAACACACGCACGCCGCAACCGATCCAAACGTCGTCTTCAACGATGATGGGAGCCGCGGTCTTCGGTTGAAATCGAATCGGCACCCGGCGGGTCGCGTATCCATGATCCTCAGCAATCAGGGAGGTGTTGTGCGCGATCAGCACGTTGCGGCCGATGGTCAGCCCGCCATAGCCGTCCAAGAAGCAATTTTCCCCGACCATGCTTCCCTTCCCAATGCTCACGCCCTCGGGAAACCATATGGTTACGTTGTCGCGAAACCACACCCAACCCTCGATCCGGCGCAGAAAGAGTTTCAGCACCAGCCAGCGGAGAACATCGCCGCTGAGCATGGGCAGGTACTTCACGAACCCGTAGACGGTGTGGAATGTGAGGTACCAGAGTGCTGCGCGCCAGCTCACTCTCATGGGTCAGCTTACTTTACCGGCCGCTGGGCCAAGCACAACAGCGAAACCCCAACGGGTAAGTTCATGCGCGCAATCAAGGGCGCTTCGAGCGAGAATAGCTTGGCCAAAAAGTCATTGAGCCGGCCCGGCTTCGTCATCGAAAAATCAGAGACCAACTCACCATTCCTCTCCGGAACGATGCGACGAGCGATCCGCACCGCAGCAACCACCGGGAATAAGAATGTATTCAGGTATGTGAGCCGACGAATTTCTAAACCTGTCACGTCAAACAAGTGCACGAGCTCCTTCGCACGATAACGCCGCTTGTGGTGGTTGATCACGTCCTGCCTGCCCCACATCCAGGGGAATGCCGGAACAGTCACGAGCACGTAGCCGCCGGGACGAACGACCCGGGCCATTTCTGCCACGCAACTTTTGTCGTCGTCGATGTGCTCGATGAGGTCGAACGCAGTCACTAAGTCGACTGAGCCGCTACGCAAGGGCAGTGCTTGCACATCCCCACGCAAAACGGGAAGCGAAGTTCGCTGCCGTGAATACCGTGCGGCTGCTGCACCCCAGTCCAATCCAATGACTCGCCCATACCTCGACAAAAAGGCCAAGTTTGCCCCGGTGCCACACCCCAGGTCGACAAGCAACGCTTCCCGTTGCAGCGGCAAACGACTTAACAGTGCATGAAAGATCGCCCGGCGGCCTTCGAACCACCAATGCACCGCCTCGATTTGGGCGTATTCCTCGTAAAACGCTTGCTCCATCCGTTCCCTACGTGTGCGACGCCTTACGAACCGGTGCGTCGACCTCGACCACATGTGGACTACGTTCGAATCCGACCGTCTCCCGCACCACGTAAAGCGGCCGACGCTTTACCTCATCGAAAATCCGTCCAACGTATTCCCCCAAGATCCCCAGCGAGAGGAGCTGGATTCCCCCCAAAAACAGGATGACGACAACCGTGGAAGTCCAACCGGTTACGAGCCGCTCACCGTAGACAATGCGCAATACTAAAAGATAAAGGATCAAGCCAAACGCCACAGCGCTAATCACAAAGCCGAATTGAGTGGCAAGCCGCAAAGGCACGTAAGAGTACGAGATGAGTCCGTCATAGGCGAGGCGGAAAAGTTTGCTCAGCGAGTACTTGGATTCGCCTGCGAACCGCGCATCGCGATCGTACTCGAGACCAATTTGCCGAAACCCCACCCAGGCGCGGATCCCGCGAACAAATCGGTTTCGTTCCGGCATGGCGTTGAGTTGATCGACCACGCGCCGATCCATGATTGCAAAATCCCCCGAGTCGAGCGGGATATCAATGTAAGACAGCCGCCGCAGCAGGCGGTAAAACAAGCGATAGGCCGCGCGCTTGAACACATTCTCCTTGCGACTGCGACGAACCGCGTAAACAACCTCGTATCCTTCTTTCCATTTCTCGAAGAGGCGCGGAACAAATTCGGGAGGGTCTTGGAGGTCACCATCAATCACCGCAACCGCTGCACCGGCGGCGTAATGGAGCCCAGCAGTTACGGCAGTTTGGTGACCAAAGTTGCGCGAAAACCGGATGATCTTCACCCGCGGGTCCCTTTGGGAAAGCGCACGCGCCGTCTCGAAAGTGTTATCCTGGCTCCCGTCGTCCACGAACACGATTTCGAATGGCACCCCTGTCTGCTCCAAAGCCGCAACTGCCCTTCGGTAAAATACGGGAATCGTTTCCTCCTCGTTCAACACGGGGACAACCAGGGACAGCGTTGGTGTGGCGCCTGGGCTTCCGCTCATGGGGTGCTTCTTCGCGTATACACGCTGATTGTCGGATTCAAGCTTGGAATACGAGTTTGAAGCCAAGTAGGCGTCGCAAATGTTGCCGACAATTCATATCCCAAGGTGCCAGACCGCAGCGCGCGGAAGAATTCAATGCTGGCTGGAGACTCGCGGAAAAACGCCTCGCCCGGCCGCCAGTCGCGCCGATAGGTGCCGGTCAATCCAGCTCGCCCGCCGCTACTCAACACAATCAAGTCTGGCGCACGTTCAGCAAATCTTTCTTTTGTCCGGTCCTCCAGTGGGATTGTCCTCACCTCCCAGCCTTGAGGAAATCTCGGCAGGTAGGTCAGTGGCTGGTAAATCTCGGCCCGAACACCGTGCGCAGGCCATTGCTCCGCAAACCACCGCTCAGCCGCATACCGCGGATCGCGCAAGAGCAACCGCACCGTTTCCACACCAGGAGCCAGCGCCATGGCGCCCCAAACGAACAGCATGGCCCCCGAGATGACCGGGCGGACGTTCAAACGTTCCAAGAGAACTCCTGTGCCGCCAATGGTGAGGCTGGCGAGGTAAGCGGCTGGCAATGCATACCTGACCTGTACCAGTTCCAGCGCCCGCAACGACACGAGATAGTAGGTCACCGCAGTAATACCCACCGCAAGGAAGCTCCGGCCAGCCATACAAGCCCAGAGTAAGCACCCCACTAAACCAAGCAGCGACACCACTGGTCCGAGCGTGTGCCCCACCACCGCAACGGTTTTGCCCGCCTTCGCAGCTTCGCGAGCCCAAGAAAACTCCTGAGGCACTTGAGTCAGGAACTGGTAGGGAGCGTACCGATCCCGCACCTCCGCTGGCAACGTTCCCATCAAAAAGCGCCAACGGTTGAAGTAACCTGAGGGATTCCACAGCACGTTTGCCACGATAGACGTGGTGACCACGAACGCGACCAATGCGGTGATGCCGTGACGCAGCGCGTGCCGCAGCGATACAGAACCGGAGCCATGCTGCGCCGTACCCACCAGGATCCACACCAAGGGAAGAGCAAGCAAGAAGCCGATGCCTTGCTCTTTCGTTAACAGCGCCATCGCTGCAGAAATGCCGCCAACAGCGCTCGCAGTCAGCGAATTGTTCCGAGCCGACCACAGAACGGCAACAAAGCCCAGGGCTAACCAACACAGCAAGGGAATATCGACGTTCGACGTGTGACTGTAGAACACGACCGGGTACAAACCAGCCACGGTTACGGATGCCCAAAGTCCCGCCGTCCCACTCCCCAACAATATCGCCGCGGCGCAAAAAGCCAGGAACACGAGCAGTGTGCCCATGAACGCGCTAACAATCCGCATCACGATCGCCAGTTCGGCTAAGCTTTTCTCGGGGTTTCTAAACCCGAAGGGGTATTGTGCCTGCGGGCGGCCGAGCTCTCCGGTCAGCCACTTGGCCACGAGCAGCGGGCTTTGAGCCGCGAGCAACAGCATCGGATGGCCCACCGGATACTTGAAGTAAAACCACCCAGAGTTCCAAGAGTCACCAAAGAGCACGTGACGCCCCACGGAGAGAGGAGTAAGTGGTTGCAAGGCGTCCGCCGACCACGAGCGATTGTCATTTGGCAAGCCCCAACCGATGCCGATTGTATTCAGCAGCAAGCTCGCAACAACAATGACCACAAGTGCAATACGGACGTGACGGGGTTGTCTGCGCAACCAAGACCAGAGGGTTTCCACGGTGCCTTCCCGGCCAGCTCACTTTCGCCACCGGTTCTGAAAACTTGGAATCTTCATCCCAAGAACTCCGCCGGCTCTCCTAGTAACTGCCGTTCCCACAAGCCACGCAGCGAGACCAGAGGCAGCACTCCTCGAAATCCGTAGCTCGAAGCATGTGGGTCCCACGCGATGAATACACCGTCGTGATGATGGTTCGCACGGTCACGGCCAAAGTCGTTCTGCTCGCTCCACAGGGGATGCACACCGACACCGCCGAAAACGCGCCAACGCAGCCCGTCTACGTATACGAGCAAGTCAGGGGGGAATCCGCGGCAGTCGCGGTAAATCTCTTGAGGCCGGCTAGCCAGAATTGGCACTCGGCCGTCCTCACGCTCGGCGAGATCTGCGCACAGCGCTGCGCGCAAATCTTCACAAACGCGATCAACGTCAGCGTGATCTACGGTTCCATGCGCTTGGCGACCTCGGACATTCAGATAAATGCGGCCGACGTACCCACCCTCAGCCCAGGCTCGCGTGCGATGCCAGTCAACCATCTTCGGGGTCAGCGACCTGGCGCCAATAGTATCGCTGACCAGCCGGAGCCACCCCCGACGGCGCAGCCATTCATTCAGAAACACACCCCCGCGGCACCTCTGAGCCCCGTGATCCGAGACAATCCAAATGCACACGTCGTCAGGAAGCTCGCTCGTCCATACCCCGATTTCCGCGTCGACCTGCTGGTAATACGCATGCACCTCCGCGCCAGGATGGCCGTTGTCCCCTGATGCGCCCCAGAGCCCGTGCTGCACACGATCCGAACCAATGTCCGTCAGGACGAAGAGATCCCAAGGTTCCCGCCTCGCCAGCTCGCGGGCAACGCGGAAGCGGGCGCGGAGAGCACACACGGCCTGCTCCAGGAGCACCGCATCCGGGGTGGAACGGAAGTCGGCAATGTCGCATCGGTAGTCAGGGGCAATCGTGGAGAGCAAGGATTCCGTTTCACTGGGCTCGCAGCGCGGCCGGGTTCCTCCCGGAGTCAGCAGACAGCTCACCACCACTCCGTCCAAGCGCGGGGGGGGGTAGGCGGGTGGAACGCCGAGGAGGATAACACGCCCACCTCGTTCTCCCACCCAGTCCCAGAGCATACCGAGAGGTAGCAAACCTGAGTGGACCAATTCTTGGTCCGCGTACCCGTGACCGTATCGGTGGCGAAATCCATAAAGGCCCAGCTCTCCAGGATCCCGACCGCTCAGCATGCACGCCCAAGCGGGCACGGTGATTGGCGGATCGCAACTGCGTAACACGCCGAACTGCCCAGCACGGGCCAAGCGGTGGAGATTAGGAAATAGTTCCTGTGTACCACCAAGCAGCAAACTCGCAGGAGCCCCATCGAGACCAATGACCAAGACCCTCCGCCGAATCATGATTCCCCTTTTCGGGCTAAGATGTTCTTTGTCTCCGATGGCAATAATTCCAGGGCGGACCCGTCCACTTGCCTTGCCAGCCACGCAAACAGCTGGGCGCGCAGTGACGCAACAGTCTGGGGTTGTTCGAGCGCCATGTCTCGTTGTTCACCTGGAGCCTGCGCCTCGTAAAGCTTCACGGCTTCATCCGACCTCCACACGAAGCGAAACTGGTTCGTACGCAGAAGCCGCCGGCGCTGGCCGCCTACCGGCGATCCCATGCTGCCCCGATACTCTTCCACCACCGCACACGCGGGCCCGGGCGTGGCTCGATTGCCCCGTATGAGCACCCGCCCTCGACTTTCATTCTCTTCCCAAACCCCGCCAGCCCGATAGACCAATGTCGGGCTAACATCGCTGAGCTGGCAAAACTCTTCCACCACGAAGCCGCGCGGAGCTGGCTCTGGGAGTCGGATGAACAGCGGAACTCTGACCAATTCCTCCGCCAGCGGGTCCAAATCCGCCTCCACCGATCCTACAGCACCCCGTAGGGCCGTCACCACGAGAATCGTGGTGTCCCACAAGCCCCTGGTTTGCAAAGCGCGCACGACGTCCCGCACATGCCGCGCGGCGTTCGAACACATCGGCGCGTCGCAGCGGAAAAGGTTCGAAGTTTCCGACTTCTCAGGATGTTTAACCGGGTAAAATAACCAAGCAAAGAACGGCAACGGCTGGCTCGTTCTGTCCAGCCAACGGAAGAATGTGAAGTTTACCCACAGCGACCTTGGCGCACCGCCCACCGCGCGGCGGGCAGCCACGGCCCGCCCAAAGGCTCGAACACGCTCGACAACCCTATCACGCCAACGAGGGGCGATACACTCCTGCAGCCCCTGCACAATGTCCGCCCGCCGTGCGAGTTCCGTCTCTGGGCAAATCCCCACGGTTTTGTAACCGACGTTACTGAGCCGGGTGGGCAAGGTCGGTACGATTAGGAGCCGTGTGGGTGACTCACAAGTCACGCCGTGTGCAGCGGGCCAAAGACCAGTCCACAACGACGCCAAGGATTCCAGCGTTCCGGGCGAGTTGGTGTAGGCCCGGGAAAAGCGGAGCCCATCCAGTGCCAAACTGCGCAACCATTCGTCGTGGGGCCCCTCCTCGGAGACGGAGGGAAACAGTCCACTCGGAGCACACTCGAAACAGAGGAGCACGATATTTGGCTGACCGGTCACGTCCGCCTACTCAGAGTTTGCAAAGCCAAGTCCAGAATTCTTTGTTGTACCGATCCGGGTTTCGAGCCAGGCGCACGCGGAAGGACAGGACAAGGTCGTCCCAAATTCCTCCAAGGGCAACTCCTTGGTACACCAAGGTGGCTGGCCATTTGAGCCGGAGATTCCAGTGATTTGGTACGCCGCGGTAAACCCAGTCCCGCTCGCGGGTAAAGTCCACAACCCAGTCACCCCCGTGCGGACCGTCTACCACCCAGTGAGTGACAATGTTCACGCGCTTCCCGATACCGGGGTCGCTGCGGAGCAAACCCGTAAAGTAGTCATGGAAATGATCGAAGAGATCCCTCGGCGCCTCTGGCTCAGAGGCAAAGCCAGCAGCAATGCGGTCGGCGTGTCTGCGACTTAGCTCCTCGATCATCTCCATGCGGCGAGACCAATCTGGCGCCGGCTTGTGCCGTCGCAACTCCCCATCCGGCAACCACACGTCCCCGGGATTCATTTGCAAGCCCTCCACCTCGGGTGCTTGTTGTTGCAGCCGCTGGATGGCCTCCGCGGGTGTGTTCACGTAATTAGGAGTATTGAGGAAAAGCTGTTCCGGCGCCAGGAGAGCGTAGTTGCCTGCTGCCGGCACCGCCTGCCGCGCTCGCAGCAAGCGAGCCCAGCTCACGAACTCATCCAGGTGTGCTTCCTTCGATGCGCGCCAACGTTCGATTTTGGAACCCAGGGGAAACTCGAAGCAGCCAGGATACTGCGAAGCTCCTGTGAATGTGAGAAAAGCGAGGTCGATCCGTTCCTCGTTGCCCAGCCTCCGCAGCGTGGTGTCGTCCAGATGGCAATCGTTGACGTTCAGGACCGTCGTATCCCTGTCCTTCACCAAGATTGCACTGTCATCCCACGGACGGTCAGGTGCGATCAGCCGCACCGTGAGACCGCTGCCGTTCAGCGAATACGTTTCGCCAAACTCTAACTCCTGGATCTTGTCGAAACCCAGGGCGCGAATCCGCTCGTAGAACCGTCGCTTCTTATAACGGGCGATTAAGATGGTTGCGGATTTATCCAGTTGCGCGAGCGTGGTGGGGTCGAAGTGGTCTGCATGTTCGTGCGAAATGTAGATGTAGTCGAGCCTACCCAAATCTCGCGGCGTAATTTCCAATTCTGGAAAGTGCCACCAAGTATTGTGGTATGCCGGATCACTGAGCCACGGATCCATAAGAATCCGCGTTCCGTTCGACTCCATGAGCATACATGCGTGGCCAACGTAGGTCACCTGAATTGCCATCTTCCTCCTCCGTCACGCCGCCAATGGCTGCTGCCCGCGTACAACTCCGCGGTCGGCTGCGAGTTGCCGGTAAACCTCCTCGATTTCACGCACCATTGCCTGAGCAGAAAAATGTTGTTCCACTCTTGCGCGGCCGCTTTTACCCATCTCCGGCCACCTCGGGCGTTTGCTCAGCATCTCGGTAAGCGCCGCCGCGAGCGCGCGCCAGTCTTTCGGGGGCACCAGGATGCCGCTTTTTCCAGCTTCGACCACCTCGCCAGTACCCCCAACGTCCGTGGCGACCACTGGCTTCTCCATCGCCAATGCCTCGAGAAGCGCGTTGGACATTCCTTCATCGTGCGAGGAAAGGACATACAAGTCCATGGCTGCGTACACTTCCGGCATATCGTCTCGCCGGCCTGCAAGGGTGAGTTTCTCCTCGACTCCCAACTCCGCAACAATCCGGCGGAGCTCGCCGGTGTCGTCCACCTCCCCTACGATCAAGCCATGCAAGCGCGGCTCTTTGCGCGCGACCTCCGCCAGGGCACGGACGAATTCCTCCACGCCCTTACGAATTCGTTGGCGCGTAACGGTACCGATTACAATGCAATGCTCGCGAATTCCCAGGCGCGACTTAAAGCCGCTACCAGGCAGGGGAGCAAAGCGACCCGTGTCGATCCCGCTGGGGACCACGAACATCTTCTCGCGAGGGCAGCCCTCATGCTCGTGGACAAACTCGCGTACAGCCAGGGCATTGACCATAACGCGATCAGCCAGTGCATTGCCGATTTTGGCAGCGATCAAGTGTGCACCGTGTAGCTCATGACAACCGCGGGTACTGCAGACAACGACCGGGACGCGAGCCAGACGTGCGGCAACGCTTCCCACAAAATTGGCTCTCAAAAGGTAGTTATGAACAATGTCAGGTCGTTGCTGCCGTAGAAGCCGTGCTAACGCAACAACACGACGCGCTAAACTTAACCCTTGAAAATCCAGACGCGCGCCGGGTGCAAACACAGGCACGCCTAAACGGCGAACATCTTCGAGCAAAGCACCACGCCCGCTCAAACAAATCAATGTCGGATCAAAGTCCCGTCGGTCCAGGAGCCGGAGGACCTGCCGCAAGTGTGTCTGGGTCCCTCCGACTACCATTTCATTAATCACGTAAGCGATACGAAGCGGTCGATTGGCTGCACGCACCTTCCGAGACCTCGCTGGCACCCCTCAACGCACGACCAGGCGGTGATAACCCAAATCAGGCCGACCCAGGTCAGGGGCGTCGTCGACAGTGGCACTCCTTCCGGTCAACCCAAGAAGCCGCAGGTCGCCCGTGCCAGCGTCGCGCGCCGGGCTCGATGGGAGCAAACGAAAGGCCGTTGGTTCGGGACAGGCGGGAGGTGGTTGCGATAGCTCACGACTGAATTGCGGTGGAGCGGCCACCGCACCGGGACCTTGCACCGGCGCCTTGCTGTAGCCATCGGCGTTCAAGTTGTAACCCCAGGGCACGGTGCGCCCTGAGCCGACGTAAAGCATCGCGCCGGTCCCGCCGTTACCAGCAATCACGTTGTTCGCCAGCCGCACCTGCGTGCGGGGCCGCGTGCGGTCCGTGACCCACACACCTCCGGCAACATTCTGGGCAACGGTGGCGTTCATAACTCGCACGTATCCGGTACCACGCCTCGGCGTCAAGCGGACTCCCCATCCGCCGTTACCAGCGAACAAATTGTTTACCAGATCAACCCCCGTGGCAGCGCTCCACACGCCATCGCCGTCATTTCCGCAAAACACGTTGTGCTGCACCCACACGTCGCGAGCTCCCGCCAACACCCGCACTGCGGCATTGCGCGCATTGACCAGGCGCAGCCCATGGAGAACGGCCGACCCACGAACTGTCACCCCACGTCCGCCCCCAAAGTCCAGAATAACCGGCCCAGGAGCATCCCCCGTCAGCAAGCCCGTTTCATCACCCCACAAGATTGGCGTTGGCCCTTTCTCCTTGCCCGCCCGACGCCCTAAGGCCAAGCCCGAAACCGGATATCGCCCCGGCCCCACAATGACGAATCCGCCACCTCCGGTAAGCTCGAGGGCTCGTTCCACTGTGCGGGTTGCTTTGAGGCGAGAGCTGCCGTCGTTGCGATCATCGCCGGTGCCGCGCACAAATACCGGGCGCCCTAGCTCAACGAGCGGGTGGAAGAGTGGATAGTGGTATCCAGCATCGACCGCGCCCAAGTCTGGAGTGCCAAGTTCCGTCGTCGAGCCCCAGTGATGTGAATCAGGCACCTCCACATCGAGGTCGACCGCTGGGCTAACCTCGATGCTGTCGTCCCCTTGGGACAAGGTGAAGTCATCATCAGCAAAACCCGCCGCGCCTAAGATACCGTCGGGGCCGGCCGGATTTCTGAGCAAGGGGTCGACCACGAGGTCGCTATCCGAGCGCGGGGTATCAGCTGCAAACGGGGTCCTGCCCCACACAACGTTGTATGAGGACCGAAACCCCTCCCGCGAATTCGCACTGACTTTGATCTGAACGCCATTCGCCGCTGCAACCGCTTCGCCGTTCCCCACCACGATGTTCCTCAACAGCATCGTTTCTGTCGCCGCCCCGCCCTCTACTGAGGTGCCAACGAGGATGCCGTCTGCGCCATTACCGTAAATTGTGTTTCCCTCGACAAGAGAACCTCGGCTTGCCTGAATTTGCACGCCGCCGGTCCCATTCGCGTAGACGAGGTTGTTCCTCACCGACACGTTGTTGGCCCCATTTACATCGATCCCGCGGCGGAGATTGGAAAACACGATATTGTCCCGAATCTCGGCACTGTCCGCACCCGCACGCACCTGAATTCCGGCCTGCAACGCCCCGGTAACGTAGAATCCTCGAACCAAGACTGGACCACCATCCTGGATGACAAACCCCGTGTCGAAACCAGTGGCGTCGACCAGGACCGGACCTGGCAAGTCTCCCGTCAGGTAACCCGAAGGATCACCAAGAAACGTCACCCGCCCACTGGAATTCCGAATGCGGATATCGCCCTCACGATAGTAGCCCGGGCCCACAACCACGGTGACGCCTGCCACCGCGCGCTCAAAGGCATTGCGGATCGAAGCCAATGCTGTGGAAGGGCTCCGACCGTCGTTCCCGTCGGAACCAGCCGCGGATCGCACGAATAATGGCATAAACGGCGGATTCACCTTCTGTGACAACGACGAAGCATCGAGGCCGTAGTGAAAACCCGCGTCGGCCCGCCCGGTGTCCGGCAACCCATCTGCGGCCGTGCTTCCGCTGACTCCCAGTACTCCCACGTCATCGGATCCAGCATCTACAGCGGCACTGTTCGCTGGCTGCCCAGTTCGACGATGAGCTAACCGAAAATTGTCGTCGCGAAAGCCGTCCTCTCCTAGAACACCGTCCGGCCCCGCGGGGTCAAGGAAGCCCGGTGACGCGACAATATCAAACGGGTTCCGACGGGTATCGGGAGCGTAGCCATCGGTATTCACGTTGAAACCCGAGACGTAGCCAGGCATCGCCGTGCGTGCGACAGCGATACCAGCCTCGCGGTTCCCCGCGATGATGTTATTCAGTACCAGCCCACCCTCCACCAAGGAGGAATCACCAGGCCCATCGATGCGAATCCCCCTGAGTCCGTTGCCATACAGCGTGTTGAAAACGACTACAGTGCGTGCACTCGGCTCACCGCCCACCCCAACAGCAAGGCCCTCCCCTCGATTCGCATATACTAAGTTGTTGGCGACAAACACCTGGTCTGTAGATCGCAGCACGATGCCAGATTGTCGGTTGCTGAACACACGATTGTTCACCAATGCTCCAGATCGGACCCCGCGAATAAACACCCCATCGGCCTGATGCATGCCTATCGAGGCATCAACGATCTCCACTCGGGTCGCTGGCAAACCCGCCACAGAGATGCCCGGCCCTCCCGAGTCTAACACCTCGGTGCCCGTCACGGAGACAGATCCTTGCGTCCAAACTTTTAGGGCACCACCGCCTAAGTGGTACCACCGCCCACCCGAAACCCGCACTGAGCGATTGCTAAAATCGGTGTCCCCTCCGACAATGAGGCCTGTCCCACCCATACGACCGACCTGCAGTCGGTCAAGTTCAACGCGGCTCACTTCACGGAGGAGCACGCCATGCCCCGAACCATCTCTCACGGTGGTACCCACAACACGCACCGCTGCGGCTCCACGGATAGAGACACCGACCCCATCAGCGGCCGAAATCTCGCCACGATCCAGGCGGATCGCTTGAAGTTGCGTCGCGCCAGCGTTCACGACGATCCCCCCACCTCGGGCTTGGGTGACGGAATTGGCCACCAGGTTAATTCGGTCGCCCCCGTTGATCAGAATTCCGCTCCCCGCCAACTGAGTTGCGGAGTTCGCCACAACTGTCGCCGCGCTGACGCTTTCCAAACGGATGCCGTTGCCACCGCAGTTTTTCAGTGCATTCTCTGCCAGTCGGACTACTCCAGCTGAACGAGCAAGCACACAGTCATCGGACACGCCATCGACCTGGTTTGCTTCGATCGAAAGCACGAGCGGTTCGTGGCCAGCAGCTTCAACGGAGATGCC
The DNA here is from genome assembly GCA_026415395.1 of Candidatus Binatia bacterium. NCBI lineage: Bacteria > Candidatus Binatota > Binatia (SeqCode) > Binatia bacterium. Next base: position 1,076,916 of record JAOAHD010000007.1, on the reverse strand, counting down.
GGCTCCCGGGTGACTTCCCTCGGCCGTCACAACGTTGCCCCGCAGGCGGGCCTCGCCGCTCGCGACCAAGACAAAGGCTGTCTTTCCAGCCGCGCTCGACCGATTGTTCTCCAAGACGAGGTCCGTAACCGGTTCTAATGATCCAGCGCTGACCGACTCCTCCGCATTACTGATGAACTGGTTGCCTTGCACAACAATCGCGCTCGCTCCGCGCACGACCATCCCAGCGCCAGTGTTGTTCTGGAGCGTACTCCCCGTAATCGTGGCAGCACTTAGCAAACGCAAAAATACTCCCGGGCCGTTGTTGCGTTGGATTTGGCTATTTAAAATCGTCACCGTTGTGGTTGCGCCATCTCCTTCGACGGACAGCCCCCCAGAGCCGTTGTCCGAAACCTCGGAACTCTCAATCTGCACCGATCCTTGTACGCCTCGGAGATCAATGCCGCGCTTTGCACTCCCGCGAACGAGCACCCGTTCCAAGACGAGAGCTGCGCTTGCGCTGCCACCAGGGCGCGGGCGGGCCTGAATCCCGGCATCGCTGCCACCTTCAATCTGGAGGTCCGAAATTCTTACGAAACGATTTCCGAGCAAGAGAAATGCGGTGGTGGCCGGAGGTCGCACAACAATGCGAACTGGTCCTGCCGGATCCCCAGTCTCGACTCCTGTTGGGTCCCCACGGAAGGACACCGGCCGCCCTTGAATGCCGTTCCGCGCGGGGGCAATGTTCCCTTCCTCGTAAGTCCCTGGTCCAATGACAACAACGTCCCCAGGGTTCGAAATTCTGCTGGCCGCGGCCGCAATTGTTCGGAGTGCGGTGGCAGGCGTTCGCCCGTCAGCGTTGTCGTTTCCGCCGATGCGCACGTATATCGTTGCCGCGCACAGAGGACCCGGGACGATACTGACGCAGAGGACCGCCGCCCACAAGGGCTGCGAAACCGAGGGCCTCAGGTGCCACCACACAAATGACTTCGGACCTGGAACAATTTCAGCACGCCATCAGAAAAGCGTGTAAATGAACGGCCCTAAGGCAGAGCTGTGGGCAGTCACCATCAGGCCACCGAAGGCGAGCAGCACAAGCACCATGGGAATCAGCCACCACAGCTTGCGCTCCCACAAGAAGCTCAGCAACTCTCGCGCGATTCCAAGCCGACTTCTAAATCCGGACATCAGTTTCATGTTGACCGGGTTGTTCTACGAGATCGGGAAATTTGCAAGTAGGAACTTGCGAACTTCGTCAGCCGCCACGCGGTGTCCTTCGGGAGTCCAATGCCCGTCGAACCAGAAATGGAGTGGCCCCTGGCCAGCGGCGACCGCCGCTCGGAAGGGTGGTGTCAGTCGCAGGCAGGGGACGCGTTCGGCTTGACACCACTGTTCCACCCACTGCTCCGGCTGCTCGAGATCAAACTGTTTACTCTTCGCCTCTGGGTAAGTTGCCAAGATGCGATCCCAAGAAGCCCCACTCACCTGTTCACGCCCTGCAATCACCACGATGCCAAACTGAGCTCCCATCTTCCCGGCAGTATCCCGCACTTCTCTGAGCAGTCGTTCTGTGCGCCGCCACGCATCCCGCCAAACTTCGTCCGCCGGTACCTCGTAAACGCCATAGTCTACCGGGAGTCCATTCCTCAAGCGAGGTGCCGCGGCTGGGGGAAGGCGCACAAGCCCGAGTCGCTCCAAAGCCCTACCTACTGCTGGCTGTCGGAGAAAAACGAGCTGGCGCAGGAAAGCGTAAGCCTTTGAACGCGCAAGCAGCCTTGGATTTTCCGCGCCTTTAGCCTTGTTGGACCGGACATAACGCAGGTTACCCTCCTCGTCGTAGACCGGAGGCAAAGTTTCCTCGAGGTTGGGAGAATTGTTCTTGATGTCGTTTCCAGGATAAAAGCTCAGAAGCACCAAATTTGGCTGATAGCGAACCCCCTCTTCCTGCAACCAAAGCAGCTCGCTGGCAGTTCCCCAACCGCTGACGCCTGCACTCACTACCTCCACTCGTTTGCTTGCGCTTACCCCATCGAGCAAGCGCTCCAACCGCCGCGTGAACATTTCATCGAGCCGCACGTGCATCGCCTCAACGAACGAATCGCCCACGACCAAAACCCGATACACGCCCGGTGGCTTTGCGTAGCTACGGGGCACGTCCCGCAGGCCCTGTGCGTTGATTTCTACCGGAACAACGAACTCACGCTCCTCCTGCGTCCACCAGCCGCGCTTGCTCGCGACCAAGCGCACGCCCATTTTTGGATCCGGTTCCCAAAAACGGTCGGGGACAAGGTGCAGGAGACGCACCCCGATCTCGACAAAGGCAAGTGCGCCTACCACACCGATCGTGGCCAGGGCTAGCCCGACCAACACTTCTCCTCGTCTACTCACGGCTTGCGGATGATCGTGTGGCCAAGCACGAGCGCGTCCATCCCGCTCCGTGCAAATGTGTGAAAAGCGTTGGCAGGCGACGTCACGATAGGCTCGCCCTTGAGGTTGAACGAAGTGTTCATGACCACGGGCACTCCCGTGGCTTGGCCGAAGCGTTCGATCAACCGGTAGTACAGCGGGCTCTCGTCGCGGTGAACCGCTTGCAGCCGCGCGGAGTAATCCACGTGCGTGATTGCAGGCACCACGTCTCCTTGCCCATCTTTCACTGGAACAACGTAAAGCATGAACCGAGCTGGGTAGTGACGAGGTGCCTCGGGCAGGTCGAAAAATCGCTCGGCTGCCTCGGCGAGCACCGAAGGCGCAAATGGGCGGAAGGGCTCCCGAAATTTGATTTTCACGTTGACAATTTCCTTCATGTCCGCGCGCCGCGGGTCCGCCAGAATGCTGCGCGCTCCGAGGGCACGCGGACCCCACTCGAACCTCCCCTGGAACCAACCCACCACGTGCCCCGCCAAGAGTTCTTCCACCACGGCGTCGAGCAATCGATCTTCGTGGTCGTACGTCCGAAAAGGCATGCCGCACTGGCGAGCAAATGCGTCCATCTCCCCTGGGGAAAACTCCTGTCCCCAGTAAGCGTGTTTGAGCACGAAAGAACGGGGGCGCCCCAACACTTGGTGCTGCGCGTACAACGCGGCGCCCAATGCGCCTCCGCCATCCCCAGCGGCTGGCTGAACGAACGCCTCTTTGATCGGTGTTTCCCGAATGATTCGGCCATTGGCCACACTGTTCAGAGCAACCCCACCAGCAAGGCACAAACGGTCTAGGCCGGTTTGCCGGTGAAGTTCGCGGACCATCGTGAGGACAATGTCTTCCGTGACTTTCTGAATACTGGCGGCGACATCCGCGTAGTACTGATTGCGCTCGGCCATCTCCTTATAGTTCTGCGGCTTAGGCTCGAAGTACGAGGGATATCCCGAGCGCTCCGTGAAAAAATGCCACGAGGGGTCTCGGGGCTCGCCGAACAAGTCGACGAATTTCTGGTTGAACGTTTGGGTTGTCGAGTGGTGGAAGGAGAAATAACTCATGTCCAACCAAAATCCTCCATCCGCATCCACGCGCACAAGTTTATGCACCTTGTCGACGTACTTCGGCTCACCGTATGGGGCCATACCCATGACCTTGTATTCTCCCTCATTCACTTCGAAGCCGAGAAACGCGGTGAAGGCACTGTACAGCAGGCCGACAGAATGGGGGAAATGAATTTCTCGCAGTAACCGGATCGAATTCCCCTTGCCAACACCCATCGTTGCAGTGGCCCACTCGCCGACGCCGTCAACGGTCAGGATCGCTGCTTCTTCGAACGGTGAGCAGAAGAATGCACTTGCCGCATGCGAAAGATGGTGTTCGCTAAACAATACCTTATCGGCCGGCACGGCGAGTTCGCTGCAAATCAGGTTCTTTACCCACAGCTTGTCCAGCAACCAGGTGCTCATTGCATCGCCGAACACCCGCCAGGTCTTCGGCACGGCTTGCAGTGCGGTCATCAAAATCCGCTCAAACTTCACGAACGGCTTTTCGTAAAACACAACGTAGTCCAGGTCGGTCGCCCGCAATCCGGCTTGCTTTAAGCAGAAATCAATGGCTAGCCGCGGAAAATCCGCGTCGTGCTTCTTACGGCTGAAACGCTCCTCCTCGGCAGCGGCGACAAGTTGGCCATCCACCAGCAGCGCAGCCGCAGCATCATGGTAAAAGCAAGAGATGCCCAAGATCCTCATGAATGACGATTCTCCTCTAATACAGCACGGTACAACGCAGCCATTTCGCCCACGTGCCGTTCCAAACTAAAGCGCTGTTCCGCCCATGCCTTGGCCTCTGCTCCCACGCTTCGCCGCGCATCTTCATTGCCTAGCAGCGCGGCGATTGCCTGTGCCAGAGGAAGCGGCTGACCCGGAGGGACCAGAAAACCGGTTTTTCCGTGCTCGATCAATTCCGGCACGCCGCCGGCGGCGGTGGCGATCACCGGCTTTCCGCACATCATGCCCTCCAAAATCACGCGCCCAAACGGTTCTGGGCGAACCGACGTGTGCACGACCACATCGAGAGCGCGGACAAAGTTTGCAACATCCGCCCTGAACCCCGTGACTACAAGCCGCTGGCCCAGACCTAACTCGGCTGCGCGCTGCAAGATGCGCCGAAAGTACTCCTCTCCCGCGCGATGAACCCCACCTATGAGAATCCCGTAGGCGGCCGGCACCTCGCGTAAAAGCTCATGCAACGCCTCCACAAACACGAGCTGCCCCTTCCATTCTTGGATGTTGCCGACCACGCCAACCAGGGGCGCACCGCACGGAATTCCGAACTCTGCCCGGACGTCCTCCGCTGACCGCGTTGGGACGAAATCATGGGGATCCAGCGCATCGTAAATCACAACATGTCGTGGGTGAACGATCCCGTGCCGCGTGCAATGGTCCCGCACCGCTTCCGTCATCGACACGATGGCCGCAATCCTTGGCGCCAGCCAACGCTCCCGCCAACTGTATTTTTCAAACCCCTTCACATGGCACACCGCAGGTACCCCGAGGGCGGCGCAGGCAAGCAGAGCATCGAAGTTCGCACGCAATCCGTTCCCGACATGCACCAGGTGCGGCCGAAACCGCCGCAGCACTCGCGCACATTGCCATGCCGTGGGAAGGTCCTCGATCGCGGTTGCAGCTACACGCCGAGATTCGTGCATCACGCTTCGCAACCAGGGTGCGCGACGCACTGCATGGTACGCGTTCGTGCTCTGCAAGACATGCTCTTTCGGCAACCTTCGCCGCCCTAGCTTGAACAACGAAACTCCCAATGCCTCCAGATTCGGCTCGATCGGCTTCTTTTCGTAGAGGGCAACTCCGAAGTGGTAACGGCTACGATCGAAACCGCGGATCATGTGGTACAACCCAGTCAACGATCCTCCAACAACTCCCCCACTGGAGGCTTCGACAACGAGCACGCGGATCGGATCATTCATGCTTCGCCAATGGAGCACGCTGGCTTTCGAGCAACCCCATGAGGTTCTCGACAACGAACTCGGCTGCTGCTGTGGGTGGAATTTCAACTTCAAAGGCTGCCACTGACTGTGTGAGTTCCTCCACCGCGCGTTCTCGCTGAATCACCAACCCCTTCGGTTCAAGCTGCTCCCAAGCAGCGGTCAACGCATAGTACCGCCGCAAGTCATTCACCAGAAAATTTGCAGCCGTAATCCGTTGCCAGGCACGCGCCGCGTCGATCTTCCGGCATCCCCATGAATGGCCCCGTTGTGGCAAAATCAGCACAGCTGCGTTTGCACTCGGCTGAAATTTGGCCGGAGCGATCTGGTAACCATCCCGATTCAACATGTAGTGATGATCCACCGGTTGCAGGCATTCAACCCGGGTCGCCAACCAGTCGCGAGCGTAGTGGTCCAACAAAATCGGCTCAGGAACCGCGAACACCCGCGTTCCTTCCACGAGCACAAAACTGTCCGACAGCATGTAGTTGCCGGGATGCGCGGCTAGGGCCGTGCTGATCGAGGACTTTCCGACGCCACTCGCACCCGCAAGCACAATCGCACCGCGAGGAGTTGCCACTGCTGCCGCGTGAATTGGGTGACGGCCCATCTGCGTCTCATGGACCCACCATATCGGATAATACACCAAGTAACTCACAAGTGTCGGGAAGCGTCGGCGCTCGAACTCGCGCACGCGCTTGCCCAACCGCCACCGTCGTAACCGGTCCGTGAGCGAGCTGTTTCCCAATCGGAAAAAGAACGTTCCAGTCACAGCCACAAGGTCTCTTTGTTGATGTTGGACCTGCAGAACCAGGTCTCGCAGATCGTCTACGCGGAACCAACACAACTCGCCGGCTCCCACATAGAGGTCGCGATCCACCCTCACCCATGATTCGACGATGTTGCTCCAGTGCGAGCGCGGCCACGGCTGCCCTTCCACCCATCGCAAGGCCGAAACGACCTGTCTCTTTGCCACGTCAGCGCCGTCAGTTCTCCCATCAAGCATCAGTGCCAGGTGCTGTGCGGCATAAGCATGGAGGGGGCTGTAATCCGTTCGGAACGAGAAGGAAACCCCATGCATTGCGCCGCTCAGATCAAAGATGGGCATCGCATTGGCTGTCTATTTAGCGTGCGTACTTGTGCCCTCGGCGGTAACGCTGCTCGGTTGCGTAACAAATCGCCGCGCAACGGGAAGGCGAGCGAGTTTTCGCTCAATCGGCTGGCGCGCGGCTGTCCAGATCGCGGTCACGTCAGACCAACGGGGTACTAATGCCTCTCGCACACTCAAGCCGGACTCGAGACGGAAAAAACCGATCAACAATCCGGCCGCCAAGCAGTACGCAATTGCCGTAGCAACTGCTGCCCCAACAATACCCCAAAGAGGAATTAGAAAAACGTTCAGCCCGAGGTTGACGCCAAGTGCAACAGCACCGGCAAAGATGTTCACGGACTGCCGATTTCGGCTGGTGAAATCACGAGAAAGAATGGTAAAAATGGCCATCGCTACAGCTCCGACCGCAACAAATGGCAGCGGAGCAGCGGCCGGCGCAAAAGCCCGACCGTACCAAAGCGGAATTAGGAAAGGGCCAATGCCCACGAGGGCCAGGCCCGCGAGTGCAGTGAGCAGGAGTGTTCGCCGACACGTCTGGGCAGTTGTGCGATGCACGTCAGCTTTGTCCATAGAAGCCAATTTCGGGTAAATTACCCAGCCCACAGCCTGTGGGATCTCCAGCAACACCTCGGCGAAATGCAGTGCGAGGCTGTAAAAGGCCGTGCGTGCGGGATCAAGAAGATATGCTACCAGGTACACATCGCTGCGGTACAACAGGTGCATCGTCAGGATTTGGGTGTAAGACCTACTCCCAAAGCTCAGTTGCCGAGCGAGCAATGACCTGTCGATTCCCAAGCTAAAGGGCAATAAGCGTCGCACCGTCACAACGAGTGATCCGACCATTAACGTGGTACAGAGTGCGTAAACCGTTAGTGCGGTACTCAACGACAATCGACCCACCATCCAAAGCGTGCCGACACCAACCAAAACACCGGCAGCTCCGCCAAGCGTGCGCCGGTTATACACGCTGAAACGGCCCATTGCCTGCAAGACACCCCAAAAATAACTGTCGATGAGAAGCAGCGGTAACCTCCACATCGCGACCAGCAGGGCCCAAGTGGGTAAGTCGCGCAAAACTGTCCGTTGCAGAGGTTCCCGCAGGAGCCACACCACGGCTCCCCCGAGCAAGCCAAGCCCCAGGGCCAGCGCCAACGAGTTGCTCGCCACTTGCGCCAACGGCGCGCCTTCTCGCCGGGTGCAATACACATTAGCCTGCGCGATACCGAGCTTCGTCAGAGTCAGCAGCGTCGATGGCAAAAGCAGCGCAAGAGCGAGCAAGCCGCGATCGTGTGGGCCGAGGCCGCGGGCCAGGATGATACTCGTGACCAGACCGAAGCCGGCCACGCCCACCCGCGACCCGAACAAAGCCATCATTTCCAGCGACAATCGCCTCATCCAGCGCTACCCTCTTAAGCCTCCCGGAGAGGAGGAACAGCTAGCGGTCTCGGGCCGACGGTGGCGGCAGCCCTTTATTCTGGCAGAAAATCATCCACGTCTGCGGGTAGTTTCCCGGTAGCTTCTCCAGCAGTTCAATAAGTTGCCTCGCCAGCCTAGGGGCGCGAAACCTCAAGCGGTTTAAGCGGCGCTGCAAAGGGAACCACTTTAGGATCCCTTCCAATCTGACCACACGGAAGCCGGCCTCGGTTAGTTCTCTCTCTGCTTCACCGGGCCGATAAAGAACGTCGTAAATTTTGTAATGCTCCAGTCCCCTCTCAAGCCGAGCCGGATAGGAAGTATCGAAGTTCAGAGCATCGACGACGAACCACCCATCCGACGACAAAACACGTTGTACTTCCGCGTAAAGCCGGCGGCGATCTGGGAGCTCAAAATGCCGCACAAAGCGAGCGGAGTAAACCAGTTCGAAACTGGCGTCCCGAAATGGCAAGCGAAAGGCGTCGCAGCGGAGAAACGCCCATGATCCGACACGCGTGCGTTGACGTGCCATGCGCAGCATTGGAGCACTGGCATCCACCGCCACACCGGAGGCCACGTTGAGCATCTCGGCAGTGAGTCGGCCGGGACCGCAGGCCAACTCGAGAACCCGGCTGGGTCGTGTCGCAGCAATGAATCCGTTGAGCAGTGCGACCTGACGACGGTGTAGCAGCCCGTTCAACGGCTGTGCCGTCCGCACATTGAGGTACGTTTCGACGACCCTCTCGTCCCGGTAATACGACTTCAGTTCCTCGGGGCGCCGGAGAGATTCACTAGCCATATTTGCGCACTCGGTCAGGAACTTTTCAAAGACTCGAAGACTTCGCGCAAGTCCTCGCGCCAATTGACCCGCGGAGTCCAGCCCAGCAACTTTTGCGCGCAACTGGAATCGTAATATGCGCGCCGAGTAGCGCGGGCGATTTGATGGTAACTCACAGGGGGGCGGCGGCCAATAAAACTGAGCCCCCTTTCTGCCAAAAGGACGGCGCCACCGATGGCAGAAACGGGCAGGTACACTGGGCGCCACTTGGCCCCGCTCAGTTCCCGGTAGGCCTCCGTCCATAGCTTTTGCGGCACGTGCGCGTCAATCACGTTGAAAGCGTGACCACCTACACCTGGTCCCTTTTCCACAGCGCACACCGCCGCATCAGCCACACTCCGTACGTGGCTCAATGGCAGCGGGTAATCTCGCCGGGCCAGGAGGAAGCACCAGCCATTCCGCAAAAAACTCTGGCGCGCCAAGGGAGGTCTCCGCCCTGGCCCCCACAAGAGTCCCGGGCGCAGGACCATCGCCGGCAGCCCACGTTTTGCCTCCCACAACACGAGCCGGTCGGCCGCAAGTTTGGAACGACTGTAATGGCCACGAGCGTTCGCTTCGCTCTCGTACGGCGACGTCTCCGTAACCGTGTAGTTGTCGTGTGGCACATCGTACACGCTCAGGGAGCTCACGTGGACAAAACAGGCCACGCCGTGGCCCACTGATTTTTCCAGCAAAGCCATGGTCGCCCGAACATTCACACTCGCAAAATCTTCCCAAGAACCCTCTGTCGTCACCCGAGCGGCAGCATGGACGACTGCCTGCACGCCAGACAGGATCCGATCTTGACACGCTGGGTCTGTCACGTCTCCCACCGTTTCCTCTACTCCTGGCGGCCACTTGCTATCCGTCTTCCAGCGGGTGAGCGCTCGCACGAGGCAGCCCCGTTCTACAAAAGCTTGCACCAGAGCCTTACCCAAAAAGCCACCAGCACCGGTAACGAGCACCCTCACGCGACCGCCTCCGGGGGCAAACTCCCCGCCCGCGTTGCCGACAGTGGAGACAGCAGCTCTTCCATCAATCGCACAACTGCTCGGCCATCCTCAGGAGAAACGGGAGGTTTCTGTCCACGTCGGTAGGCCTCATAAAACGCCCGCAAGTGCACACCGATCCCCGGGTAGTATCGCTGCCGACCGGCAAGGAACGCGAGGGTGTTTTTTGCGGTAGCGGCGCACAGTTGGTACGCCTCATCGAGGTTCGGAAGTACCTTTGCCAGCGGCTTGGGCAGTTTCGGTGAGCGCCGCAAAATCAGGGTCATGTTGTTCAAGTTCACAAAAGCGGTTCGCTCGGTGCCATACAACGTCACCGTATTTGCGAATGGGCGAGCACCCGAGGACAGGCACAGGGTGCCCAAAACGGACTCGCCTTCGAGGACAGCACGCAACTCAGTGACAACTCCATCCTCTCGAAACCCGTGAAGTGCCGCTACCCGCTGCGGCTGTCCCAGAAAGCCATGCGCCAAGTACGCCGGATGCGGCAGAACGTCAAAGATCGGCCCGCCCGGAAGGCTCTGTTTCCACTCCTGAATCTCGCCAGCTTCGCCTTCTCCAAAGGCAGCAAACAGCTCAACTGCGACCAACTTGCCTAAGGCTCCATCCCGGATGCATTGGCGCGCCTGCAAGACGACCGGGTCGAACCAACGATTATGGTCCACACTGAGAACCCGGCCGAGCTGATTTGCAGTTGCAATCATCGCGTCCGCTTCGCGGACAGATGTGGCCATGGGCTTTTCAACCAGTACATCCAGCCCCGCACGCATGAGTTCAATGGCCAGCGTCGCGTGGGTGTTCGGCGGGGTCAACACGTGTACGACATCGGGTTCGAGAGCAGCCTGCATCTCGCGAAGGCTTGCACATGTAGGCAGTCCCCAACGCCGTGTGAACGCCTCCCGCGCCTCCGGGCTCGCATCGCAAGCACCCACCAGGTGCACCCCTGGAATCGATCGTAGGTAGCTCGCGTGCACGTGGGCGATCCGCCCGCAACCAACCAAAGCTACACGAACTGGTCCACCAGACTTCATGACAAACCGGGGAACTCAGATGAGATCGGAAGTGAGGTCGATGCGATAAAGAAGTGGGCAGCCGTTTGACCAACAACTACGCTGAGGCTCGCTGTCGCGTGTATTCCTGAAGCTGCTTTACGTTGTAATAGATGGAAGCACTATAATCGCCCACTTCACCGGACTGCAGTACCGCGTGCACCTCGCGGATCGCATCCTCGACTGTCAGGCGAGGAACAAATCCGAGGCGCTCTCGGATCCGCTTAAACGATACGCGGTAACTCCGGCGATCTTCGATATGATCGAACTCCTCAACCTTTGTTCCGGGGAGGTACTCCACGACTTTTTGCGCGATTTGTCCCACAGTAAAATTCAAATGATCGCCACCCACGTTGAAGACTCCTCGATCCACACGGGCGGCTGGAGCTTCTACCGCTTGAACAAACGCCTCAGCGGCGTCCTGGACATGGATGTGCGGGCGCCATTGGTGAGGACCCAGAATGCGAATGGTGCCAGTCACGGTGGCGCGCGCGGTGATCGTATTCACCATCAAGTCAAAGCGCATTCTCGGCGACAACCCGCAAACCGTAGCCAAACGCAAAATCACGACCTCCACATCTCCCGCCTCTCGGAGGAGGATATCCTCGGACATGATACGGGTCCGAGCGTACAATGACACCGGGTGCAGGGGCGAGTCTTCATGCAAGGTGCTACTTCCATTGGCACCATACACACTGCAAGAAGAGGCAAAAACCAAACGCTGCACGGAAGCGTCACGACATGCCTCCAAGAGCACGCGCGTGGATTCATAGTTCGTCATCAACGTCTCTTTTGGGTCTAAATCGCAGGCGGCGTCACCGACAAGGGCCGCAAGCGCCACGACTGCCCGCGCACCTTTGACGGCTTGGACCACGTCGCGAATGTGGCAAATGTCGCCGTAGCGGACCTCGAAGTCACGGTCTCCCTGCAGCTCCGCGATGCCGTGTTCTCCGTACAAAAATTTATCCAACACACGAACTCGGTAGCCACGCTGCAACAGCCTGCGGACCAAGTGGCTGCCAATGTAGCCAGCACCGCCGGTAACCAGTATCGTGTCTCTCTGCATACCCAAGACCCCTCCCTGTTATCCGAGAATTCGGCTCACAGATTCCTGTTCTTTGGACCCGCCTTCCTGCTCGCACCGAGTTGCGACGCAGTTTACAAGCCTGCGCTATCAACCATCAACGCAGCAAATTGTCCAGTCCCCACGTGCGGATGTACCAACCAGTCATCGGCCTCAGGACACGCCCCGGCCGTCGACTCTCCTTTCCTACGTCCCGCTGGATAGCGGCTTTGTCACGCAACAAAATTTCCTCCGCTGCCGGGTCAACCCACATTGCAGGCGCACCTGCTCACTTTCACAAGCCTTGGAAAATTGCAAGAAAAAAACAGCACTACGACGCTCACTTGACTGTCGAGGGCTGCACCAAGACGCGCGCTAGTTCCCGCACATTACGATCACGATCGAAGTCTTCCACGACGCGAGCTCTCGCGTTCCTGGCAAGTTCTGTTCGGAGGGATCTGTTATCGAGAAGCTCCACGATCGCCTCGGCTAAGGCACGCGGATTGCCTGGAGGGACCAGCCGCCCATGGACGCCATCAGTGATCAGCTCACGAATCCCTGGCAAATCCGAAGCCACTACCGGAATCTCCATAGCCATCGCTTCGACCAAGACATTTGGAATCACATCCTGTCGGCCCCACTCCTCGACGACGACGCTAGCCAAAACGAACAAATCCGCCTTGGCGTACTCCTCCGCAACCTGCTCCTGCACCAGCGGACCGGTGAATTGCACTTGTTCCCCTAATTCAAGGTCGCGCACGAGTTTCTCTAAAACTGACCGTTGCGGACCTTCCCCGATGATGACGCACTGCAGCGGGCGTGTAACAAGCTTGCACGCTTGGATGAGAACGTGATGGCCTTTGTAGAGGCGAAGTGCACCGCAGGACACAATGCGAGGAATCGGATTCTGGCGTGGGCGCGCCCGAGGCGAGAAGCGCTGCAAATCGACTCCGTGGTAGTTAACAACAAGTCGCGTTCCCCCTGTTTTCGTCAGGCCCCGAAGGTACTCTGCATTGACTCGAGCGCACGTCACCACCAGTTGCGCGGCTTCCAGCTTCGCCGGCAGCAGAATCGGCATGAGGTAAATATCATAAGCGTGGGCGGTAAAGCTGAAGCGAATCCCAAAAATCCAGTGCATCAGCAGGGCCACCGTTGTCGCATGAGTGGCCCAGTGAGCGTGAACACGCGTGACGCCCTGTTCGCGAAGGTGCTCACCCAAGTAAACTGCTAGTGGAAACAACCACAACGACTTAAGGAGGTAAACGGTAGCGCTCGTGTTCCACAGCGCTTCTAAACGCATCGTCCAGGAAACATAAGCGCTGTCCTTTTTTCCTTGCTGGCGCCTTACCAACAACGCACGATCAGACCACCAATGTCGAAATAGCTTCCATAAGCTACCGACATAACGCCGTGGCCTGCTCCACACGGTGCGGAGGTTGGCCTTCAGGACTGCGCCAGAAAGAGGAGAGGGAACGTATGCAACTTTCCCGACGACTGCTTCCGCCTCTGGCTGTTGCTTGCATTGCGCTGCTCTCCGTAGAGAGTAAAGTCGTAAATCGACGCCCAGCTGCGTCAGGCCGAGCGACTCCCACATCACGAAAGTCTGATGGAGGACAGGAAATGCAGGATAGAGAAAGGCTATCGGCTGACTGGAATCGCCGTTGCCGCCACCACAATCTCGCCCCAATGGGACACCCGGCGCTGTCTCTCGCGTCGACACTTTCGAAACCTGTCTCTGGGCGGTTTGTCAACGCGGAAACCGCATAACCGGCCACTAAGTTGCCCCGGCCCGCTCTAAGTGAGGTGAGGGCGAGCCGTGGGGCAACAGCAGTTGGTTCAGCGCCGGGACAATCCGGACCGGCACATTCGCTCGTGCGCAAACCTCGATTGCCTCGCGCGCAACCTCCTCACTAACATCGGACAGGCAGACGAACACCGAATCTACCTTCTTTGCGGCCAATGCAAGAGGGAGCTCGGCAATGCCCCCCAAGACCTTGACCCCGTGGATGCGCGCGCCCCACCGCTCTGGCGTTTCATCGACAAACCCGACCGGAACATATGCGGCCAGGGGCTCCTCCATCATCGCCCGACACATTTGCTCGCCGCCCAAGCCGGTTCCCACGATTAGCGCTGGCATGCGCCGCTTTGTTCTCTTGAAGGTCGAGCGCAAGTAGCTCCGCAACATCAGCCGCAACCCTCCCCAACCCAGCAACACCAGTGCCCAATCAATGACGAACACGGAGCGAGGGTGGGACTGCATCCCTAAAAAGTAGGTGAGTCCCGCAACGAGCAGCGAACTCGTAGTGACCGCTTTGAACAGCGCAATAAAATCCCACACACCGAAGTAACGGAGCACGCTCTGATAAACGCCGAAATAGACCGCAACGGCTGGACGCAAGACCGTTACCAGCAAAAGCGTTTGCGGAACGTACTCGGCGGGCGGAATGTGCCAATCAAACCGAACGAGCAGCGCCGTGAGGTATGCACCAATGGCGCAGCCCACATCGGCTAACAATAACGCGATCCGCTTGCGGCGTTCCCAAAGATACCGGGCACGCACCGCTCCCCGAACCGTGGCCCAAACCCCACCGAGCAAGAACTTCAGTTCACTCCAAAACGTTGCGTTGCGGACGAAGTCCAGATCACGCTGCAACTTGGCTGGCAGGATATGCTCCACGTAGTAGGCTTCTGTGTCCTTCAACCCGTCAGGGTATTCGTCAGCTTCGTCTCGCCCGTGAATTTGGCTTGGGCCAAAAATGCCCGGTGGGACACTCAGCACCTGCAACTGCTCCCCCCGGTAGAACTGCACGAAATAAGGGTCCTCCGGCCGGGGCCCTACAAAGCTCATCTCGCCTTTGAGTACATTGATCAACTGCGGCAATTCATCGATCTTGGACCACCGCAGAAACTTTCCCAACCTGGTTACACGAGGATCGCGTTTAACGGTTAGCCGAGAGCCCATCTGGTAGGCCCCCTGAACCATGGTACGAAATTTAAAAATACGGAACAACGAGCCGCCTTGGCCAACCCGGCGCTGCCGGAAAAATACCGGGCCAGGAGAATCCAACTTGATGAGCACGGCAACCGCGAGAAAGAGCGGCGAGAGCAAGACGAGGCCAAGAACCGCGAGAGTCACGTCGAGCAAACGCTTCGCCGTACGCCCGATCGGACCCATCCGGCCAAAGCCCCAAGCCGGAACGCGGGGAACTTGCAGATACCCCGCTTCAGCGTCGGTGCGCACAGACGATCCTCCTCAGTTGCTCGCAAACGAACGCAACATCTTCGTCGCTCATCCTGGTAAACAGAGGCAATGACAAAATTTGCTCGGCTACGGCCGAAGCGACCGGAAAGTCTTTCGCTTCGAAGCCAAACGCCGTCCGGTAAAACGCGTGCATGTGGAGCGGAACGAAGTGGACCTGCGTGCCAATCCCAGCAAGTCGCAGCTCCTCCATTAGCCGGTCTCGGTCAATACGCAGCATCTCCGTACGCAAGCGAACGACAAACAAGTGCCACGCGTGCTCGACCTCGGGGCGCACGGCTGGAAGGACAATTTCCTCCAGATCCTGCAGCAGACTTTGGTAAAGTTGCACTAATTCTTTTCGGCGTGCATGCAAACCTTTTAGTCTGCGGAGCTGCACCAGCCCGAGGGCAGCGTTGAGGTCCGTCATGTTGTACTTGAAGCCTGGGTACAGCACGTCGTAACGCCACTGCCCTTCGTTACTGTATCGTCTCCACGCATCACGGCTCATCCCGTGCAGTCGACGCGTGCGCAGGATATCGACCCACTCCTCGCGAGCAGTTGTGAGCATCCCCCCCTCGCCGGTGCAAAGGTTCTTGGTTGCGTAAAAGCTAAACGCGGTCAGGTCTCCGATTGTCCCGACCCTCTTCCCCTTGTACGAAGCAGGGAGGGCGTGGGCTGCGTCCTCAACCACCACCAGATCGCGCGCCCGCGCGATTTCCAAAAGCTCATCCATAGCAGCCGGGTGCCCAGCAAAATGCACGGGAAGGAGCGCTTTGGTCCGCGGAGATAACTTCCGCTCCACGTCAACCGGATCGAGGTTGAGGGTGTCCGGACTCACGTCAGCGAGCACCAGCCGACCACCCGCGTGAATGATTGCGGCACCAGTGGCGGTAAACGTGAGTGTACTGGTGATCACTTCATCGCCGGGCTCCAGCCCAATGCAATTCAGCCCGAGATGAAGAGCCGCCGTGCAGGAACTGACCGCCACAGCCTGTGGCGCGCCGATAAACTCAGCAAAGCGGGCTTCGAACTCCTGGGTTTTGGGACCAATCGTGAGCCATCCCGAGCGAAGGGTGTCGACAACCGCTTGGATCTCCTCTTCGCTGATGTCCGGTCGGTAGAACGGAACTTCACGCCGTGCCCCCGAGGGCTCCGGCGAATGGTGCCTGTACTGTGGACTCGCTGCCGTCATGGCCGCAACGGCCTCCCTCCCAAACTGCTCACCTACACTTCCCGCGGATAATGCTGCCCCTTCCCATCATGGAACCCGACTTCAAATCAAGCCCCTTTCCCAACTCCTATGGGCTCGACTCTTCCGAGAACCGGAGGAGTCCTGCAGCCTTTCGCCAAAAAACCGCGTGTCTCCCTCGTCGAGCTGCCCACTGTCGCACCAAGGCTCGAGCTCGCGGCTGGGAAAGCAACAAGCGAAGAAGCGGGTGGAACACAACCACTTGGCGGATTGGGCGCGGGTAAAAACCCATGCTGAACTTGAATTCATCGAGAGGTTGAACCGGCTCGAGTGATTCCAACCCAAACGTAATCTGCGGCACGCCGCGGTGTACGAGCATCTCCTCAGCAACTCGAAAAACCAGCGCATTATTGGGGTAAGCGCCACGTTCCCCCGTCGTCGATCGACTGAGGAGAAACTCCACGGCATCGTCGAAGGTTACGGTAACGAGAAAGGCAACCAGCTGATCACCTACCCAGGCGCCCCATCCCTCGATGCCCGGAGTTTTGCGACAGGCGTCCCAAAAGCGCCGCCACCGCTCTCGGCTCCACGACCCCCCGCGATTTTGCCGCTCAAGAGTTTCCACGTGGAGAGCCCATCCATGCTCTTCGAGTGTGGCAAAATCCGTTGGACGAACCTCGCACCGCTTTAACCCTCGACGTACTTTGCTCCGGACATTGCTACTCAGTTGCTCGAGCCCGTAGTCATGCCGGTCGAGCACGATCTGGTAACTAAGCCGGCCCCACTCGCAGTTCAGCGGAGCAGCAAAGCGCACGCCAGCGCAGCCAAAGCCACGGAAGAGGCCCTGCAGCTCCTCTCGGGTTACCTCGTACTCACGGTGGTGTGGTGCTGAAAGCAAAAACCAGCGACTGGCCTCGAACCAAAACACGTCCCCGTTCCGACGGACATGGTAGCCTTGGAGCGTAAGGAACCGAGCATAGTCTTCAGCACGCAAGGGTGACTGCATCTCACGTCAACCGCAACCGCTGCATATCGGCTTCCACCAGGCGGCGCAGCACAACACCGATCCCGATTAGCCAGAAAAGTAAGACAAACTGCCAAAGGTCCGCGACCAGTGAGAAAAACGCAAGGGAGATCAGACTGACTTTCGCTGCTTTTGCAATCCACAACAGATCGGTTACGGCTGACGGCGGTGCCATGCTCATCCACTCCTCCGCAAGCCGGAAATTCCGCCACGTGCGCCACAACAGGACTAAAAAAGCGCTCAAGCAGAACACGCCGCCTTCCACGAGCGTGAGCAGGTACGAGCTGTGGGGCGCCGCGGTTGATCGCGCTGGGTCTTTAAGAAACCGGGCAATCTCCCAATTCCCCATGCCCACCCCCAAAAACGGGCTGTCGAGAAACAACTCCCACGCGACCTCCCAAGCGCGTCCCCGCCGCTCCAACGAACCCGCTCCCTCCCCCACTTGCGCTTGCTGGGTGCCTGGAAGGTTTGTGATCCGCTCAAGGCTTCGCTCCGGCACGAACTGGGCAACCAGGACGCCAACTAGCAAGGCGCCTACCACCCAATTCACAACTGCCCGAACACCGACACGCTCATCCCACAAGATACTCACAAAACAAACAACCAGTCCGAGTAACCCACTGCGGGAAGCAGTCATAAAGACTGCAAGCCCCATCACGGCGATTGCGAGGAGCAAGGCCATTTTCAAGCCTGGCAACGTGAGCGATCGCCGCAAGTACCACAGGCCCGCCACCGAGAACACAGCGAGCATTGCCAGGCGGTTGGGATTGTAGGCGGCTGCCACTAATCGCGCTTCGGTTGTGGCGCGGTAGCCGTACAAGCCCCCTCCTTGGATGACGCCCTGCACACCGCTTAAGGCACTCGCCACCATGAACGCGAGGCCGAGCAGGTAAATCATCCGCACGTGATCAGGCGTACGGATGAAGGCAATGAAGAACACAGTGAAGGCCACCCGATTGACGAAAATCCGCATATTTGCCGCACTGAGCTCCTGTTCCCCGAGGAGCTCTAAAGTGTGAGGGTCAGGCCCGTTCAACCAGCCGGAGATGTAATACATTGCGACCACGAAACCCAGCAGTTGGACTTCGGGCACGGTGACGAACCACCAATCGCGCTCTCGGTACACCTTGTATGCGAGCAGTACGAGAAAGACCAACCCCAGCACGTTGTTGATCGTCAGGAAGCCCACCCCCTGCAGGGCACGCGGGTAAGTCATCAGGAATGTCGATAGAAAAACAGCAATTCCGTAGTGGGGCCGAGCCACGACCAGTGCGAGGAAGAACCCCGCCAGGACCAGGAGGACGGTAGCCCCACCCAGGACAACGGAGCCCGCCCCTGCAACCAAGGCAATGCCTAAGACCAAAAGAAACGGTGCCCAGGTTCGTTCGCGCGAGCGGGGAAAAGGAATTCCTATTGTATCCATGCGCGGTCGCTCATGGAGAAAGTTCTCACAGCAAATTCTCCAAGAACGCTGGGATGTAAGAGCGCTGCCGGTTCAGCACCACGCCCAGAATGCGAGCGCCAACACGATCAAGTTGGCGTTTCGCTGCTTCTGCGTCGGTCACAGGGGTACGGTCTGCTTCGAACACCAAGATCACCCCGTCCACTTTGGAAGCGATTACTGCTGCGTCAGCGTAAAGGTTCACCGGAGGGCCGTCGATTACGACGAAGTCAAACTGCGTCTGCAAGCGAGCGAGTAAAGCTTCGATGGCTTCGACCGCAACCGTGGTCGCCGGTTGCATACCCGCTGGGATCACGGACAAGTTCCATTCATCCACACGAGTCACGATCGCTTCCGGCGCGGCCCGCCCCAACGCATAGTCCGACAGACCAAAGCTCGTCGGCACCGGCAGCAGGTTTCTCAAAGACGGGCTCCGCAAGTTCGCTTCCATCAGCAGCACGCGTGCTTCGCGTTCGCGTGCCAGTGCCATCGCAAGACCTAACGCAACCGTTGTCGTCCCCTCGCCATGCTGAGCACTCACCAAGAGAATCGTATGGAGACCGGCGGGTACGGTCATCGACAAAACGCTGGCGCGCAACCGTTGGTAGTCCTCCAATATGGCAGCGGCCGGGTCCTGGAGAACTGGCGGAGGAGCTCCCGGACTGGGCGCGCGTGTTCGCTCCCGTTCCCGCTCCTCTTCCGCCTTTTTCAACGCCTCGTAAATCTTGCTCACACCGCCCTCAGCGTGCGCCAATCAACGAGTTCCAACGTCACGAACAGTTCCCAACAACGGCAAGCCTAGGAACCGTACAACATCGCTTTCCGATCGCAGTGGCCGACTCACATACTCCCTTGCAAACGCTCCGGCAATACCCACCACAAGGCCAGCCAACAGGGCGAGGCTAGCCGAGACACGGCGGGTATCGATTCGCGGGAGTGGCAAAGCAGGGCGCTGGACCACGCTCACGTTAACCAGCTTTTGCTCGTCCATGGCTCGACTAATGCGAGCTTCTTGCTCCCGCTTGACGTACAGCTCATAGGCCTCCCGACGAGTTTTCACTTCGTCCTCTAGGCGTTGGAACTCCACGGCCTTCTGCCGGAGCAAAATCAAACGCCTCGTGGATCGGCTCAATTCGTCCTCCAAGGCCGCCTGCCGGGCCCGCAACTCACTAATTTGGCTCTCCAAATCGAGGAGCGTACGCAAGCGATCCTCTCGCAGGGGATTGGTCCGGTAGAGTTGGTGAGACACGATCGTAGGCCGGTCTCGGAGCTCCGCTTCAAGGGCAGACCGCAGTTCCTCGATTTCCTCCGCATTATCCCGAACGTGACGGTCCTTCTCCGTATATTTCCGCAACAACGCTACCCGGTCGAGCTGTCGATCCACAAGCTGAGAAGTGAGCTGGGTAACAACCGGATTGATTTCCAAAGATTGCGAGCGCTTCACTACCTCCGGCTGCTGGGCAATTTGCTCGCGCAGCACGCGCAGTCGCTCCTCCGTTCCCACAATGCTTGCGTTGATCTCGCGGAGCACACTGGCCGTCTCTGCTACCAACCGCACCGTCGCGGAAATTTCATCTGTTGGCGACACTACACCTTCTTTACTCGTAAATTCGATGAGCGCCCGTTCCGCGCGCCGGAGTTCTTGCTCCAGAGCTCGCCTCTGCTCGTCGTAGAAACGAGGCAACTCTTTGTTGCCGTGAACCTCTGCGTGATAGGCTAAATACTCATCGACCAACTGGTTCACGACACGAGCGGCATACGCCGGATCGGTATGCCGGTAGTCAATCTGAATGACATTCGATGCCTTAATCGGGGTTACAGCGAGAGAAGCTTGAAAGGCGGCAAGTTGGTCAGCCGCTGCAGTTTTCTGCGAAACCCGGGCCACACCCGATTTTCCATCGACTGCGAGCGACTCCAACACCGAGGCCAATAGGTCTCGGCTGGTTACGATGTGGACTTCTGTGTTCACGAGGGACTCGTTCAGTTGAACCGGCTCTAGCTTCGTTACGTCGGTCGGCTGAACCGTAGGATCGGTCCGCGAAGCTGAGATCATCACCTTCGCGCTAGCCAGGTATTTCGGCCGCTGCAGCAGCGTACTAATCAGTCCAGGGAGAGCCACTGCTAGAAACAGCCCCGCGATGAGGCGTTTATGCTTGAACAAAACATGCAGGATGTCACGGACTTGATCGCTGGCGGCGCCCCCAAAACCCCCATTGCCATTCCAGCCGGCGTTGCCGCCAAAGTTTCCCGGACCTCCGAGGGAGGTGTTTCGTACGTTGTTTGGGCGCCGTTGGGGCTCGAATGCCATATCAGGGTTCGCTTTCGGCCTCTAGAACGACGTGCCTGCACCCACGCGCGGCTCGACCGGAAGCAAGCCCCGGATATACAAGCGCACAAACGCGTTCACATCACCGATAAACGTGCGCGGCACGTACAAGACATCACCGGGACGCAGCTCCACATCCTCCGGAGCACCACTCTTCAGGGCTTGTGCCAAGTCTAAGCGCGTGCCTTGGTACTCGTTGTCGCCGGGGGAGAGCCGCAGAACACTGTCGACCCTAGCAGTGTCCAAAAATCCTCCTCGGTCAGCAATTGCTTGTAAGGGCGTCATGCCCTCGCGATACGGGACAATGCCCGGCACCCGCACTTCCCCCATCACGTAAACCCTCAGATCAGCAGTCTGCGCCACCAGAACCGACACCTCAGGCTCCCGTAATCGGTCTTGCGTTCGCTCAACGATGAGACGCGCTAGCTCGTCCGTGGTGAGACCGGCCACGTGAATGTCACCAGCCATTTGCAGCGAAATCCCTCCGTCCGGGCGGACTGGCACCTTCACATCCAGCTCCGGGTGATATAGGAACTTGATTCGGAGTAAGTCACCAGGCTTAATCCTGTAGGGTGGTGTCTGCCCGGGCGGCAGGGGCAGAGGAGCATCCAATGGCGGTAACGCCGCAGTCGGGGCAGCCCGTCGTGCGCATCCGGCGGCAAAAGCCCAAGTGCATACGTTGAAGACTACGATCCCCAGAATCAGCCAACACCGTCGCTCACGCACGGGCCTCGTCCTCCCGGCTAACATCCGCTCGCTTATATGAAGTCCAAGGATGCCTATCAACACCCAAATCGTGTTCTGCAATTCGCAACAACGAGCCAAGACCATTGTTGCAGAACCACCAAGCCGATCGAAATACTCGCTCCATGGACTCAGCCACCTGAGCAGCCGCTGGCAAGCAAGAAACCCACCGCAGCGCAGCTTGGGCCGCATGTTCGAGCGCGTGGGGACTTTGCACCATGCGCATCAGGAGGTCCCTCAGCGCCTCAGCGTTACCGGCCTCAAATATGGTCTCCGGATCCGTCCACTGTACCCCCCTTGCAACGCCCGACGAAATCACCACCGGCTTTCCCAGCGCTGCAACGTTGATGACCTTGATCGGAAAGCCGGACCAAGAACTCCTCGGACAGACCCAAAGATCTGCTCGTTGGAGCCAAAGTCGGACCTCTTCAAAACTCCGGCAGACGACAACTTCAACGTCTGGAGATCCGGCTATTGCTCTCAGCTCTCCCGGGGCAAGCTTCGTCCAATCGTGTTCATGCGTCACCAGGAGCAGACCCACGTTCGGGGTGCATTCCCTGAGCAAGCAAAATGCTCGGGCGAGCAGTTCCAAATCTTGGTATGCATCTAAATTGCCGGCGTAACCGAGAATAAACCTGTCCGATAACAACGTGCGGGTCCTCGCAATCTTCGTGTCCTTGCGGCTGAGTTCCGGGGCCGCAGGCGGTATGACGGCAATGCGATCTGGATCAATGCCACAATCAGCCAACCCCTCCTTCTGCGCTCTCGAGAGTACCACCACGGCGTCCGCCAAGCGGGGGATCCAGCGATCGGCCAAATGGCCTGTCCGGCGGGCAAGCCACCGCATTATAGGAACCCGGAAATATGCTGGGAGTTCATCGCACAGCAAGTTGTGGGCATGGTACACCACGGGGCAACCGCTCAACCACCTAGCGATGCAGGCAACTACCGGACCCTCGTAGTTGTGCACATGCAACACATGAATCCGGTGTTTCTTCACAACCGCGTATACGGTTAGGACCAAAAAGCAATCCCACACCAGCTTACGCAGCAGCCAAGGAAGGCGCTCGATCCATTTCCCCCAAAGCGTGCAGGTGCGGTGCAGTGTAATGCCACGGATCGGCACCAGGTGCTCTCCCAAGGGGTACGAAATCACATGCACCTGATGTCCCCTCGCAGCTAACGCTTCCGCCACCTCGCGAATCAACGCTTGCGACCCGCGCGCCGAGGGAAAGGGGCAAGGCGCGACCACGCCCACGCGCAGCTGACTCGGCAATTCAGCGCCAATCATCACAGGTACCCTAGGTCCTCCAAGCGTTTCGAAATTTCTACCTCTTCTTCCTTTGAGTAAGCCCTCGGACTTCGAATTGCACCGCACACGTTGGACGCTGCGGCCAATGACGACGTGCTTACAATGGACGCAAAAGTTTCTCCATCAAAAAATTGTGGCGTAGAGGACACCCCGCACAGTTGAAGGACAGCAGGCGCAAATTGCACCATGTCCACAGTTCCCGCGTTGCCTACCGTCACGACGGAAGGACCACCCAGAGCGAATATCCCGTTCCGGCAATGGGCCCCGCTCAACCCTTGCAGTTTGCCTCCCCGCCAACTGCTCAAATCGATAGTAGTCACTACTGGACCGGCCCGACCGCCGCTGCTTGCTGGAACGACGGCGTACCCCGCTTCGTCTTCGCACACTTCGAGCAAGAGATCGGGAGCATCAACAACATAAGGACCAGTGTAAACTTCCTCACGAAACCACACCGATCGAACAACCGGTCGACCGCTGTCCTCATGACGCCAAGCCAGCAGCGCATCCCGAATCTCGCTACGCACACGCGTATAATCGCTCTGCGACACCACCCCGAGGGGATCCCGGCCCTTCACGTTCAACCAAAGACTCGGGAAGTAGCCAAGTTCTTCAGAAAAGGCAGCGGATCTCGCGAAGTCAATTCCCCGAAAACGCGCCGCGGTCTCTAGTGCACTCGACCACCTACCGCCGTACCCGTTGAACAGGATGCGCTGGAAACGCGGAGGCATCACAGAGAGGGCGAGGGGCTTCATCCAAGCAGGCACCAAACAGCTGCGAGAGGCGAGGAATCGTAACCAGCCGTGCTCTTGCAGCCACCGGTTCAGGTGGATCCTCCGCAACCCTACTCCACCGAACCCGTGATCAGACACAACCAAAACGTCGGCATCCGGAGCCAGTTTCATAAGTCGCGCCAACGCCTCGTCCAGCGCCTGGTAAACCTCCTCGATCACGTTGCCCATCAACGGGTCTGCGCTTTCCGGCGCGAATGGGCTGTGCGGATCGGAAAAGTGCCAGAAGTGGTGGGCTACGGTATCCGACTCTCCGAAGAGTACGAGGAAACAATCCCAGGCTTCTTGTTTGAGGAAGTGCGCAGCCACCCGCAATTTTTGTTCAATCCCACGCAACAACCGCTGGCGCGCGCGTGCGTACCACTTTGAATTGACGCGGAACTCTTGGAAGTCGGCGAAGGGGAATCCGCCGAGAGAGGCGATCTCCGCTGCGCGTTCCCGCGGATACACGAAACTATCGTCCGCCCAAGTGGTCACGGGCGTGTCAAAACCGCTCAACATAATCCCGTTCACTGCCTCGGGCGGATACGTGGCCGGTAGGCCAAGCACACAAACGCGCCTTCCAACACCACTGAGGATCGACCAGATGGTAGGAGCTCGCCGCCACGTGCTGTTGACAAAACGAACTTGGTATGTCCCGCGCTCCCTGCAAGTGAAATCAAAAATACCGTGACGGCCTGGGTTGACGCCTGTCATGAACGTGGTCCAGCTCGGGAAGGTCACTGGCGGCCAAGGAGCGCGCACCCGACCCCAAACGCCGCGCGCACGGAGAGCCGCGAGGTTGGGGAGCCGCCCCTTGCGGATCATCGGCTCTACGAGGTTTGGTGAGGCACCATCCCAACCAACGATCAACAACATCGGTCGTTTCTTTCACCGGTGATTTCGGACGCCCTTTTGAACGTCGCCCCGAAACTTCTCAAGCTTTGCACTGAGTTCCTGCACGATCTCGGGGTGTCGTCCCCTTAGATCTGCTTGTTCAAACGGATCATCAATTAAATGAAAGAGTGCCACACGCGGCAGCCCCCGCGGATTCCCCTCATTAGCAACAATGAGCTTCCAAGGGCCCCAACGCAGAGCCTCAATCTCGTTGCCCTCCAAGCTCTCGTGTGCATACAGAACCTCCGGCTGCTCGCGGTTCGAAAAGAGGTCACGCCCCGGTAGTTCATGCGGCACTGGCAAACCTGCCTGGGCCAACACCGTCGGCACAATGTCCAAGGTCTGTGCAAGATCCGTTCGCTGCTGTGCTCGGTTTGCGCCAGCGGGAAGCCGGATAATCAGGGGAACTCGGATTTGCTCCTCGTATAATGTCGTTCCGTGCCACCAACCGCCATGTTCGTAAAACTCTTCTCCGTGATCCGCAGTCAGAACAAAGAGGGTTCTTTCATACAGGCCGCGTTGGCGGAACCGCTCAATCAGAGCTCCGAAGTGCTGATCGAAATATGCTACGTCGGAGGCGTAAAGCCGCCGCATCTCCTCCGCTCGTTCGGGAGGGGGGTTCGGCTCCGCCACGCGCGCAATTCCGCGGCCATTGTACGGGATCTCGAAGTACGGGTCGTGAGGGTCCATGTAATGGATGAAGAGGAAGAAGGGCTCGGGGGGCGATTCGGCCAGCCACCGTGAAACATGGTCTGTGACCACCGCTGCATCCTGATAATAGTGGTAGTAATAAATGCGCCGGTGCAGGAACCGTTCGCGTAAGAGGCGAAGGAGCTTGTAAATTGAAAGCCGAGTCGCGGAATCGGAGGCACCGAAGTAAAAGCTCGGCGCTAAGTAGTGGTATTCGCCAAACCCCTGATCGAAGTTGAAGATCGGCGCCACATTGATGTTGGTGACGAACGCGGCGGTCCAATAGCCCGCCGCCCGCAATCGTTCTGCCAAGGTTTCCATGTCTTCGGGGAGCGGGTCGAATTTGTGCACCGCACCATGCACAGCGGGGTACTCGCCGGTCAAAATCGTAGCAATGGATGGCCGAGTCCAAGATGATTGCGCATACGCGTCACGAAACCAAACCCCGTCAGCGGCAAGAGCGTCCATGTGAGGGGTTTTTGCCTGCCCGCCAGCGATGCCCAAAGCATCGGCGCGCAATGTGTCCACAACGAAAAGAACCACGTTGGGAGAGGGCTTAGTCGCTCGCGCCTGCCGCAATGGAGCAGGCTCTTCAACTCGCAATGCCCGCGCGCCAACCGTCAGCAGCGCAAAGGCAACAGCCCACGAAGCGCCGAGCCGTACGGACGTAAACCTTCCGCGCCCCCGAACCGCAACCACAAGGACAGCGATTAAAAGGCTTACAAGTAAGGCACACACAACCAAACCGGGGTAGAGTAAAAGACCAACCCCGCTCCACGGAGCCGGCATTTGCTCCCCGAAATAGCGCTGGGCGAGGTGGTACCGAGCTACCACTAGAGTGATCGGAAATGCGACCGCCCCCGAAGTCAAAGCTTGCAATGCACCTTCCGGCTGTTGCCAACGGGCCCGGACCCACGGCCCCACCACGACGATCGGCAGGGACAGTGTAACCCCTAAAGCCGCGTAGGCCCAAAAACCAAAGGGAAATAAGCCATACTCGGAAAGCCCCCCTCCACTCAGAGCAATGACGCTCGCCTCGAAACACCCTACCAAACTCGCGCCCCACGCCGCCGCAGCAGCCGAGCCGACAACCCTGGACACTACCGCCTCATCTCTCCTCATTGGTCCCTCTATTTGGATGGGTTTCCTCAAGGCGAGCCTTCTCTGCACACCAAGGCCCACTTAGCGCTTGCGCGCACAGGCGACAGCTCCGCTTGCCTGTTTTCTGGGCGTCCCTCGCGAAGAGTCCAAGCGAGGGCAGCAACCGCGACCCTATTGCCCTAATCGGGCTATCTCTGCATCTTCGCGCAGAACTCGTTGCAAGGCCAGCCCAGTACTCAGTGCATCACTCCGGGTCGAGCCTGCCCGCACTGTGACACGAAAGACCCTCTTCTGGGTGCCGAGTTCGGTTGGGCGAATCTCGCTCTCGAAACCGTGCCGCCGGAGGGCCTGCGCCAACGCTTGAGCTCGCTGACCATTGGGAGTCGTAAAGATGAGCAGCACGTAACGGTCTGGAGCTTCACGAACCACAGGGGGCCCCTCGTGCAAGTCCGGAAGGCGGAGCGTCTGCCCGGGCAAGATCCAGTCCACATCACGCACTTGGGGGTTGGCAAGTTTGATCAGGTCAAGAATCGTATAACTCGACTGCCCGTACCTTGCGCGCGCGATCCCCGATAACGAGTCACCAGGCCGGACAACCAAGTTTTTGTATTCTTTAGCGTCGATCTCCGGGACCCCGGTTACCGTTTGACCCACCTCCTTTGACCCATCCTCCACTGGGGCGCTGCCACCGGCCGCTCTCGCCTCGAGAACGCGGACCGCACCGGATGGGCGCTCCATTGCAGCTCGATCTGCAGTGTAGGTTTCTCTAGCGTCCGCTCTTTCGTCCTCTTTGTCGGAAACCTTCGCGCCCACAACAACCGCTACCGAGCCTGCCGCCACTTGCGCAGCCTCCGCGCCTGTACGCTCTAAGCTGCCATCCCGAGGCGCTTCTCCTGGCACCTCCTCGGAGGACGTTGGTACGTCCGCGAGCATCGCCAAGCGCGTGGCCATCTTGGTGGTTGTGCCCGGAACCGTCTGAGGCGCTTCGACCACAGGCGCCACGTCCTTCTCCGAACCCCTGACAGAACCTTCCACTTTAGCGCTTGCCAGCTCTGCCTCCTCCGTGTTTGCTTCTGTGAGCGCCCCAGCGGGTTCACCCCGGTCGTGTTTCTCTACCGGCAACGCCGGCAAACCGGCGCTCACCCCCGGCCCCTGGGGCCCAGGCAATTGAATGTTCGCCTCCGCGCCCGACCCGTCCGCTGGGGCCACAGCGATCTCCCTGACGTGGTTGACCTGCTCCTCCCTCGGAGCCTGGACAGAATAAGCCTCCCACACAGCCCGCCCAGCCGTCCACGCGCCGAATCCAATGGCGACGAGAGCACCACCCGTTGCCAGGGTCTGCCACCAGGATCGTCGCACCTGACGCGCATCTGACTGCTGAGCGACCTCGCCGCCGGCGCTGTGGGAATTGTGGTCTGGCTGCACCGAAGCGCTCTCTGCGGGCAGCAAGTCAGCAGCAGCTTCGTCAATGATATCGGCCGTGATCCGCTTTTTACCCATCGCGTAGCCGATGACCAAGGCATTGTCGCAAATCACGTTCACTAAGCGCGGAATGCCCCGCGAGAAATGATAGATCCGTTCTTCCGCGTCCCGGGTGAACAACTTGGCATCGGGTGCACCAGCAGCCTCCAGGCGAAAACGAATGTATTCCGACACCTCGTCTTTCGACAGCGGCAACAACCGGCAATTCACGCTAATTCGCTGCCGCAACTGCCGCAAAATCGGGTTACTCAGTTTCTGGCCTAACTCTGGCTGGCCTGACAAAACGATTTGAATGATTTTCTCTTTCGCAGTCTCCAAGTTGGATAACAGGCGCAAGTCTTCGAGAACGCTGTATTCCAGATCTTGGGCTTCGTCGATCAATAACGCGACATTTCGCCCGTTGCGGAGCTCCTCCAGCAAAAACATGTTTAGCCGCTGCAGCATGTAGAGTTTCTTGCCACTGTGAACCGGCAGGTCGAACTCGGCGAACATGTACTCGAGAATCTCTTCGAAGCTCACGTTGGTGTTGAACAAGAACACGGTACGCGTATTCTGATCCAACTCGTCCAGCAAACGCTTGAGCAGCGTGGTTTTGCCAGTTCCAGCCTCACCAATCAGGGTGATAAAGCCCTTTCGCTGGGTGATGCCGTAGTGCAGCGAGGCGATGGCCTCTCGGTACCGCGCATTTAAGTACAAGAATTTCGGGTCCGGGGTAACGTTAAATGGGCGCTCCTGTAACTGGTAGAACTCGCAATACATGAAGGGTCGTCCTCCTCACGCGCGAAGCCCTCTCCTGCTTCCGCGTCGAATAGGTCTTTCTGGAACCGTCAACATCGAGAACAGGAGGCATTGGTAACTCATTCCTTCCGAAAAGCAGCCACGCGGATCGCCAGGTCCCGTACTTTACGGTGCAAGGTTGCCTGATCGATCCCCGCATGGCGAGCCGCCTGGGTGACATTTCCGTGAAATCGCTTCAGCAACTGTTCTACATACCAGCGCTCTGCACTGCGCACAAACTCTCGAAGGGGCCGGTCCGCCGAGCAGAAATCCGGCAAATTCGTCTCTCGTGTTCGTGGGGTCGATACGTCCACGCGAGTAATTGTGCGCCCCTCCGCAGTTACAATCGCTCGTTCGAGCACATTCCACAGTTCACGAATATTACCTGGCCAAGGATACGCCATCAGCGCCACCATTGCGTCCTCGGCGATACAGTCGATGCCTTTTTCCACCGCAAGCGGGTGTTGCTGCAAGAACTCTGCGGCTAACAGGGGGATGTCCTCGCGGCGCTCACGGAGAGCTGGCAGTTGAATTGGCACCACGGCGATGCGGTAGTAGAAGTCCTCCCGCATTCTACCACTGGCAACACACTCGGTGAGATCCTCATTGCTCGCCGCCACAACCCGCATATCCACATGAATGCGCTCGTTGCTCCCCAGTCTCTCAATGCTGCGCCCTTCCAACACCCGCAGCAGTTTGCTTTGCATTGCCAGCGGGATGCTCTCAACCTCGTCGAGGAAAAGCGTCCCACCGTGAGCCGCCTCGATCTTACCGGCACGACTGGTGTACGCCCCCGTGAACGCCCCCTTCTCGTAACCGAACAACTCGCTTTCGAGTAGGTTTTCCGGGATTGCCGCACAGTTGATGGCAACGAACGGCCCCTCGCGCCGCTTGCCTTGCTCATGGAGTGCGCGCGCCACGAGCTCCTTCCCGGTTCCCGACTCGCCCGTGATCAGGACAGTCACATCGGCATTCGCCAGCGAAGAAATCAGCCGGAACAGCTCTCGCATCCGGGCATTACGGCTCACCATGTTGGCGAAGCGGTATCGTTCGGCGAGTCGATCTTTTAGGACCTGAATTTCCTCCAAAAGCTGCCGCCGATCGAAGACGCGCCGAATGGCAAGGGAGAGCTCTTCAGGAGAAAAGGGTTTCGTAAGGTAATCCGTGGCGCCTCGACGCATGGCTTCCACCGCCCCGCGAACCGACCCATGGGCGGTGACGATCACAACATCCACGCGCGGCCAACGCTGCCTGAGCTCCGTGAGGAGACTGACACCGTCTCTGCCAGGCATCATGAGATCGAGGAGCACCAAGGAGTACGAGCGCTCCTGCAGCCGCGTCAGCGCCTCGCTACCGTCTTGGGCCACATCCGCGGGGTAACCCTGCTGCTCACACAGGTGCTGCAATTGCCGGCGGATCAGAGGATCGTCGTCGACAATCAGGATCCTCCCATTCATCTATTCGCACCCCCACGCCCCCGGCGAACGGGGAATCGAAAGACCCAAGTTGCCGCTTTTCCCTCTCCATCCACGAACTCAAATTCCCCACCGAACGATGAGACCAATTTGTCAATCACCGCACAATAGAGCTCGCCCGCGGCCGTCAGCCGGCGACAAACAACCTCTGTCCGAACTTCGATAGACAACGAGTTGACCCCTGATTGTCCCGCCAGCTGAACCATCACTGCCGCACCGGCACTCGTACCACACTCGACCACCAGTGCCGGAAAGTAGCTCCGCACTTTCGTGAGCGCGCGCACGTCTACCAGCAATTCCTGCTGAGACTGGTCCGGCTCTTCCGGCCCAACCCGCACCTGGAACTCTTGTGCCAGCAGCTGCACAAAATTGTGCATCACGTCGGCTGCCCGGATGCAATCCAACTGCGTCCCGGATTCTCCGATATAATCCAGAAGGAGCTGCGCCAGCCGGTCAAGATCATCTGTGGTCGAACGCAGTGCCCCCGCAAGTGGACTTTCCGCAAGGTCGAGGCTTTGCTCTAGCGCACGAAGGCGTTGGAACAGGTTGCCAAACCAATGACCCGCAGCGTCGATCACATCGCTGCGCACAACTGTGAGGTACTCTCTCTTCGCCTGCTCCAACGGGGCCGCGGGTCCAAAGTCGTCCATCGCTCACTCCTCGCGCCCGCTAGATCCTCACTCAGTGCAAGCGACAAGGTTCGTACAACTCGACAAAGACAGTCCTCCCGCCTTCGATTTTGCGGATGAGCAGCCAATCACCCTTGTAGCCTTTATGGTCAAAAGGTCCCATACTGATGTGCGTTCGCGGTCCCCCGTTCACAGCCGGGAGCATCCGCACCTTCTCCAAACCCTCTTTAAAGCCGGCGGGCGTCAACAGCGGGGCGCGAGCAAGCCCTTCGGCGATGAGCATCGCTGTATCCCAAGCCAGAGCCGTCACCGTGTGGTCGCACCGCTTGCCGGTCGCTGCTGCGACTCGATCGAGCACCGGCTGCAGCCGAGGGTTTTGCTCACAGAGCTGATCGATTCCGTACCAGCCCTCAAGCGCCGCCATCCATTCCGGCTTCGCGTAGCAAAACTGAAACGCTGTGGTCATGATCCGCGCCGGATTCCAGTTCAACTGGCGGAATATCGGGCCTAGCAGGATCGTTGGGTACCCGTAACCGAGATAAGCGAGGCAGTCTGGCTCCGCCGCGCGCAACTTCCGGATCGCCGACTCGAGGTCCGTCGGTGTCTGGCTCGTGTAGGCTTCAGCGATAATGTCGAGATCATGTCGCTGTGCGAAGTATCGAAAATTCACGGCATACTCGATCCCGCCGGGACTGAGCTCGTGCATCATGGCCACGCGCTTCAGTCCCTGGCGGCAAATCCAATTTGCCATCAATGCGCCTTCTTCTGCCAGGCCGCCGTTACCCAAATTAAAGCAGTACTCGCCGAAGTAACGGTCAGTGCCGGTCCAGGTAATCGCCGGAACACCACAGCGCTCAATTTCCTGCTTGAGGGCCAAAGAGTTGTCCGTAATCAATGGCCCGATGACCCCTAGCACTCCAGACTCCACCAATTCTCCGTAGCCTCGCACCGTATTGCGGGCTTCCAGACGCGGTAGGCCGATGGCCTCTTTGACCACGAGCTCCACCGTCCTTGGAAGTCGCCCCTCGGCATCGGCCAGTTCGAAGGCGACCCGCAGTGTGCTGAGGAAATCTTCCTTGGTGCCCATGTCGATGTCGATCAAGACACCGATCTTTACCGGCGCAAAGGCCAGACCATGCGGAAGCGTCCGAGTTTTTGCCATAGCCGTGGACCCCGAAAAGTTTGCCGTTCCTTGTCCTGTTCAGTCAACATGCCTGAGGGAAGCGACTTTGTGCAACCCGCAAACGGTGCTCGGAGAAAAAGCCGGGTGGGCTCGAATAGATGGCCTTTTCAAGGTCTCCTCTTCGTGGCTCACGGCTGCGCCCTCGGTTCACTGAGTTGACTTTTGTACACCTTTGGGGATACGGGACTCCACTGGTAGCCCTAAAACCATGGCGCAAAGGGCGGGTAAGGAGTTGGTGGAGTGGAGCGCCTGAAGATCGGAGTTGTCGATCAGTCTCCCAGCATCCGGGAAACCGTGGCCATTGTGCTGCGGGAGCACCAGGTGACGCGCTTCACCCCGGAGGCCTTCGCCAATCTTCCGACTCCCTTCCCAGGCGACCTTCTGATTGTGGAGCGCGGAGCCGTGTCTGCTGAAACGCTGGCTCGGTTGGCGCCTGACGTACCGGTGCTGTGGATCCAGAGCGAGGGCGACCGCTCAGCCGAGTCCTCCGCTTTGCCACGCCTCTTCCAACCCTACGTGTTGCGACGTCGAGTACGCGAAATCTGGGCGGCGGCACAAGAAGACCGCAGGGAGCTGCTCCTTCCTTCGTTTCCTCCCCCGCTGCTTCCCCCGGAAGTAGCAGGCATAGTGCGGGGAGCCCTCCGCACACGACTTCCCACCCTGATTCATGGGGAGCCAGGAACCGGGAAACTGAGGCTAGCCCGCGCCATGCATCGGGCAAGCGGCAATGCCACCGTTGAAATTGTCAACGCCTCGAACCTTACGCCGCAGTTCGTACAGGGGCTGAAGAAAGGCGCGTCCGCAAGCGGTGTGACTGTATGCGTCCGTGGGCTCGACACAGGGTGTTCCTCGACCGAAGCCGGACTTGCAGAAATGCTCGACTGGATGCGCACCGCCAACCGCCGCGTGTGGCTCATCTCTTTGAGCAGGACGGGCCCCGATGAGCTGGCCGAACGGACTCACGCAAATCCGACTTTGTTGCACCAACTCGCCGTGTTTTCCATTCCACTACCGCCGCTGCGAGAACGCGCTGCGGAGCTGCCTCACATCATTGCTGCGGAGAGCGCCAGGCTCAGCAGTTTGCTGCACGTGAGCCCCGCGACCTTCACACCCCAAGCTTGGGACCTTTTGAAGCACTACCTTTGGCTGGGCAACCTATCGGAATTAGAGGCAGTGCTTGCGAGAACCATGACGCTCGTCCGCCATCGGCCCATCGGCGCGGAAGAAATCCTCTTCGAGCCACCTGATCGACCGCGATCGCTAGCCTCACCAGGGTTGGGTTCGGCAGACGAGACGCGTAACGCATCCGTCGTGGGCGCCAGTGCTACGACACGGCAACTCGAGGTGTTGCTCAACGAGCTTGCCCATGAGCTCAAGAATCCCCTTGTTACGATCAAGACGATTAGCCAACACCTTGAGCGCCTGCTGAACGACGAAACCGGTCGCGAACAAATTGCACAGCTTGCTGGCGAGGCAGTGAACCGGATGGACCAGCTCCTCGAAAACCTGCTGCGTTTTGCTCGCTTTGGTCCACCCGCGCCTCAGCAAACATCGGTAAATGCAGTGCTGGCGCCAGCGCTGGCGGAACTCGCTCCGGTGCTCTCGGAGAAGCAAATCGTGCTCCACTATGTTCCGGCAGAAGGGAACACGATCTCTGGAGACCCTGCCCAACTCAGCTTTGCATTGGAAAATCTCCTCCGTGCCGTGCTGCGCGATCTCGATGAAGGTGCCACGCTAGCGATTGAACCCAGCAGGAACAGCACCGCAGTCGAGATTCGTTTTCCACAGCCGCACACCGGCGTCGTTGAACGGCTCGGCGGCTACGTGGACCTTCAACCCGTGGCTCGGGCCGGAATCGAACCTTTGGGGTTTTTGATCGCCCGGTCCTTGCTTGAACGTAACGGAGCCAAGCTAGATGAGCGTCGCGAGGGCACCGTTCGTCGCATCCTCGTCGCGTTCACCTCTGCAACCAAGATGGCAGACGCTTATGATGAAGAGACGCATTCTCATCGTGGATGACGAACCCAGTGTTCGCCAATCCTTAACCCTGATCCTCAAGGACCAATACGAAGTCATCTCGGCGGGCACCGGGCAGGCTGCGTTGGATTTGCTTGCGACCAACCCGGTGGACGTTGTCCTTTTGGACATTTTGCTCCCCGGCATGGATGGACTGGAGGTGTTGGAAAAGATCAAACAGCGGGTGCCCTCGCCTCAGGTGATCATGCTGACCGCGACCAAAACAGTAAAAACGGCGGTCACGGCCATGAAGCTTGGGGCGTTCGACTATGTGACCAAACCCTTTGATGTCGAGGAGCTTCTGCTGATCGTGGAGCGCGCCGTTCAATCGGCTGCACTCGTGCAGGAAGTGGAGAGTCTGCGTTCGGAAGTCGGCCGCCGCTACAGTTTTGAAAATATTATCGCGCGATCGCCCAAGATGCAGGAGATTTTGGCCACGGTAGCGCGCGTTGCGCCGTTGAAAACGACGGTGCTCATCACGGGCGAAAGCGGCACAGGGAAAGAACTCATCGCCAAGGCTTTGCATTACCACAGTCCCAGGGCTCATCGCCCGCTGGTCACGATTAACTGCGCTGCCATACCGGAAAACTTGCTCGAGAGCGAGCTATTTGGCCACGAGCGTGGTGCGTTTACCGACGCTCACGCCCGGAAACTCGGGCAGTTTGAGTTTGCTGACCAAGGAACCATTTTTCTCGACGAGATCGGCGAAATGCAACCATCCATTCAGGCCAAAATCCTCCGGGTACTCGAGCAGGGAGAATTTCTCCGCGTCGGGGGAAACCAACCCATCCGCGTGGATGTGCGCGTGATCGCGGCCACCAATCGCGACCTACACGAAGGCATGCGCGAAGGCCGATTCCGACTCGATCTCTACTATCGGCTCAATGTGGTTTCGATTCACATTCCGCCTCTGCGCGAAAGGAGAGAGGATATTGTCCCCCTCATCCGTCATTTCCTCACTTTAAAGTCACGCGAGCTCGGGATCCCCGAGAAGGCCTTTTCTAATGAGGCGCTCGATCTTCTTCTTTCGTATTCATGGCCCGGCAACGTGCGCGAACTTGAGAATGTTGTCGAACGGGCGATGGTTCTCTCGACCCAGCTTGTCATGACGCCTGCGGACCTCCCTGAGTACATTGCCAACCCGAAACAATCACAATTTCATCCCGCGCAACAAAGCGTCCTCAGGGGCGAAACGCGTCTCAGCGAAGCCGTTGATCAGTTCGAACAAGAGCTCATTCGTCGGGCGTTGGAACAAGCCCAGTATAACCAGACTCGAGCCGCAGAGATCCTCGGCACCACTCGGCGGATCCTCAAATATAAAATGGATAAGCTCGGCATCCGCCCTGAGGGGAACCAAGCTTAGGGTTCGACTACCTTGCCCTCAGCCACGAGCATCTCCTCCGACCCCGGAGATAACCGGCTGGCCGCGACGAATTTGTGACTTTTGTACAAAATTGTACGCCGTCACGCCGCTCCACGGGACCTTCGCGGAAACTCCGTTGAGGCTGTAGGGGCTGCTTTTCTGCGGCTTTCCGCTGCGCGCACAGCACCTCCTAACGACAGGCACACAGCACCCGTGATCCTGGCCTGGTTCGTGCTTGACGTCCTCCTGGCATGCACGCATCTGAACAGCCGGTAGAACGTCCGACCCTGCTTGTTGTGGACGACGAAGTCGGCCCCGCTGAGGCGCTGCGGATGATCTTTCATCCTCACTACCGCGTACTCATCGCGCACCGGGGCGAAGAGGCCCTCGATGTTCTGCGTCACGAAACCGTTGACGTGGTCACCTTGGACCTCCGGATGCCGCACATGACAGGAGTGGAAGTACTCCGCGCAATTAAGTCGGAGTTCCCGGACGTGGAAGTGATCATCATTACAGCCTACGCGTCCTTAGATACGGCACTGCAGGGCCTCCGCTGGGGCGCTTTTGACTACATCATCAAGCCTTTTGATGTCCCCCACATTGCCGAGCTCATCGATCGGGCGGTCAAACGCCGACGAACCCGCCTACAGGGACGGAAAACGCCGGAGCGATTCCTAGGTAACGTTTCTCACGAACTGCGCACCCCCCTAAGTGCGATCATCGGATACAGCTCGATCTTGGCCGAGGAGCTGAGCGGGAAAATCGATACAGAGCAACTGACCGCCCTCCACCGAATCCAAGTCAACGCGATCGAGCTCCTCTATCTCATCGAGGGCATTCTCATTTTGAACGCGATCGACGCCGGGGAAATCCCCGTCATCGTCAGCGAGTTCGATGTCGCCGATATTTTGCGAGAGGTGGTCCATCAGTTCGAGCTGGCCGGGCGGGATCGGGGAATTGACTTCAAGTTTAAAGCGCCGGCCGAGGCGCTTGTGATTCATAGCGACGTCCAAAAAATCCAACGCATCGTGCGCGCGTTGTTGGACCACGTTCTCAAGTACAGCACAAACGGCGGAATCACGGTGCAGTTAGAGGCAAGTCCGAGGCCACTGGGCATCCGCATTAGCCTCATGGACGCCGGAACCGCCATCGATCCAGAGGAACTCCAGGAGGCCATCGAGGGCTTCCTGGCGGATGACTTTGCCGGGCGACGCCGCGATCGGGGCCTGGGCATCGGTTTGCGGGTTGCCGTGCAGTTTACGCGTATGCTTGGCGGACGGATTCGGGTCGAATCGCACGCTCCGGGCGGAACGACGGTGACCGTGGAGATCCCGAATTGGCATTTCTCTCCACGCACCCGCATTCATTAGCTGAGGGGGAAGACGTGCATCCTTTTCCAGCAGGCTGGATCAAAGCGTGGGTGTGCTGCCGCCTATGCGGAGAGGCGGAGGTTCTTCGTTCAGCCGATGCTGATTTATTGCCGCCTGAAGAGCGGCAGGAAGCCCTCGTGTCGTTCCTCGAGCAGCACGCCGGCCACCCCGTCACTCAGCTCGTACCGACGGCGCAGCAGCTTACCCTACACTCCGGGCCGTTCTGGGAGCCGCGAACCAGTGCCTGGACCGAGGTGACCGATGGCCGCCGGATCTACCTCCTGGAATGCATTCGCCCCGATGTCTCCCAACCAAGACGGTATCGGCTGCATCCGGGCCGACTTGTGCGCCGCACCACGCAAGTGGAT
Source organism: Candidatus Binatia bacterium (assembly GCA_026415395.1). Taxonomy (NCBI): domain Bacteria; phylum Candidatus Binatota; class Binatia (SeqCode); species Binatia bacterium. The sequence goes on along the minus strand of JAOAHD010000007.1, from coordinate 1,039,666 downwards.
TTCGATAGCAACTTAGCCCTTCAAGCTTGGACCAGACGATTTCCTTCGTCAGGGTGCTTGCAACTCGGGCAGCGCTTGATCGCATTCGCGCAAGAGATCGTTGCCGGTTTAGATGCGAGCAGTGTACCCGGAGCGTTCGACGACCCGGACCATCCGCACGTAACCTTTGCCGCCTGGCCTGCCCCTTTTCGCACTCTGCTCCTTCGCCAGGGCTGGCAGATTTTGCCAAGCGGGTTGCACCCCGAGTGGGAGGATTTTGTCGCGGTCGAGTGCGAGGCGCACGGGACGTGGTCGCTTCGTCTGAGGACAATCGTGGAAATCATCGAAGAGGAACCTAGGATCGCTGCCCCACTATAACCAGCGTTCCGTCTGTGGTAGCCTTGTGGGCCATGTGGCCTCCTGACTCCCCAGCGCTGTGTGGTCGCTCGCTTGATTCGGTAGGACACAGGTGGCGCACCGTTTTTGCCCGTTCGCTGAACGGCCTGGCCCTCGACCGCGACTCGGCAATTGCGTTGCTTCGCAGCAATGATCCAGAGCTGTTTCGGGCGCTCATCGCGGTTGCACATGAGGTTCGCTGTGAGCGTAAGGGACGGGTCGTGACATACTCGCCGAAGGTTTTCCTGCCAATCACCAATTTGTGCCTCGATCGCTGTGGCTATTGCACCTTTCGCGCTGATCCGAATGACCCTCATGCCTGGACGATGCTGCCGGAAGAGGTACGCGCACTTTGCCGACAAGGATCGAAGCTCGGCTGCACCGAGGCGCTGCTTTGTTTGGGAGACAAACCTGAACGTGCTTTTAAAGCGTACCGTTCAACCTTGGCGGTGTTGGGAGCCAACTCGACCATCGACTACGTCGCGCGCTGCAGTGCCATCGCACTGGAAGAAGATCTCCTTCCGCACACCAACGCCGGGCTACTGAACCGCGAGGACATGCTGGAGCTCAGAGCGACCAATCCGAGCCTCGGCTTGATGTTAGAAAATGTTTCCCCCCGTCTGCGGGAACGAGGGGAAGCCCACGCGCAAGCCCCCGACAAGGACCCGATGAAGCGCTTGGCAGTGATTCGGCAAGCTGGGGAGCTCCGCATTCCCTTCACCACCGGAATCTTGCTCGGGATCGGAGAGACGGCCTCTGAAGTTGTGGACAGCTTACTCGCAATCCGGGAGATGCACGAGGAGTTTGCTCACATCCAAGAGATCATCATCCAAAATTTCCGTGCAAAACCCACCACTCGGATGGCGCTAGCTCCGGAACCAAGTATTATCGACACTGCCAAAACCGTCGCCGTCGCCCGGCTATTGGCCCCGACGATGAATATTCAGGCGCCTCCGAATCTAAACCCCTTCGATCACCGCCTGCTACTTCACGCTGGCCTCAACGACTGGGGTGGGATCTCGCCCCTGACGCCCGACTTCGTCAACCCGGAGGCGCCCTGGCCGCACGTCGCTGCGCTCGAGCAACTTTGCCGCGACGAAGGCTTTACCTTGCTGCCGCGCCTTCCGGTGTATCCCGAGTACGCATCCCGGTCGGAGTTCATCGATGAACGGCTCAAGCCGAAAATCGAATTGTTGTCCCAGCGATTGGCGAAAGAGAAAGGAGTCCTGCGGTGCTGAACTACGAGCTGCGATCCCTGATTTTTGACACCTCACCAGTGGAGAAGACCTTGCGGGATGCCCACCCCGAGGTGGCCCGGCTGCTTGACCGCGCGCTCTCCGGGCACGAACTTTCCGCAGCCGACGGGTTGCGCTTGCTCGCGGCCGAAGGGCCGGATCTGCGGGCACTACTGCGTGCAGCCGACGTGGCGCGGCAACTCGACGTGGGAGACGAGGTTACGTACGTGGTCAATCGCAACATTAACTTCACCAACGTGTGCTTCGTCGGCTGCCAGTTTTGTGCCTTCGCCCGCCACCGCAAGGACGCGGACGCGCGCACAGACTCCGTCGAGACCATCCTCGCTAAAGTAGCCGAGGCGGTGGAACGGGGAGCGACTGAAATCTGCATGCAGGGCGGCATCAATCCGGAGATGCCGCCGCTTTTCTACCGTGACCTCCTCATCGAGATCAAACGCGTGTTCCCCACAATCCACATCCACGCGTTTTCGCCGATGGAGATCTTTTACGGGGCACGACGGGCTGGAATGCCGTACCGGGAGTATCTCACGATGCTTCGGGAGGCGGGCCTCGGCACCATACCGGGGACGGCCGCCGAGATTTTGGATGACGACGTTCGCGACATCTTGAGCCACAAAAAAGTCGATGTCCGAAGCTGGATCGAAATTGTCACGACGGCGCACAAGGTTGGCCTGCGGAGCTCTTCCACCATGATGTATGGCCACATCGAAAAGCCCCACCACATCCTGCAGCATATTGAGATTCTTCGCTCCATCCAGCGCGAAACCGGAGGCTTCACCGAATTCGTGCCTCTACGCTTTATTCATACGTATACCGCGCTCTACCAAAAGGGCCTGGTCAACCCACCGCCCAAGGGTTCTCTCGACCTCAAGATCTATGCTTTCTCCCGCCTGATGCTTCGCCCCCTCATCGTGAACATCCAGACTTCATGGGTGAAATTGGGTACGGAGCTCGCCCAGTGGAGCCTTGCAACCGGATGCAACGACTTTGGTGGAACGCTGATGGAGGAGCAAATTTCCAAATCGGCCGGCGCCGATGCGGGGGAATACCTCCCCGTTGAAGCAATCCACAGTTTGATTCTAGGCATGAACCGAATCCCCCAGGAACGTACCACGACTTATGGAAGAGTCTCGCGCAGTGAATTCGACACCGACCCTGGTGCTCGCTGGGGGCGTAGGAGCCGCCCGCTTCCTTCGGGGGCTTCACTCGTGCACTGATCCGAAGGCAATCACCGTTATCGTCAACACTGCGGACGACGAAGAGTTTTACGGTTTCCACGTTTCACCCGACATCGACACCGTGATCTACACCTTAGCTGGCTTGGCACCACTGCGTCGCGGCTGGGGCGTGGCCGCCGATACCTTCCACTGCCTCTCCGCTCTTGAGCGCTTTTATGGTCCCGCTTGGTTCCGTTTGGGTGACCGTGATTTGGCAACCCACATCTATCGAACGCAACGATTGAAGCAGGGAGCCACCCTGACGCGCGTCACCCTGGAAATTGCCCAGAAATTTGGGGTGATGGAGAGAGTCTTACCCATGACGGACAGCCGCGTATCGACGCTCGTTCGCACCCGACAACATGGCTGGCTTCCTTTCCAGCGGTACTTAGTTCTACATTCCGCGTCGGCCGATGTGGAAGCCATCCGCCTGCGGGGCATCAAGCGAGCCACCCCCACGAAGGCGGCGCGCACCGCACTGCAGCAAGCGAAGCGCATCGTTTTGCCGCCCAGCAATCCGCTGGTGAGCCTGGGGCCCATCCTCCAACTGCGCGGCGTGCGCCGACTCCTGCGTCGAAAACGAGAGCGCATTCTGGCAATCAGCCCTCTCCTCGGTGGCGTACCGGTGAAGGGGCCGCTCGACCGCATGCTGAGGGGCATTGGAATCGAGGTCTCGCCCTACGGTGTCGCCCAACTGTACCGAGACATCGCAGCGACCTTTGTTCTCGATCGGCAAGACGCCCGCTACGCACCGCGCATCGAGCGCCTGGGAATGCGCCCAGTGCTCGCAGACATCCTGATCACGTCTCCAGAGCGAGCTACGGCCTTGGCTGAGCTCACCTTGGAGCTCCTGCCCGCATGAGCGTAGTATTTTCCCCCTTACAATGCCTGCCCCGCGTGCAACCGGGCGACGAGCTCGCTGCCCTCTTGCTTGAGGCATTGAGGACGTGCGGGCTGCTGCTTAAGGACGGGGACATTCTCGTTGTGTGTCAAAAAGTAGTCTCCAAAAGCGAAGGATCCATCGTGGACCTGAGTCAAGTCGTCCCGAGTCCGGCTGCCCGCACATTGGCTGCGGGCAGCCAGGACAAAGACCCGCGCGTGGTTGAAGTCGTTCTCCGCGAGTCCAATCGCATCGTTCGCGCCCACCGGGGAGTGCTGATCGTGGAGACAGGACCGGGGTGGGTGTGCGCAAATGCCGGCGTCGACGAGTCGAATGCGCCGGGACCGAACACCGCTGTACTTTTGCCCCGCGATCCGGATGCTTCCGCGGAGCGGATTCGATCCCAGCTCCAACAACGTTCGGGGGCTGAGATTGCGGTAATTATTAGCGACACTTGGGGACGGCCGTGGCGGAATGGTTTGGTGGACTTTGCCATCGGGCTTGCGGGGATTGGCCCTCTATCGGACTGGCGCGGCAAAAGGGACCTCAATGGCCGAGTCCTACACCATACGGTTTACGCTCAAGCAGACGCCCTAGCGGCCGCGGCAGGGCTGCTGATGAAGAAAGACGCAGGTGTGGCTGCCGTGCACATTCGCGGGTACGAGTGGTCGCCTGAGCCACAGGCCTCCGCACGTGCGTTGATTCGTGCACCCGAAGAAGATCTTTTTCGTTAATGGTGCAAAGTTCCCGTTGTGGCCATGCAGGCGACGCCCTCGGTCGCGAACCCACCTGAAGAACACGTGAGCTCTGGGCGCACAGAGAACCACGGGGGCACGGACTCTCCAGCCGGGGAACGCCACACCAAAAAGGCCACAACGGCCGTGCCGCGGGGCACCGTTAGCGCAATCGAAATCATGTCGTTGTGAGCAACGCGAAAATCGACTGATCTCTTTCCCGCTCCCATGACCGGCCCACTGCCCACAACAACCGCTGCCTCACCATGTTCGAACCGGAACTGCAGGTTGGACACGTCGCCCAGCCAGCGACCTGTCCAACGATCGATCGACGGGCCATCGCAAAAGAACCCGGGCACCGTCTGGCTTAAATGAAACCGTGCCGGAACCTGCGCATCTTCGTGGAATCGCGGGGAGGAACATTCAACTTCATAGCTCCAACCGTATTCACGCAGCCAATCCCAAGTCCGAGGCTCAAAGGTCACGGAGAACGGCTTGCCAAACGCACGGACGCGCTCGGATCCCACCATGCCCCGATAAAATGGCTCTAGGAGCTCCCAGTGCCCCGAAAACGCATACGTCACCTCCGTATTGGCCGACGGCCACCAATTTTCTGTGTCCGAAGCCTCCATTCGCCCCTTGTCCGTACGTTCTCGGACAGCAAAGAAATATCCGGCTCCCGGCGCGACAATGAGTTTGCCCCGCACTGAGTACGGGATCGATTCTACAAGTTGTGTGATTCCCTCTCCGGATACCCAACGTGACTGCGGCGGCCAAAATTTTTCGGAGAAGTAAAAGCGTACACCTGCGACGGCAGCGGCTGGTGCGAAAAGCACGCAGGTGAAGCGTCGAAGCCTCCCCTAAGGCAAGCGGTCAAGCGCATAGACCGCCATTAAGCCCAAGAAGGGATACCCCATAATCATCCTGCGAGTGCTCGCGTACGTTCCAACTGCCGGGGCGATTCCGAGGAGGAATCCACCCCAAAGGAACGACGCCAGTCTCGGTCGAGCTAAGACCGTTACCCCTCCGATACACGCTGCGAGCACAACAACCAGTGGATGTACGGCTGCCGATCGCACCGAGAACCAGGTGTCTAAGGCGAGCGGCCAGACAAAAGATTTCAGAACGACCAGCCCTCCCGCTAACAAGCCACTCGGGTCGAGGTTCGGCTGCTCGTTACTCGGAGCCCACAAGTGATTCGGCGACGAAAGAATGTACGGAACCCAAGCCGCAATGGCGACGAGCAACGCGACCACAATGAAAAACCGCCTACGCCGAGGAGCGATCACCGCCGCTAACATCGAGAAAGGAACAAACAATCGTCCCGCGAAGTAATCGTAGAACAGGAGAATCTGGCCGAACGCAGCAACCAACGCCTCACGCCAGCCGCCACTTGCAAAGACGAGACGTGCAAGCGCCGCCAGCAAAAGCAACTGGTGAAAGATCAGCTCTCCACCTACGGAAACCCGGCCATAGTAAAGACTCCACGGCAAGGTTACCACTAAGCACGCGTACACCAAGCTCGCGCTAACGCTGAAAGCCAAGGCGCGCGCCAGTGCGTACGCTACCGGGGCCGCAAATGCTCCAGTTACGGCCGAATAGATTCGCATGCTTTCCCGATTCGGACCAAGGACCGGAACGAGTTGCCCTTCGAACAACGTCTGAGGCAAGAGCGGCAAACCGCTACCGCGGGCCGCGTACACCCGCTTGTCCTTCAGAGTGTCCAGCGCCGCAGCCAAGTCTTTTGGTTCGTCTTCGATCATGCCGGGCGGAAACTCCCGGAGCGCAACTAGGCGCAGCGCTAGGCCTGAAACGACGAGAACAAAGAGCCAAATCCGAACCTGTGTCCGTTCGCCCGGCAGGAGGACGCCCAAACTCCAGATGTAGGTGAGGACGATGCCGACAGTGAGCAACTCCAGAGAATAGGTCGACACTGTCTCAATCCAACCGCCCGCCAACTGTTGCCCCATCTGACGCCACTCCAACGACAGCACTCGCTAAAACCACGGCGACACCAGTCCCTTCCACAACCCGGTGCTCTTACACTGCAGCCCTCACTGGTGGTGTGTATCTGTCCGGGCCCGACCCACGCAAGCTTCAGGAGCTCATCCTTACGGCCGGTTCGGGCAAGGTCCCTCTCACGGCGAGCCGCACCATCAAGCACAGAGGCTTGCCCAACGCTCTTTGATAAAGTGAGCGACCATATCTGCGAGTGCCGCTGTCGTAATTTGCGGAGGAGCGCCCAACGAAGAAGGGAACAAGCCCATATCGGCCACGAACAAGTTTTTCACCTCGTGACTTTGTCCCCACGAGTTTACCACGGAGCGAGTCGGATCCTCACCCATGCGGCAGGTGCCCTGCGGGTGGGTCGACGCCAACGGAATCTCGCCTGGATGGCATCCGCGCTGCTCGATGACGGACAAGTCGTCCCCGGGCTTTAGCCACAACGGCGACCGGTAGTACGGAACGACAACTTCTTTCGCACCGCTGGCAAACAAGATCTCAGCGCAATGGCGCATTCCCTCTGCCATAAGCGCCTGCTCGTCGTTTCGAAGTTGGTAACGGATGCGCGGGTGCCCATCCGAGCCCAGCCGCACATCGCCCTCCGATTGGTCATGCAATAACACAAGAATTCCCACCATCCGATGGTAAGAGCGCATCAACTTCGCGTGCGTGCTCCCGAAGCCCGGCAGTTGCGCGGCGGTGGCAACCGGAAAACCGAAAATGGGCATGATGATGTACCCACTGTCGGGATTGCGCTCGAGGTCGATAAACTCGTCCACGTAGTAGCTCTGTGGGATACCAAGGTAACCGTAAATATCCTCATCGTAGATGCCGGCCAGCAGCACACTCGGGTGGAGATGCAAGTGTTTGCCAACAACCGTTGCGCTCCCACCGCCGCTGCTCCGCAGCAGAATCTGTGGGCCATTGATGGCACCGGCAGAAAGGACCACTAACCGAGCTTCTACCCGCACGTGTCCATACGCGGCACCTCGTTCATCGACGATGGAGCCCTCCACTGCGCGCACTTGCCCCCCACGAATTTCCAACTTCTCCACAGCGCAGTTCGCGTAAATGCGCGCACCCGCCCGGTCTGCAGCCGGGATATAGGTCAATGCCATACTTTGCTTGGCATCGAATGGACACCCCAAAATGCAAAACCCGCTGGAGGTGCAGTTCACCCGATTATGGTGCGCCACGATGCCGTGGAATCCCAGTTTTTCGCAACCTTCGCGGATCTTTCGGTTCAGGGTGTTCACCTGAGCCTCCGCAATCGGTTGCACGTGGAGCATCTTTTCGACCCGCTCGAGCGACGGAAGCAGTTCTTCGTAGTTCCAACGGATTCCGTCTTCCCGGCGCCACTTCTCTACAATCGGACGAGGAGTACGGAAACAGTAACAAAGGTTGTGCACAGTGGAGCCACCAATGTTGCGCCCCTGAAGAATCAGAATCGAACCATCTTCCGTCGAGCGCTGCCCCATCTCCTCGAACAGCAAGGGCATCATTTCTTCTTCGCGTTGCGTGAAATCTTCCTTGGTGTAATGGCCCCCTTGCTCTAAGAGCACGACGTCCCGCCCGGCCTCCGCTAACTCTTTGGCAACCACAGCACCACCTGCCCCGGAGCCGACAACGCAGACCTCGGCCTTGAGGTGTAAGTCCCCTTTAAGGGTCTTCGCGGTCAGAATCATCGTGCTTCTCCCGAATCCAACGCCCAACCGACTCGGCGTGGCCGCGGCACCCACGGCCCTCGGTAATGGATGGCCGCCCAGGTCTCGTCTTGCGAGTAGTAGCCCAGTACACTCAGGTTCTTGAGGGCTAAAAAGCCGGTTCTCAACCAAGCCTGCGAACTCTCCGCCCAAGCCTGCAAACAACGATCCTGCGAAACCTCGCTCAAGTTGACGAACCAGGCTGGTTTCCAAATCATCCAGGGCGGACTCCAGTTGAAGATCCGCAAGAGCCAACGGGCTTGTCCCTGTAATTCAGCAGGAGCAAACGTCAGGGCCCAATCGACGGTTTCCACCGCATGGGTCTTTCTCACGGGCGGCAGTGAGTCGTCATCACCTCTAACCATACGCTCCATCACGGCCGCCAACACCGCCGCCTCGTTACCGCCAAACACCCGCAAACGGTACGCGCTTCGCCAGGTTGCTGCTGCTGCTGTTGCCGCAGGCAGTCCCAAATGCGCAAGCGCAAGCCAACTGCTCGTCAGGCCCGCGAACCGCAAAAACTGGCGGCGACTGAGTTCTGTCCCATTCACCCGCCGTAACCTCCTAACGTTTTTCCGAGTCAAAGAATTGGCGAAAAGGCGCCGGCAACTGTCGGAAGTCGGGCAGCGGAGCCAAGCGAGAGACGATTAGGCTCCCACCAAACGTTTGCCAAAAAAGGAACGGCCCTCGTCCCCAGCAGCCTTCACGCACCCCACTCTCCAGCGCATATGCAGTCTTCGCCGTATAGGTACTATCGAGCTGGATTCCCTCATGCTCCCGGAGCCACATGCCTAACTGTTCAGCTTCCGGGATCGGCGCTCCGTAGCCTCGACCGACGAAGCGACGCTCGATGATGAAATCCTCTGACGTTAAGCGGTCGGCTATCGCCGCACCTTTCGAACCTAATAGCTGTGCGGTTTTCCTGGCCAATCGCAGCAGGCGGCGCGGCGTCGGAGGCAAAATGTCTGTCACCAAAACCCCAACGACTCTGCTCGACAAGCCAGCCAGTCTCAGACCCAACGTAAGCCCAGCCACAGTGCCCCCGCTCCCCAGCGGGACAAAGATCACGGCTGGCAGAGGAACCTCGCTGCGCTCTATCTGCTCGGCGAATTCGAGCCCGGCATTCACGTATCCAAGCGTTCCCAGCGGCGAGCTCCCGCCCGTGGGGATCAAGAAAGGGGGCTCGCCGCGCAAGAGCTGGCTCAGCATCTTTCCGATGCTGACGGCCGCGAGAGATGCAACCCGTTTCCCGTACAGCAGCTCTGCACCCAAAGTATGGAGGCACAGTAGGTTGTCGCGAACCGAAGGAGTGACCGGCTGGTAAAGAAGACCAACGATGGTTCGCAGCCCGAGCTCGCGGGCAAACAGTGCCGTTGCTAACGCGTGATGCGATCCGAGCCCCCCAAAAGTGAACACGCTCTTGTAGCCACGTTCGAGTGCGGCTCCCAAAAGGTATTCCAGCTTCCGAGGCTTATTTCCTCCATACAGCGAACTGGTTTCGTCGTCCCGCTTAATCCACAGTTCTGTCCCCACGACAGTCGACCACTGCGCTAACAGATGCACTCGCGTGGGCAGCTGGGTGAGCGCTACTCGCGGCCAGGAAACACCGGGACTCCCGATCCACCGCTCCAGTGCTGTGTCCGGCTGCACCAGCCGCCTACTGCACGCGACCGTCATCGATTTTTTCCTTACCATGAATCCGGCAACGCGACCAAGCACACGACTTTGCGCGTCGTGGGGCGCTCAGCTAACTTGGCGCCGTGTTCGTGGCGCGCGACTGGTGGACCCTGATTCAAACCGGCGGGCTCGCGATGTATCCTCTGCTCGCGTGCTCCGTTGTAAGTCTTGCAGTGGTCCTGGAACGCGGCTGGGCGTTGTGGTCTGCCACCCGTAAGGCGCGTCAACTTCGGCAAGCAGTGGCTGCAGCTGTGAGCGAGGGAGCTTTCGCGGAAGTAGGCTCGATTGTTCGGCGGGACTCCTCGATGTTAGCGCCCTTATTTCGTGCAGCGATCGCTGCAGCCGAAGCTCGTACGGACGACTCGTGGCGCCTCTTGCAAAACCGACACAGCGCGACCGTACGCAACCTCAAGCGCCACCTTTGGTTGATTGGTACGATCGGAAGCTTGGCTCCCTTCATCGGCTTATTCGGCACCGTGCTCGGTATCGTGCGCGCATTCGAAAACATGGCTGCCACCGGCTCCGGAGGCTTTGCGGTGGTCGCCGCAGGGATTTCGGAAGCCCTGATCGCTACCGCTGCAGGGTTACTGATCGGAGTGGTTTCCATCTTTTTCTACAACGCCTTCAATGTTCGGGTGGCAAGCGTGGCCAACGAGTGGAAAGAGTGGGCCGAGGAATTTGCCGCAGAATTAGTCCGAAATCGCTCTCAGGAAGGGGGGCTCGCCCGTGTCGTTCAAGCCCGCTGACCCTGAGCCCCACGCGGACGAGATTGTGGCAGAGATTAACGTGACGCCACTGACGGACATCTTCCTGGTCCTTCTTATCATTTTCATGGTGACGAGCACCGCTCTTGTTCAGCAAGGTACGCAGGTCCAGTTGCCCCGTGCCAGCTCCGGCCAAAGTGTATCCCCGGGGGTCGTTGTTACCGCCGGGAGCAACGGAGAGCTGCAAGTGGACGGAAAGCCAGTCTCTTGGTCACAGCTTCCGGTGGCCCTGCGCCAAGCCTTGGCTCGCTCGGGCCAATCTTCCGTTGTTCTGCAGGGGGACCGCAATGTTGTCCTCGAGCGCGCGGTGCAAATCCTGACGATCGCACGGGAAGCGGGAGCACAGCGGGTCTCCATTGCCACCGTTCCACTCGCAGCAAGCGCCCGTTAAAACCAACTCCTCGGTAGGTCTCGTGCCATGGAACACAGCCGAGCAGTCCAAAGTCTTCGCGACGCCTTCGAGTCGGGTCGTCCCTTAATCTACATCCATTCCCCCGAGGAGCATCGGCTCGATCGATTGCTCGCCGTGGTCGCGACCCAATGTTTCAAGCCCCCGGCCGAAGTCTTTACCTGGAGTTTGACGGCTGGACTCCGTGGCCGCGATGGTTCTCCAGTCGGCAGTCAGAGTGCCGATCCCCGCCACGTGCTGGACTTCATTGCAGACTATCCGGGGCAAGGCATCTTCCACCTGAAAGACTTTCACGAGCCGCTGCGGAGCGACCCTGCCGTTCGTCGCCGCCTGCGTGACCTTTATGAGCTTTGTTTCGACCGGAAGAAGTTCACTGTCATAACCTCAGCGGTCCAATTCATCCCGGAAGAACTCGCCCGTGCGATCCTGCTCTTAGAATTGAGCCTGCCGGATGCGGAAGAGCTACAAGCTCTGCTGCGCGACGAGACGGCTGCTCTTCAGCGCTCAGGTCACGGTGTGGAGTTGGACGAGCCTTCCTTGCTACCTCTCGCCCGTGCTCTGCAAGGATTAACCGTCGACGAGGCACGGCATGCCATTCGTCGCGCCCTGGCCCACCATCGCCGGCTCGGGCCCGAAGCAATTCCGGCGCTGCTGGAGGAGAAGCGGCTGGTCGTCAACCGCACCGGGCTCGTGCAGTACGTGGCTGACGGCACCACGCTCGACTTCGTCGGCGGCCTCGAGGTCTTAAAACGCTGGCTTTTAGAACGCCGCAAACTCTTCCAGATGCGCGACCAACTGAGCGCCGACATTGTGCCGAAAGGCGTACTCATCATGGGCATTTCCGGCTGCGGCAAGAGCTTGTCGGTCAAGGCCATCGCCTCCACTTTCGAGCTGCCGCTCTACCGGATCGACATGACGGAGATTTTTTCCGGCAAGCACGGCCCCCCCGAGAGTGCATTTGCGCAAGCCTGCAAAATCCTGGAGCAGATCTCACCCGCTGTCTGCTGGTTCGACGAGTTGGAGATGGCGGTCACGTCTTCCGAATCGGCTGGGGAGCAAGGGCGGATGTTCGCCTTCTTCCTCACTTGGATGCAGGAAAAAACGCGCGGACTGTTCGTTGCGGCAACGGCCAACCGGATTGATCTTTTGCCTGCGGAGATGATCCGAAAGGGCCGGTTCGACGAAGTTTTCTTCGTCGACTTACCGACAGACGAAGAACGAGTAGACATCTTCCGCATTCACCTGCAACGGCGCGGGGTGGACCCGAGTCGCTTTGATCTCGATCGGCTGAAACGCTTCACCAAAGGTTGGACCGGCGCCGAGTGCGAGCAGTGTGTGGTGTCTGCACTGACCACAGCGAAACTCGAGGACCGTGAGTTGACCGACGACGACTTGCTGAATGCGACGGCGACCATCGTGCCTTTGTCGAAGACGATGAAGGAGCAAGTCGACCACATCCGGGAGTGGGCGTTCGAACGCGCGGTTCGCGCCTCGCCGCGCGAGGTCGTGCGATAACTTGCATCATTCATCTCGCTGGGACTCTTGCTCGAGTTGGCGCTACCGACTTAAGGGAGAAGAATGCCGCGCAAAACGAAGCCGACGTCCACCGGCGGAATTGGCGAGTACATTCGCCGTCAACGGGAGCTCGCAAACATTTCCTTACGGAAGCTCGCGGAGCAAAGCGGAATCTCCGCGGCGGTGCTGCGTGAAATCGAGGCTGGGCTGCGCAACCCGAGCCGAACGATTTTACAGTCGATCGCAGGCGTCTTGCGGTTGTCAGCGGAAACGCTGCAGCTTCAAGCCGGCTTACTCGATCCGCGCGATCCCGAAGATTCGGATGTCGCCCGCGAAATTCGCCGCGACCCTTATCTCACGGACCGCCAGCGAGACGTCCTCATCGACGTCTACAAAGCCTTCCGTGCAGTGAATCAGTCGCGCCGCTGAGCCGCCTGAATTTCGTCATTCCAGCGGGCAGTGATGCGGTCCAGTTGTTTGAGCAAGGGGAGCAACGAACGGCCGCGCGGGGTAAGCCAATACTCCACCCGCGGCGGGACTTCAGCGAACACCTTCCTCTCGAGAATGCCGTACCGTACCAACTTCCGGAGGCGCTCGTTCATCACTTTCGTCGTAAGGCCCGGAATGGCTCGCTGAATCTGCCCCGGCCGCCGTTCCCCTCGCAGTACGGCGCGAAGCACCTCAATCGTCCACTTGCAGCCCAACACGTCCTGCAACACTTCTTGAGGGCCGGGCATGAGCATGTCTCCAATTTTGTGCAAACACTTCCAAACGGTGCGCAACCTTACCAAAGAGTGCGTACTTGACCAACAAACCCGGCTGCATTCTTTAGTCCGCGGGAAAGGAGGCGTGAGGTATGAGATCGCGAACCGTTGTGCTCACGTTGCTATTGTCCGTGGCAGTCGTTGGCGTAGGCGCGCTGACGTTGCAGGCTGCCAACGAGCCGAAGGTCCCTTATCCTACGGGCTGGCGGGGCTGGACGCATGTGAAGACCATGGCCATTACATCAGACCAGCATCCGCTGTTTGCCGCTTTCGGCGGGATTCACCACATCTACGTGAATTCCACCGGGCTCAAAGCAGCCAAGTCGGGGGGTGCGTATCCCGATGGTTCCGTTCTCGTCTTCGATCTTCTCGAGTGGACGGAGAGTGGTGGCGCTTACACCGAGGGGGCACGCAAACTCATTGGCGTCATGCACAAGGACTCTAAAAAGTACAAAGATACCGGCGGCTGGGGCTTCGAGGGTTTCAAAGCCGGCGACCCGAAGGAACGACTCGTCAACGACCCGGTGAGTCAGTGCTACAATTGCCACGCCGGCCAAAAAGACAAGGACTTTGTCTTCTCACAGTACCGCGAATAGGGGCTTCCGTTCGTTATCACCCGAGCAGGGCCTGGCAGAATTCCGGTCGGCACCTGCTCGGGAGCCTCTACCCCACCACTCGTGGGGGCCCTCAATTCTGCGGTGGCAAGGTGAAATAAAAGGTTGCGCCCTTCCCCGGCACTCCCTGCGCCCACACGCGCCCGCCATGCCGCGCGACAATCCGCTGCACGGTGGCGAGACCAATCCCCGTTCCTTCGAACCCATCGCCACTCGCAAAGCGCGTGAATGGCTTGAACAATTCGTCGGCATATTCCGGTTCGAACCCACACCCGTTGTCCCGCACATAATAAGCGTGCTCCGACCCGACCTGCTCGACGCCAAATTCGATCCGCGCAATTTCGCGCGACTGGGTATATTTCCACGCGTTCTCCAGCAGGTTTCCCAAGAGCACCTCAAGCAGGTTTGGATCCGCCCATGCCCGAACCCCTTCGGCGACAGCAAATTCCACTTGTCGATCAGGGTGGGCTTCGGCAAGCGATCGCAAGATTCTTCGACTGGTCTCCGATAAATCCACTTCCCGGCACCGTAGAGGATGGGTACGAACCCGCGCCAAGTTGAGCAAATCGTCAACAAGGCGATCCAGGTGTGCGGCGTTGCTCCGAATCAGGCTGACGTATTGTACTGCCTGGGGCGAAAGCTGAGGGGCGCAGCGCAACTTAAGAAGCTCGCAGTACGCCACCACTCGTCGTAGAGGGCCCCGGATATCGTGAGCCAGCGAGTGATTGAACGACTCGATTTCCCGCACGGCATTTTCTAATTGGCGCGTTCGTTCAATCACCATCTTCTCAAGGTTGCGCGCCATCTCCTCAACTGCGTGTTCCGCACGCCGACGGGCGGTGACATCCATTACAGTGCCCACAACCACCAATCCCCCAGCTTCACGCCCGTGGACCATCGCCACCTGCAGGTTCAGCCAAATCAACTCTCCGCTTTCGCGGCGGAAGCGGAATTCCGTTGCCGCCACGGGCCTCGAGCCCCAGGCAAGCCATTCCTCCAGGAGCCTCGATCGGTCTTTTTCACAGATAAACCGTTGCCAGCCAGTGCCCAGGAGCTCCTCGCGAGGCCAGCCGAGAATTTCGCAGGCACGGTCGTTCACGTAAAGGCATCTACCATCGGCCAACCCACACACCACACCCACGGGCGACATTTCCGCCAGTAGACGGAAACGAGACTCCGCCTCCCGCCGCTCTCGTTCCGCTCGGTCCCGTTCCTCCCTTGCTCTCAACCGCTCCACACCCACCGCCAGGTTCGCGACTAACTCTTCCAACAACTCCGCGGCCGTCGAACCGAAAGCATCTGCTTGTGCGGAGTAAACGCATAGCGCTCCAATTGCGCGTCCCTGCACCACCAGGGGAAGCGCAATGAGCGAGCGATACCCGTGACGTATCGCGCGCTCGCGCCAAGGAACAAACAGCGGGTCGCTCACCACGTCACTGACCCGTTGGCTGCGGCCAAACCGGATCGCCCGCGCCGCCGGCCCACGGCCTGTTGCTGAGTCGTCAATCGTGATTCGAATGCCGTCGAGGTAGCTTGGGGCAAAGCCGTGCCACGCGACCGGTTGGAGCCACGGCGGGCTCGCCGGTTGCACCAAACCGATCCAAGCAAAGCGGTACCCCGCCCGTCGCACGATGACCTTGCAAACGTCCGCGTACAGTGCCTCCTCGGTCAACGCACTGCCGACAAGCTGGTTGCATTCGCTCAAGGCGCGCAACGCCTGGTTCTGCCGGCGCAGCTCCCGCTCGAGAGCATGGCGATGGATCGCATAGCGAAGGCTGCGTAGTAGGCGATCCGCATCCACTTGACCTTTCACCAAGTAGTCCTGAGCACCGCGTCGCAGAGAGTCGATTGCGGCCTCAGCCTCACGCACCGAACTGAGGACAATGATCGGCGCGACGGATAGAGCCCGCACCCGGGTCAGCGTCTCTTCCCGC
Organism: Candidatus Binatia bacterium; assembly: GCA_026415395.1. Classification (NCBI taxonomy): domain Bacteria; phylum Candidatus Binatota; class Binatia (SeqCode); species Binatia bacterium. The sequence goes on along the minus strand of JAOAHD010000007.1, from coordinate 1,023,820 downwards.
GGGCAGTCGGGTAACATGAGGTCGAGTAAGATGGCATCGAACGATGCTTGCTGGAGCGCGGCGGCAGCCGAAGCCAAGGACTCCGCAATTGTCACCAGGTACTGTTGCCCGCCCGGCTCTGTCGCGCTCTCCAACCAGGCCCGTACCACGCGCGCGTATACGGGATTATCCTCCACCACCAAAACTCTCACGACGGACAGCGCTTGGGATGCCTCGGGCCCACCCTCGCCCTCCTCCTGCAAGCGACTGCCAGGCAGCTCCAATGCCTCAGGCATCGAGCACACCCCAAAACTTGAACATATCGCCCGTCATTGCGTGGGTCATGGCTCCATCAACAAAACAAGAAGCCTCCACACACGCAATCAAAATTTAAAGGCCGATGTTCCAGGTCTCGTTCGTCGCTAACTAGGGCAACAGGCCGCCGCTGGGAGAACCTTCGGGAAACACCCGCAACAAAGCTAGCGGAGTTTCCATTGAATGCGCTTACCCGAGCGGAATTGTGCCTGTCCAGCTTCGAGTGCTGCTCGATCGGTTCCTAGTCCAATGAAGGCAAACCCAAGGGCCAGGGCTTGCGAGCGGGAAAGTTCGCGCGCGGTCCAAAGCGCTCTCACTGTTGCCTGGATTGCCCGTGGCGGTGCACTGGCGATAGCTTGTGCGGCCCATGCTGCGGCGGCACGGAGTTCGGCCATGGGAACGACCTCCGATACAAGCCCGATTTCGTACGCCCGCTTGGCCGACATCCGCTCGTGATTTCCCAGTAGGCTGAGGCGCATGATTTCGTGAAAAGGCATTTTTTGCAGCATGTGCATCGGCTCGAACACTGCCGCCATTCCGTAGGTGACATGCGGGTCGAAGAACGTCGCGTGGTCAGCGGCAATGATGAACTCGACCTCGCCGAGAAGGTAAAACGCACCGCCGCACGCCATCCCGTTAACTGCTGCAATCACTGGTTTCCACAAATCACACGTCTTCGGGCCAATGTACGCGGCAGGATCATCGAACATAAAGGGCGAGGAAGCCGCGCCAACTCGCACTGCGTCCGCGCGCTTCTGTTCGCCCAGCACCTCGTCACGATCGATCCCTGTGCAAAAGGCCTTCTCCCCCGCACCGGTTAGGACCACACAGCGCACCTCGTCACGTTCCCGAAGGGAGCGCCAAAGGTCATGCAACTCTTGTTGCATCTTTGCGTTGAACGCATTGAGCCGTTCGGGACGATTCAGCGTCACCCACGCAACGCCATCTTTCTCTTCGTATAAGAGCGTTTCGAAGGTCACCTTCCTCCCTCCGTCGCAACGTTACGATCTTCCGCTCTTTGCGCAAAGCGGCGGTTGACGCCCAATCCAGGGGCGGGCTTCTTCCACCTGCGCCGCCAACGAGAAGAGCAAGTCCTCACGCCCGTAGGCGGCCACGATCTGCACGCCGATCGGGAGCCCCGAGGGAGCCCAGTGTAGAGGCAACGAAGCCGCCGGCTGGCCAGTCACGTTGAACGGAGCCGTAAACGCAACCATTGGGATGCTGCGCTGAAAGCCGCGCATCGGGTCCTCTGGCGTCGCACACATCTCTCCCAGCCGAGGCGGTGGCTCCGCCATCGTGGGAGTCAGCAACACATCGAACCCTGACTCCCACCAGCTCAAAACACGTCGGGCAAAACGCTGCAGCCAAACATGCGATTCGATCCAACGGACTGCCGAAATTTCCCGCCCTCCGGCCAGGAGGTACTTCGTATGCGGCTCAAAATCGTCATCGCAGGGCGGATCCCCAATCAGCTCTAACCAGTGGGCTATTTCTGCCGCCAGCGATGCCATTACAATGGTGCCGAAGTGCTGCTGCAACGCAGCCTCTTGCAGCGCCAGCGGGTACGCTTCCTCTACATGGTGCCCTAGTTGTTCCAAAAGCTTGGCCGCGCTCCTGACCGCCTCCTTGCAATCAGGATGCACCGTAGCCCATCCACTTGGCACGTGGTCGAGGTAACCGATGCGAAGCGGTGGAGGAACACTACGAGCAGCCTCGGCAAACGACCTCGAGGGCGGCGGAGCAACAACAGGGTCTCCGGGCATCGGCCTGCTAATCCAATCCAGAATCGCCGCCGAGTCGCGAACCGATACTGTGAGCACATGTTCGGCAACAGCACCATCCCATAAATCGCCCCACTCTGGTCCCAGAGAGACTCGGCCACGGCTTGGCTTCAACCCAAAAAGTCCGGTGGCGCTAGCGGGGATCCGGATCGAACCCCCGCCATCGTTACCGTGTGCTACCGCGACCATCCGAGCCGCAACCGCCGCTGCCGAGCCGCCGCTGGAACCTCCCGGCGAGTGCTCCAAACTCCAAGGGTTCCGGGTGGGTCCGTATGCCAAAGGCTCGGTACTCGGGATCGGGCCGAACTCCGGAACGTTTGTCTTACCCACCAACACGAATCCGGCCGCGCGAAAACGCTGCGCGAGGTAGGTGTCTTGCGTGGCACGAAAATTCCGCCGCTTGAGATAGTTGGAACCGCAATGAAAAGGATCCCCGGCCGTGTGGCAAAGCAGGTCTTTGAGAAGAAATGGGACCCCGCGAAATGGCCCTGCAGGGAGCGGTTGCCGCGCTGCCTCCAGTGCACGCTCGAACAGCGGGATGACCACTGCGTTGATCTGTGGATTCAGCTCCTCAATGCGAGCGATTGCAGCTTCGACAAGCTCCTCAGCCTTCACCTCGCCAGCACGCACGGCTGCCGCCTGCTCGGTTGCATCCCCGTCGATCCAAACACCGCTCATGGGGCCCCATTACGCTGCGCGCCACTTCGTGTCCAGCGTACCCACCAGTCGTACGAACGGCTTCGGCCCGAGGAGGGATCCACACCCAGCCCCATTCGCCCGCTTGCCCGCACTGCTCGCTCAATGTAGTAACGCTAGCTTCACGGATTTGTCATCGAAGAGGAGAGCGCGGTGGACTCACGCAGACAGCAGATTGTTCTCGCCTTGCTGACGTTGGCGGCCATTTCTGGATGTGGCTCCGATGGCGAGCCTCCGGGGGACCAACTCCCTCCGTCCCGAGCGATTGCTCGCAGGATCACGAACGAAGCGGATCTCTTGCGCGGGCCCTTAGCCCATGGCCGCATTGGCGACTATCTGTTGGCCAACAACGTGGCGCGCTTCGTTATCCAAAACGTCGGACAGCGAGATCTTTACAGCGTCGGCACCTTCGGAGGCAACATCATCGATGCCGAGCTGGTTGCGAAACCAGGCAACGATAACTTTCTCGAAATTCAACCCGCGCTCAACATCGAAACAGTGATCAACGCGCAAACCGTGGAAATCATCAATGATGGGCAGGACGGAACAGCCGCCATCATTCGAACGTGCGGACCGGATGACGTACTCGACTTCGTCAATCCGTCGACGATCATCCGCGGTGCAGGGCTCACGTTTCCCGATTCGGCGGACGACAAGGACTACGACATTGAAGCCTGCACGGACTACATTCTGGAGCCCGATAAGCCCTACGTGAAGATGGTCACCACGGTCTTCAACAACGAGGACCGTGACCTTGGCCTCTACGTCGGGGACTACATCAACGGCTCGGGTGAGCTCGAACAATGGACAAGCTCCAACGCCGGCTTGGGTGAGATCCTCACAGCAAATTTGGGAGTGCTAACTTACATCGGCTACGGTGAAGCGCAGGGCGTGAGCTACGGCCTCGTCCCGCTGCCGATTCCTGGCTCCCCGGAGCCCCGGTCGAGCTTCTTCAGCGTTTCGGGCGTGTCCTACGTCATGCAAAGCCAGTCGATCATCCGGGTCATCTTTGGCGAAAACCCGAATTTTGTTGTGCCTGCCCGCGGCTCGCGGAGCTACACCCGGTACTTCGTAGTTGGCGAAGGGAGCGGCGGGGACATCGTTACGGCAGAAACCGAGGTTAAGGGCGTCGCCACCGGCACGTTGCGCGGTTGCGTGCATGCGGGCGGACAACTGCTCGCAGGAAGCCGGGTCAGTGTTTTGCGCGGTCGCGGCGTCGTCGCGCCGTTTGTGACCGGGCCGGACGGCTGCTTCACGGGAGAACTTCCCGAGGGCACGTACCAAGTAGCCGCCGCCCGCCGCGGCTACATGTATGAGGGTGGAAGCGCGAGCCCAGTGTTCCACAGCGTGACGATCCAAGCCGGTGAAACCTCCGAGTTGCACATGGAACTTCCCGCCACAGGACGGCTGCGAGTCGAAGTCCAGGAGCTGCCGACGAACCCCTCCAGTTCTCCACGCCCGGTTCCGGCACGGGTGACCGTTGTCGGGTTCGACCCGAGCCCTGAACCGATCATCACCCTCGATTCGATTGCCGGCCAAGTTCGCACCGGAACGTTCTTCGACGTCGGCTTCGACCCGGTGCCGTTTGGCATCGTATGGCTGGAGTATACTGGGGCTGACGGCACGGTGGAATTCGATGTCGAACCCGGCCAGTACCAGGTGTTCGTTTCCAGGGGCCCAGAGTACTCAGTGTTTGAGCACCCGATTGAAATCACCGCTGGGCAGACAACTGCCGTCCGAGCGGAAATCGTCCGCGTTGTGGATACCTCGGGCTTCATCTCTGCAGACTACCACGTGCACACGATTCACAGTGCGGACTCGCGCGTCAACCTGACTGACCGGGCCCTGCAGTTTGCCGGGGAGGGCGTGGACAATGTGATCGTGACCGATCACCATGCCCACACTGATCTGACGCCAGTGATTGAGCGACTCGGTCTTCGAAACTTCGTGCATGCGACGATTGGGGAGGAAATCACCACGTGGGATTACGGCCACTTCAATGCGTATCCCTTGAGGATCGATCCTACCCGCCCATCGCGTGGCTCCACGGATTGGGCCAAAGCCGCCCCTCCGGGCAGAGATTTCCCGCAGTACGGCTCGTACAGCCTATCGCCCGCCGAGCTGTATGAATTAGCGGTCCATGGCCCGAACAGCTTGCCAGAGACAACGATCCAAATTAACCACATCGACAGTTTCTTCTCGCCGCTTAGGATCGATACGTCGCTCGTTCCCCCGCAAACCTTCTTGAGCGCGGAACAACGCTTGGCTTTTCGGCTCGATCCCAACGGCGGAAATCTCTTCTTCCCGTTCCCCGCGCTCGAGCTTTGGAATGGCGCCGGGCGGAGCCACCAAGCGCAGTTTCTCCAGCAGCGCATTGGGATTTGGATGAATCATCTCAACCAAGGACTGCGAACGACTTTTATTGCCGACACCGACACGCACGAGTTTCGCAACCTCAACACGGCCGGTGCACGTACCTGGACGCCAGCCTCGAGCGATGAGCCGAACTTGATCGATCCTGCTGAGCTCACCCGTGCGGTCAAGGCAGGGAAAGCCGTCGGCGGGCAAGGACCATACGTGCAGGCGCGTCTCCTTGCGGCGGATGGATCTGGAGGTGTTGCCGACTTTTCCCTGCAGGGGAGCACGGACGTGACGAGCACGAATGGTGCCGTGGACTTGGAAATCCACGTCCAAGCGCCGCTGTGGGCCGAGTACGACACCATTGAGATTTACGCCAATGCCACGACCGAGCCCGCTCTGCGAGTCGACGGCGTACCAACGCTCTTTGGCGCAGTACCCACGCGCGTGTTGCGCCTCGGAACCGACTTCGATCGGGATCAAGTGATGGTCCGCAGCGGCGTTGCCAATGCCTCTCGTTGGGAAACGCTGATCAGGGTGCCTTTCCGTGACCTAACTCAAGACACCTGGTTTGTCGTGGTTGTCAAAGGCACCGATGGGGTGTCCAAGCCCATGTTCCCGGTGTTTGCCAGAGATCTGCGCGCCGAGAGTAACCGTACTTTGGCCGATTTGCTGGATGGAAATCTCGGAGAGCTGGGAACCTTGGCACTTGCGGCCACCAATGCTCTGTACGCAGACGTCGATGGCACGCCGGGCTTCCAAGCGCCTTTGGCTAGCCGCTAATCAGCGGCCATGTGGTGGCCAACGGTCCTCTCCATCTATCTTTGCGTCGTCCTAACCCTTTACGGTTGTCGCCAAGCAGAACAGGCGCCGCCAGCGCAGGAGGATCCAGCCGCGCTGCTCGGAGCCGTGTCGGTCGCCAGTGGGTACGCCGTCGTGCGAATCGAACGGGTCGCCCGCATCGACCGGGTCGGCTACCGTGCTGTGGTCACTGTGGAGGAATCTCTCTCGGGCCCGCTAGCCCGAGGGGAACGTGTGGAGATTGCGTGGGAGGAACTAGCTTCCCGCAGGCCGCCACGGTTTTCTCGCAACGACCAAGTGCTCCTCGCCCTGGCCCCGCTATCTTCGACCAGCTTGTGGCTCCACCGCTTTCCCCCGCAGGTGCGTTCTAAAAAGATCTTCAGCGTTGCCGCCAATGGCGACGCCTTTGTCCGCAGCCCTGGCCCGGCTTCCCTTGACTCTCTGAAAAACTATGTGACCCTCGAGCCCAGCGTCCGCGCTGGAATCGCCGGTACCAGAGCGCTCGCCCAAATCGCTGCTCTCGGTGAGGCGCGCTTGTCTGTAGCTGCACTGGAAATTCTGGCCAGTAGTGCGGACGACATGCAGCTCCAAGACCCTGATGTGATCGACGCGCTCACCAGAGCTCTGCGTCACACTGAGCCTACCGTCCGGCAGAGTGCGTTGTCTCTCGTCCGCAAGCGGAGCTTGCGAATTCTGCGGGAGCCGGTGTTGCATCTCGCCCGATCGCACAACGACGAGTTGGCAGCGCAGGCTTGGGATGCCTTGCTCTCTTGGCGTGATCCAGCCATTGTCGAGCCCGCTGCGGCTTGGGCGGGTGATCCCCGAGAGGACTGGCGCATCCTTGCCGCTCGCGCGGCCGGAAGTTTCGCGCTGGCCGACCTCATCGAGAAGCTCGCTGTCGATCCAGCACCGAGCGTGCGGCGCGCACTGGCGCAGTCGCTCGCGCCGATACCCGATCACTTGACGCGCCTGCTGAGACTGATGGATGATCGGGACGAGTCTGTGCGCCGTGCCGCTGCCACCAGCGCAGCGCGGGTTGGACCAGGCGCCATCCCACACCTGGAAGACGCGCTCTCCAGTGGAAATTCTCGCTACGCCGCGGCGGCCCTTCTTGCTTTGGCTGAAATGGGCAATACCGCGCGACCCATCTTGGAGCGCGTAGCCGCTGAGCATCCCGACGAAAGCTTGCGCCACTTCGCTGCTTTAGCGCTGGGCCGGCCCAGGCCAGAGCATTGAGTCGATACCGAAGGCGCAGCCAACCACAGAGTTTCCTCTGTGCACCCAAGGGCAGGGAACGATATACAACTTCTTTGGCTCCTTCTCTTCGTTGACTCAATTCGGCTGTTTCCGTAGGGGATGAACATGACCGAGGAAAGCCACCGTCCGCCCGAAGACATCCGTGCCGCGCGGGAGAAGATTCTGGCCGCTGCCGCTCGTCTGTTCGCGGAACGCGGCTACGAGTCGACGTCGTTGGCTCAAGTGGCGCGTGCAGCGAAGGTAAGTAAGGCACTGATCTTCTGGCACTTCGATAACAAGCGTCAGCTTTACCTCAGTGCCCTACAAAAGAACTTGGAGCCCTACCACATCGACCGTGAGGAGCTTGCTGGACTAGAGGAACCTGAGCAGATCGGACGGCTCATCGAGTCGTTCTACCAGTTCGTCAACGACAACGTGTACTCGGTTCGCTTCTTCATGACGCTGATGCTCCGCGGCGAATTAGCTAGCGCAGAGCCATCGCCCGGCGGCGCAAGCAGCGACAGCGTGCAGCGGGTAAACGGCCTCTACCGCGCGTTTCGTGAATCGTTCGCAGAGATTATCGCGCGGGGGCAGCAGCGCCGCGTGTTTCGTCCGGAGTTGGACCCCGCGCGGGAAGCAGCGCTTATCCTAGTCACGCTCGTGGGTGTGCTCGCGCAACAGTTTATGTTGGGGGAGTCACCGCTCGAGAGTAAGGCCCTGATCGATCACTACAAACAGGCTTTGTTTCAGCGCCTGCGCGCTCACGCAGGCCAGGAAAGTTAAGCACACGCCGTAAGCCCTAAAGATCGGCAATGGCGGAGCCGCTGGCTGCTTCTTGAAGCGAGCTCCTCGCACACCCCGTGGGGCGCCTGCAGAGATGCAGGCGCCCCACCCGAACCTTCGGCCACCGCCACCTCCCCGCACACCTTGTTTGGCGCGCCCCCTTGCTGCGGATCGCTCGAATATCAGGAACAACCACTGGTTGCTCCGCAATTCATGCACTTGTAGCAACTGCCGTTGCGCACCATGATTGCGCCACAGTCCTGGCAGCTCGGGGCGTCGGCCTGAGGGCTAAAACCCAGTGCAGCAACGCTCCCTCCGGGTTGAAGCTCTGAAGAGCTACTCGACCCCGGACCAGCGGCGCCCTCGCTCGGGGTGATCGAGATTCCCATCTGCGAACGCTGCTCGGGACTCAGAAACCGTGAACCCAGGAAACGGAAGATGTAGTCGATCAACGACTTCGCAAACGGAATGTCTGGATTCTTGGTAAAACCGGAAGGTTCGAAGCGCACGTGACTGAACTTATCGACCAAGACTTCCAAGGGCACTCCATATTGCAAGGCCATGGAGGTCAGGATGCCAATGGTGTCCATCAAACCCGAGACCGTGCTCCCTTCCTTGGCAATCTTGATGAAAATCTCTCCTGGCTTGCCATCCTCGTACAGACCTACGTGGATGTATCCCTCGTGTCCGGCGATATCGAACTTGTGGCGAATCGATTGGCAGTCGTTCGGTAACCTCCGGCGCACCGGTTGAAACTCCTGAGCAGCCGTGTTCGCCTTACCGCCGCCCCTTGCCGTATTGAGCGGCTGAGTACGCTTGCAACCGTCACGATATACAGCCACCGCTTTGAGACCCAGGCGCCACGCCGCCATGTACGCATCCATGATGTCCTGGACGGTAGCGCTGTTTGGCATGTTGATGGTTTTGGAAATGGCACCGGAAATAAACGGCTGCACCGCACCCATCATCCGCAAATGACCCATGTAATGAATGGAGCGGCTGCCCCGTGCTGGTTTGAATGCGCAGTCGAAGACCGGTAGGTGCTCTTCCCGCAAGCCGGGCGCCCCCTCAATTGTGTCATGTTCGTCGATATATTCCACGATGCTCTGAATTTCGCTCGATTCGTAGCCCAACCGCTTGAGTGCCCGCGGTACGGTGGAGTTCACGATCTTCAGCATCCCGCCACCGACGAGCTTTTTGTATTTCACAAGCGCGATGTCCGGCTCCACACCTGTGGTGTCGCAATCCATCATGAACGCAATCGTCCCAGTAGGTGCGAGCACGGTCACCTGGGAGTTCCGCACCCCGACGCGCTCGCTCGTCGTCACCACCTCGTCCCACGTTCGCCGTGCCCCGGTCAGCAGCTCCAGGGGCACAAGACTGGGGTCAAGCTTGTGTGCGTAACTCGCGTGTTTGCGCAGCACGCGCAGCATGCCGTCACGATCAGCACCGTAGCCTTCGAACGGACCCATCGCTTCCGCAATTCGGCAAGACTGCAAATACGCTTCCCCGCACATCAAAGCAGTCACCGCCGCTGCGTACTCTCGCCCCGCGTCGGAGTCGTACGGCAAGCCGAGCGACATCAGCAACGCGCCCAAATTGGCATATCCCAAGCCGAGTTGGCGGTAGCGTCGTGCGTTACGCTCGATCTCAGGCGTAGGGTAGCTCGAGTTGTCCACGATGATATCCTGGGCAAGGATGGTAATGTCCACCGCGTGCCGGAAGGCAGCGACGTCAAAGTTTCCACCCTCATCAACAAATTTCATCAGATTGAGCGAGGCGAGATTGCACGCCGAGTTGTCAAGGTGCATGTACTCGGAGCACGGATTCGAAGCGTTGATGCGGCCCGCGTTGGGGCAGGTGTGCCAGTCATTAATCGTGGTATCGAACTGCATACCCGGGTCGCCACAAACCCAAGCAGCCTCGGCGATCATACGGAACAAGTCTCGAGCGCGATACTCCTCGCAAATCTCTCCCGTGAGCACGTAACGCGTGTGCCAAACACCGTCGTTTTCCACTGCACGCATGAACGCATCGGGCACACGCACAGAGTTGTTCGCGTTCTGAAAGAACACCGAGCTGTACGCCGGCCCATCGAGGGAGCCATCGTATCCGGCGTCGATGAGCGCCCACGCCTTCTTCTCTTCTTCTTCCTTACAGCGAATGAACTCCACGATGTCCGGATGGTCGACGTTCAGCACTACCATTTTTGCGGCGCGCCGCGTCTTGCCTCCGGATTTGATCACGCCCGCAGAGGCGTCCGCCGCCTTCATGAACGAGACGGGGCCCGAAGCCGTGCCACCTCCGGCAAGCTTTTCCTTCGACGACCGAATCCGCGACAGGTTTACTCCGGAACCAGAGCCACCCTTAAAAATGATGCCCTCGTTACGATACCAGTTGAGGATCGACTCCATCGTGTCGTCCACCGACAAGATGAAACACGCCGAGCACTGCGGGCGCTCTTCGATGCCCACGTTGAACCACACGGGGCTGTTGAAGGCCATCTTCTGCTCCAACAGCAGATGCGTTAACTCGGCGGAAAAGGCCTCCGCGTCCGCCTGGGTCGCAAAATACCCTTGCCGTTCTCCCCACGAACGCAGTGTTCTCACCACCCGTCCGATTAACTGCCGGACGCTGCGCTCGCGCTCAGGGCTGCCCAAAGGCCCCCGGAAGTACTTCGACACGACCACGCTCGTGGCCAACTGTGACCACGCCTTGGGAACCTCGACGTTGTCCTGCTCGAAAACAACTTCCCCCTTCTCCCCGGTGATCACGGCCTTGCGAACTTCCCACTCAACGCAGTCGAACGGATCGACTCCCGGTTGCGTAAAATAACGCTGAACACGCAAGCCCCGGTTCGAGCCACGCTGCTCGAGCTGATTGACTTCAAAGGCGGCTGTTGCTGGCCGCTCTCGCTTCCTCTTCTGTGCTCCGTTGGCCATGCTTCCTCCCATGTCTTCCTGCAAACCCTTCGCTCACCAACGCTATCTGTTGTGGATGGAATGTCTCTATCCCACAACATGTTGTGGTAGTCAAGAATGCGGACCATCTTCGGTGACGGCGGGTTTCTATGGGTCCCTTGCCCTGAATGCGCCTCGCTCGTGCGGCCCCGGTGCCGCGCCGTTGAAGCTAGTCATACTGGAAAAAACCAGGTAATCTTGCCCCTGGAATGAACAAAGCCGAAGGTGCTTCCACTTGCACGCCTTTAGCGGAAACTTTGCGCGGAATTTTGCGCCGGCTCGATGCAGAGCAAAACCTCGATGTTTACCGTTTATTCGCGCAATGGGAAGCCGTGGTCGGCCAGCAAATTGCGCGGCGGGTTCAACCGCTGGAGCTGCGTAACGGCGTGTTGTTGCTGCTCGCCGCCTCGGCAACGTGGCGGCAGGAATTGGAGTTTTTAAAGCCACAGCTGCTCGACAGCATCAACGCCCACGTTGGTCCCGGTCGTGTGCGGGACTTGGTCATCGTCGTTGGGAGCCCGCGCTCAAAGGCCAATTCCGACAGACCGCGTGTAGCCGCTCCCAGTTTGCCGAAGAGCGCTGTCGAGCCGCTTGCCAACTGGGAAGCAGAGGTTGCGCGCGTGCGAGATCCTGAACTTGCCAACGCCTTTCGCCGCTTGGTCGAGGCGCGCGAGCGCTTGCGCTCACGATTGGAGGCAGAGCCGGCAAAGACCCGGGGCGGGACGCGACCGCGCAACGCACGGCGACACGAACGTCGAGAGCGAGGGGTTTAATGGCAACGTTTCCCGCTGGATTTGTTTGGGGTACGGCCACCTCCGCCTATCAGATTGAAGGCGCGTGGAACGAAGACGGTAAAGGCCCCTCCATTTGGGATACGTTCACCCACACGCCCGGCAAGATTGTCGACGATAGCACTGGAGACGTCGCTTGCGACCACTACCACCGGTACCGCGAGGACATCGATCTGATGGCTCGCTTAGGACTCAAGGCCTACCGCTTTTCCATCTCCTGGCCGCGCATCTTCCCTTCAGGTCACGGCGTGATGAATACGGCGGGACTCGATTTCTACGACCGCCTCGTCGATACCCTCTGCGCGCGAGGAATCGAACCGTTCGTGACTCTGTACCACTGGGACCTGCCCCAGGCCTTGCAAGAATGCGGCGGTTGGGAGTCGCGCCTCACTGCCGAAGCTTTTGCCGAGGATGTGGCCGCGGGTGCGCTCCGTCTGGGTGATCGTGTCGCCCACTGGATTACGCTCAATGAACCTCTCGCGGTGGTTGTTGCTGGCTACGTGTTGGGCCTTCACCCTCCGGCAAAGCAAGACATTGCGGCAGCGGTTCAAGTTTCCCACAACTTAAACGTGGCGCACAGCCTTGCGGTGCGGGCACTGCGCGCCCTGTGCCCTAAAACTCAAGTCGGGATCACCCACGTTTCCCTACCCGTGTATCCCGCATCAGATTCCCCCGAAGACAAAGCTGCGGCGGAACGCTGGGATTGTTTGGTCAACCGGTGGTTTTGGGAGCCGAGTTTGCTGGGTCACTACCCAGCCGAGGCGCGCGCAATGCTCGCCGCGTTCGACCCACGTCTCGTGATTGACGATGACGAGCACCTCGCGCCACCGATCGACTTCTTCGGTCATAACAGTTACACGCGCGCGGTCGTGCGCCACGAGCCGAGTGTACCTGTGCTCGCCGCTACGCAGGTGGCGCAAGTGGGCAAGCCGCACACTGCAATGGGATGGGAAGTCTATCCTGACCATTTGTACGACTCACTGGTGCGAATCACCCGCGACTACGGCCGGCCGGCAATTTTTATAACCGAAAATGGTGCCTCCTACCCCGACCAGGTGCGGGATGGCCGGGTAGCGGATCCCGAACGAGTGGAGTACCTCCACCAGCACCTTCTCCGCGCCGCTCGTGCAATTGCCGATGGGGTGCCGCTGCGAGGGTATTTCTGCTGGTCCTTGCTCGACAACTTCGAGTGGACCTTTGGTTACACGCAACGCTTCGGAATCGTGTACGTCGACTTCGACTCGCAGCAACGGATCGTTAAAGATAGCGGCTACTTTTACTCGAGTGTCGTCAGGACCAACGCCATCGAAGAGCCCGCGGGCAAGTAAGCAAACAGCCTCCAAACGAGGCAAAGAAGTTTCTGCCGGTTGTGTCGTCACCCGCGTCCACAACGGAGTAACCGAAGTCCTTCTCGTTCACCCCCGCGGGGCGACCTTCCGAAAACCTCTGTTCGGAATCCCCAAGGGGCACGTAGAACCCGGGGAGCAACCGGAAGAGGCGGCGGTACGCGAAACGAAAGAGGAGACCGGCCTCGACGTCCACATTGTTGGTGACCTTGGCACGATCCGACAAAAGTCCGGTAAGGTTGTGCACGGTTACTGGGCCGTTCTCGATCCGAGAAGTGCTGCGGCGATTGACGAGCGAGGCCGCTGCATCAAGTCCGACGGGCACGAGGTGGATGTGTGTCGCTTTTACCCGTTGGACCGAGCGGAACCCCTGATGATCCCCGCGCAGCGGGAGTTCCTTATGCGCCTGCGGGAGCGGCTCCAAACTGGCTACCCCCAAGACAGTGGTCAGCCGCGAACAGAAGGATCCGGGCGCTCCTGAAGCGGCCAACGGCTGCGGTGTAAGGCCACGCCGGCCCAACTTGCAAGCGCTCGTAACGGTGATAGGTAGCCAGCCGCGCCAGGTCTCGGCAGTTCCGCAGTACGTTCAATCTTCTCTCATTCTTTCGGAGGAATAAACCAGTGCACGGCAAGAATGCGGCTTTGATCCGACGGTACTACCCAACCTACGGGTCGCCGAAACGAGCGTATGAACGGCTGCTTGCTGAAGCAGTTGATGCTCGCACTGTTTGGCTCGATCTCGGGTGCGGCCGGCGTCTCACAGGAAACAGCGAGCTCAACCGGGCGCTCACGCGGCGGGCTCCCCCGGTCATTGGGTGCGACCGCGACCTCATCTACAACAACATGAGACGTTGCGCCATCTGGTCCTCGCTGATGCTGCCGCCTTACCGTTCCGCGACGGGGTGTTCACTTTAGTCACTGCATCGATGGTGGCCGAGCACCTCGAACGTCCCGAGGACGTGTTTGCAGAAGTCGCACGTGTTGCGGCCCCGGGTGCGCGTTTTATCGTGTTCACGCCGAATAACTGGAACTCTGCCATGATCGTCGCCCGACTCACGCCGCATTGGTTCCATCTCGCATACAAGCGACTTACGTATTTCCTTAATCGGCGCGAATGGCGGAGTTTCGAGGACGATGTGTTTCCTAGCTGGTATCGAGCGAATACCGTTTCGGCACTGCGCCGGTTAGCTGAGCAAGCCGGCTTGCGAGAGGCGCGCATTACCCGTCACGGGCTGGCTCATTCGTTCGGATTCGTGAAGCCGCTCTACGTACTTTCGCTCTTATTCGAGCGCTTGATCGATCGTCCGGCCCTCGAATTTCTCAAGGCGGACATCCTGGCAATTTTCGAAAAGCCAGCAGCAGCACCCTAAGCCCAGCGGGCCTCCCTGTGATGGAATGAACATCGGCCTGATCTGCGAAGCAGTGCGAAGCGAAGAGCTACCGGTTCGGGAAACAACGCACCCGCTTTGGTGCGCAACGGAGCGCGGTCGCTTGCGCTCGGCACGCGGAGTCGGTAGCCAATTGCCTCGCAGAGAGGAGGTCTGCCCATGCCCGACGTGAAAATTAAGGTACTGAAGGACGGTCCCTACGAGGTTCACGGGGATGTCGAGCTGTTGGATGCGAAGAAAAACCCCATCCCGATTCCGGAGAGGCCCTTTTACTTATGCCGGTGCGGACATTCGGCGAACAAGCCTTTTTGTGACGGGTCACACAAAGAAGTAGGCTTCAAGGCGAATGGGAATCCTTGAGGTTCCGCTCACCATGTGAAGAAGAGGAGGAAGGAAAAATGGCCATTAAAGTTGGAGACCGGTTGCCGTTGCACCTCAAGCTCAAAGAGATGACCGACAATGGTCCGCGCGACGTCAGCTTGGAGGAAATTTTCAAGGGGAAGAAGGTCGTATTGTTTGCTGTGCCCGGTGCCTTCACACCGACATGCTCAGCCAAACACCTGCCTGGCTTCATTGAGAAGGCTGATGAAATCAAGGCCAAAGGTGTCGACGAGATCGTCTGCATCGCTGTGAACGATGCTTTCGTCATGGGCGCTTGGGGCAAGGCGAGCGGGGCGACCGGCAAGGTTCGCCTCCTGGCAGACGGCAATGCGGAGTTCACCAAGGCAGTCGGCTTGGAACTCGATGCGTCCGGCTTCGGCATGGGCTTGCGATCGCAACGCTATGCGATGATCGTCGAAGATGGCGTCGTGCGAGAATTGCTAGTGGAACCTGGCCCGGGCTTGAGCGTATCGAGCGCAGACTCGGTACTTGCCAAGCTCTCGTGAACTCGTGGGGCTCGCGCCCGGTGTTTCGCGAACAACTGGTTAAGGCGGCGAGCGGATTCGAACCGCTGCATCGAGGTTTTGCAGACCTCTCCCTTAGCCACTTGGGTACGCCGCCGAACTGAGCGAGTGCGCGATCGCTTAGCAAGGGCGGTTTGGCGGCGCAACCTAACGACCAGCCCCTGGGCGCACAAGCCAATCTGCTACTTTTCTGCTGTGCCGCGGAAACTTTGCAAGCGCAGACTTGCTTCTCTATCAGCACGCGGCTGACGGTGTGCTTGCCACCACGAGAGCTAGGGAAGGACTCATGATGATCGGACTGCGAACTTGGGGATGTCGCCTTGTGCTTGCTGTTGCGGTGTTGCAATGGGCTGGCTGCCGGAGCTGTGAACGTGACTTAGCACCTCCACCATTGCTTCCGGAGCAAGGCCAATTGCCTAAGCCACCGGTGGCTGCAGAATCACCTGCCGCCGTTGCAGCCCCAGCTTCCCCGCCCCCACCCGGCTGCGTCGTGATTCTAACGCCCGACGTCGAACGCGGCCCCGCCCCGCTCGAAGTGCGGTTCACCGCCGAAGGGCTTTGCTCGGATGCACCCGGTGAGTTCGATTGGGACTTCGGCGATGGGTCGCCACCACTTACGGGAATGAAACCGGAGCAGCCACCGGACAAGGCCGACTACGCCTTTGTACGCGCGCAGCACACGTACGCAAAGCCGGGTGAGTACATTGCGAAAGTGACATTGCGCGACCCCACGAACAACGTGTCCGACGTGGACGAGTACCCAATCACCGTCGAAGGGCCGTGACTGCTGTGCCGTTGGCCTGCGGCTTTGACTTCAAAAACCGCCTGCGCTACAGACTGGTGTGTTCGCGGGTGTAGCTCAGCTGGCTAGAGCGTATGCTTGCCAAGCATAAGGTCGCCGGTTCGACCCCGGTCACCCGCTTCTCCCTGGCCCCCAAAATCCTTTGGGGGCCATTTTTTGTGACGGACCGCCTCTTGTCCTCCATGGCCGGCTAATTCATTGTTGGGCAGACGAACGGAGGACAGGAATCATGTACCTTGCCGAGATCCTCGAACGCTGCAGCGCACTCGCCGAACGCAGCGCGGCCCTATACTGGCGGCTCGCCGAGCAGTTTTCCCATGATCCTGATCGACGCGAACTTTGCCACGAACTTGCGTTCCTTGAGGAAACCCACGCGAAAGTGCTTCGCGAGGAATTGCTCAGTCTTCAGGAGCGCGACGAGTCTGGCGACTTCCTGCCAGAATTCGGCGAGCGCATTGAACAGCTGGAACAACGCCTCACCGAACTCGAGCAGCGGGTGGGAAACAGCCAAAGCTTCGACGAGGCGACGAGCACGCTCGTCGCCTTGCAGCAAACCCACATCGAGGAGCTGTATGACGATCTCGTCGTCCAAGGAGACCCTTCATTTCGCCTCTTCGTCGAGCGTTTGGAGGCAGCCCTGGCCGAGTATCCGAAAGCGCAGGCGGTGCGACAGCGAAGGAGACGATGAGCACCCGCGGGCGCAGGCACGAACCTGGCCCTCGAGCTCCAAACCGCTAAGTTCGTGGACCGTGCAGTTCGATTCACTTCATGTTTAGCGCGAAGGAGGTTTGCCATGACGCGGTGGAGCGCGTGGGTCGTTGCCGTTCTCGCCAGTGTGGCGATAGGATGCGCGGCGAAAAAACCCAAGAGTGCCGCCGAATACTTCGCCTCAGCGAGCGAACACTTTCGCAACGGTGCGTTCGGGGCTGCAACCTCGGAATACCGGGAACTCCTCGATCAGCATCCCTTCAGCGACTTTGTTGAAGAAGCAGAACTGCGGATCGCCCACGCACAGTACCTCGATGGCCGCTACCCCGAGGCCGTCGTTGCCTTGACGGACTTCCAGCGCCGCCACCCAACCAGCCCCCACTTGCCCTTTATCGGCTACCTGCTCGGCATGTGCTACGCGCGCCAAATGTTGGACTACGACCGCGACCAGACGGCTGCGCAAAACGCGCAAACGTACTTTCTCACCGTGGTGCGTCAGTATCCGGAAAGCCCTTACGCGGAGTTGGCCCGCTCGGAACTAAAGCGCTGCCGTCAGCGTTTGGCCGCACATGAGCTTTACATTGCAGAGTTCTACTCCCGGCGCGGAAATTGGAAAGCCGCGGAAACGCGGATTGTGGAACTGGCGGCCCGCTACGGCGATACTGAAGAGGCCGCTCGCGGACTGCTCCAACTCGCCCGCTATTACCGCTCTCGTGGCTTGGTCGACCGTGCCGCGCTTGCCTACCGTGCAGTCACTGAGCTGCGCCCCGGAACACCTCAAGCCGTTGCCGCACAACGCGCCTTGCAAAGGCTACAAGACCAGTCAAGCACTTTCGCGACACAGGCTAACGCAGTAGACGTTCTACTTGCGTTGAATGGTCGCAGTCGCGTGAGCGACATGTTCGAAACCGCGCAGGTCCCTCCCCCCCAGCCCGCTCAGCTTCCGTCCCGCGCAAGCGGCTTTCCGGCGCCAGCGCTAGGAACGGGCTTCGACCCGTTCGGCCGGGGGCGGACCTACTATTAAACCCTCCGTGGCGGGAAACCTAGTGACGTGTACGCCCCTCGTTGTCTCGCTGATGCCCGCATTTTAATCGTCGGCGTGGGCGGGCTTGGGTCGCCAGCGGCGCAAATCCTCGCGGCGCACGGCGCAGGACAGTTGACCCTTGTGGATCCCGACACGGTCAGCGTCTCTAACCTCCACCGCCAGCTCCTCTTCGATGAGGGCGATCTCGGCGCGCCAAAGGCCGAGGTTGCGGCTCGCAAGTTGGCCACTCGCTATCCGCGCGTCCGCATCGAGCCGCTACCGATCGCATTGGGCGATCACAACGCCGCCACGCTGATTGAATCTCACGATTGGGTCATCGATGCCACTGATGGATGGAACACCAAGCTCTGGCTCCATGACCTTGCCCTTGCGTGTGGCCGCCCCATCGCGCATGCAGGCGCGGTCGGGTGGCGTGGTCAAGCGCTCACCGCATTGCCGGGTGAACCGGGCTGCCTGCGCTGTGTCGTGAATGTTTCCGGAACGGCCAACGAGACCTCCTGCCAGCAGGCCGGGATCATTCCTGGGGTGGTGCAGCTCCTCGGTGGACGGCTCGCACTTGAAGCAATTTCTTGGTTATCTGGTCGCAGAGAAAGCATGCTCGTGCGTAAACTTTTGTACGTGGATGCCTATCGAGCGACAATTCGGATCGTGCCGTTTGCCCCGGAGCCGGAGTGTGTTCTTTGCGCGGGCACTGGTCAGCTCTCGGCCGCCATGCACTGACTATCGTGAAACCTTGCACCGTTTAGCCGAAGGCACTACCACACGCTGGCAAAGCTTGGCAGCTTCCAGGCAGCATTCGTCGCCATCTGGAAAGCAAGGAGGAACAAGTGATGACGGTTCGCGTACGCATTCCCACGCCACTGCGGCGTTTTACCGGTGGGCAAGAGGAAGTTACCGCCTCCGGTGCCACCATCGGGATGGTCGTCGACGACTTGGAGAAGCGCCATCCCGGCATCAAAGAACGCATTTGCGACGAAACCGGGAAAGTGCGGAAGTTCGTGAACATTTACGTCAACGGCGACGACATCCGCTTCCTCAACTCTCTCGAGACGCCGGTGAAGGACGGGGATGAAATTTCCATAGTCCCCGCGATCGCCGGGGGAGTTTGAGTGACCAAGGCACCCGCCCTTCCGCGTCCAGGTAAGACGCTGCGGCCACGGAAGGTCGACTCCGTACTCGACCTTGTGGGGAATACGCCCCTGGTTGAGATTCGCCGCGTGCGGGACGCTGTGAGTCCGCGTGTGCGGATTTACGCCAAGCTTGAAGGCTTGAACCCCGGAGGGTCGGTGAAAGACCGTCCTGCCGTATGGATGGTGCGGGACGGGTTGCGAACGGGAAAGCTACGTCCTGGAAAGACGATCATTGACTCGACCTCCGGAAATACCGGCATTGCCCTGGCGATGGCGGGCGCTGTCCTGGGCTACCCAGTAGAGCTGGTGATGCCGGCGAACGTGAGCCGGGAGCGAAAGAAGATCGTGGCTGCCTATGGGGCGAAGGTGATCTTTAGCGACCCACTCGAAGGCTCCGACGGCGCCATTCGCCTCTGCCGGAAAATCATTGCAGAAAACCCAGAAAAGTATTTCAAGCCCGACCAGTACTTTAACGAGGTCAATCCTCGGGCACATTACGAAAGCACAGGGCCAGAGATTTGGCGGGATACGCACGGCCAAATCACGCACTTTATCGCTGGCATCGGCACGGGCGGCACGATCATGGGAACAGGCCGTTACCTCAAACAACAAAATCCTGGCATTCAAGTGATTGCTGTGGAGCCGGACGACGCGTGGCACGGCCTCGAAGGGCTAAAACACATGGCCAGTTCGATCGTGCCGGGAATTTACCATGAAGAAGAGCTGGACCGAAAAATTCCCGTCAGTACGGATGCAGCTTACGAAATGGTCTACCGGCTCGGCGAGGAAGAAGGGTTAGTCATGGGTCAATCCTCCGGAGCCGCAATGGTGGGCGCACTGACCGTAGCCCGGGAACTTTCCGAAGGTGTTCTCGTGGTCATTTTTCCGGATTTTGGCGATCGCTACCTCAGCACGAATCTCTGGGTGGGCTGGCGCGAACGGCGCGCACGCCTGGAACGGATGCTGTCGGAGCGAACTTCAAGGTGAGCGAGCGTTTGGAGCTGACAGAGCCGCAACTCGAGCGCTACTCGCGCCAAATTTTGGTGTCGAACTTCGGCGCCCACGGGCAGCTCCGTGTGCTGCACTCCGAAATCGTGATCTCCGGAAGGGGTTCTCTCACCGAAGCACTGGCCAGCAGCTTGGCGCGGGCTGGAGTTGGTCAGCTTCGATTAGCCGAGACGTTGATATCCGCGCTCACAAAGCGCGAGACCTGGCCCGATACTCGGTTATCCCCGCTCGAAGGCCTGTTGCTCTCCGGAAGGCCTTCCCTGTTCATCGACACCAGTTTCAGCCTGCCAGATTGGCACCGCATTTTTCTGTCATCTCCATACCGACCCACAGCACTGTGGGTGCGTGCGGCTAGTTCCCACGGACTGGTCGGCGTCGCCCCGTCGCCCGAGCTTTCCCCTTCCTGCGCAGGCTGGTTTCACGCGTTCGTCGCTGAGCAAACCGCCACAGGAGAGCCGCTTGATAGTTTGCAGTGGTGTGCCTCATGGGCGGCCGCACTCGCACTACGGTATATTGTAGCACCGTGCCCGCTGCGCACTCCAATGCTGTTTCGGTATGACACCAGAACCGGAGAGATTGAGCAAATCCACGAGCAGGAGAGGTTCCGCTGTGGCTACTGTGGCCGCAACTGAACGGGGATCCTCCATCGAGAGCGCTTCCAGCTCCACGGGGCACACTCTGCCAATTAAGGCCTCCCTCCTATTGCATGGTGTCCACCTGGACGAGTCCGCACTGGAAACCCTACGGGTCCAAGGTCACTGGCTCGCGGTCGGCGTGGCTCAGCAGCGGCTCGAACTCCAGCTTGCAGAAGGTTTTACCGTCACCCCCCTTGTGCACACCAGTTCCGTTGCACCGCCGGTCTGGACTCTCGTGAAGGCAGGGGGGAGGCTCCAATTGCGCAGCGGCTCGGACTGCCACTCGGTCACTGCTCCGCCCCCTCCCTCGTTTTATGGACAATCGACAAGCTCTGGCAGGCGCATCGGTGACTTCGCGCAGGTGTATGGCTCAACGCTGGTCTTGGGCGGTCGCCAAGCGTGCGGCTACAGCATCTCGGGCATCGCATGTCGATTTTGCCGTGTGGGTTCTCGCTCCGAGAACGAGCGCTCGTTCGGCGTCACAGCTTACGAGGCCGCTGAAGCAACCTCACTGGCGTTTCGGGAGCGTGCCCTCCAGTATGTCTTTCTACCCGCAGCCTCGTTCGATGCCGATGACGGCGGTGTACAGGAAATCGAACCGCTGGTGAAAGCGATTCGCCGGCATACCTCGGCCCTTGTGCTTGCTGCACTGCACCCGCCGCGTACTTTGCGCTGGATTGACCACGCTTACGCAATCGGCGTTGACGGCATCAGCTTCAATCTCGAAGTCCCCAACGTGCCCTCGCTCGAGCGTCTCTGGCCTGGGCGTGCTCGCTATATTGGGCGCTCTCGTTACCTGCAGGCACTTCGCCATGCGGGGAAGATTTTTCCCCGTGGCACGGTGTGGACGGAGCTTCTGCTCGGTGCTTGTCCCGTCACGGAACTGAGCGAGTTGATCGAAGAGCTGATCAGTTGGAATGTCCTGCCGTTCTTCGTACCCACGCACCCGTTGTCTCACTCGCGTACAATGCCGCTGGCTTTCTCTTCCTCGAGCGACGAGGCGACCGCTCTCCTTCATCAGCTTCAAAGCCTCCTCCTACCGAACGCCCCGCCGCGCCCCTGGTTGCCTGCGTGGCCGCACCTACTGGGTCCCCTGGACCTGCCGGCAACGGAAGCTGCCCGTACGAATCTCACCAAACGCGGCTGCTTGAAAAGCCGCCTCGAACTCCTTGCCGTACGCAACCTCGCCCGCCTGCGGCGGAGCCTCCGGGTGCGGTGCCTTGCCGAACACGAATACGAGGGTTCTGGATAAGGCGCTATGCAGACACCCCAACCTGCGGGTTCCGCCCCAACCCATGGCAGTGGGCCACGATTTATTGTGGACACAAGACCGCTTTGGCGTGTCGTACTCCCGATCATCGCCTATTGGGGCTTGTGGTTGTTGGCAGGAGCCGTCCTGTGGTGGAGCGTCACCACTCCACCTCCGGAAGGGCTTTCCCCTCAGGGACAACGCGCGCTTGCGGTGTTTGTCGTATGCGTGGCGTTCTGGGTGCTCAATGTGCTGCCCTTGATGATTACAAGCTTGCTCGCCATTGTTCTCATCCCCCTGACCGGGGTTCTCACGCCCGCGCAAGCATACGGGCTGTTTGGTAATGAGGCCCTATTTTTCATCCTCGGTGCCTTCATCCTCGCTGCCTGTTTGATGAAATCGGGCTTGAGCACACGGATTGCGCTCGCCATCCTCGATCGCTTTGGCCGTACCCCACGTGGTCTTTTGCGCAGCGTACTTCTTCTCAACGTGACGATGGCGTTTTTCATGTCGGAGCATGCGGTAGCGGCAATGAACTTTCCGATCATCGCCGAAATGACCAAAGTGCTTCGTTTACCGGGCCGAAAGAGCCACTATGGGAAAGCACTATTTCTGGCCATGGCCTGGGGGTCGACCATCGGTGGAATTGCAACCCTGTTGGGCGGCGCTCGCGCGCCGCTAGCGATCGGCATCTTGCGGGAGACGACTGGCAAATCGTTTTCCTTTTTTGAGTGGAGCGCCGCGATCTTTCCACTCGTCGTAGCCTTAACGGCAGTCGCTTACGGGCTGATCTTGTGGTTCTTCCCCATCGACATTGAGAGCGTCAAGGCGGCAGACGAAGTGCTGCACGAGCGGCGCCTGGGGCTAGGTCGAATGCGCTACCAGGAACGTGCCATTGGTCTCGTTACGTTAGTCACACTCTCGGCTTGGATCTTCCTCGGCGAAGAGTTCGGTCTCGCGAGTGTAGCGATGGCTGCTGTGGTGGTGTTGTTCCTTCTGCGGCTCGTGCGGTGGGCAGAAATCGAGGGCTATGTGAACTGGGGGGTCCTGCTCATGTACGGCGGGGCGATTTGCCTTGGTTCGGCACTGAATCGCTCTGGAGCAGCGAGTTGGGTTGCCCAAGCCACGCTGAGCCAGTGGGCGTCAAACGGCACTGTAGTAATTCTTCTGCTCTCAGCCCTATCGCTGGCACTCACCGAGGCCATGAGTAACGCCGCGGTGGTGGCCATGCTCCTGCCCATGAGCCTAGGGATCGCAAACGAATTCGGCTTAGACCCGCGCGTGCTCACCCTCACCGTAGCGGTGCCCGCCGGCCTGGCCACAACGTTGCCGATCGGCACACCGGCAAACGCCATCGCCTACTCGAGCGGCTATCTGTCTCTCCGCGATTTGGTCATTCCTGGGGCCATGCTCGCACTGCTCGCCTGGGTCCTGTTTAACGTCATGGCCGCGTTTTACTGGCCGCTCCTTGGCTTGCATATTGTTCCCACTGGAAGCGGAGGATGAACTACATCCTGCTCCTGTTTTCGCCGCAATACGGCTGCGCGCGCTCTCTCGAGCGCGCTCTTCAACTTGCACGCGAGCAAAAGGCTGGTGTCGCAGTCGTCGCAGTGATTTCAGATGCGGGCCTAGCCGAACTCGCAACCACCTTGAGCAACGTCGCCTTTGTTGCCGAAAAACTCTCTGCCGACGTGGCGGAGCACTTAAGGTCAGAACTCGAAGGGCTCGCCAAAGAACAACTCGCGGCTGCGGAACGGCAAGCCAAGGCAACCGGAATCCCCGTCACCACTCACGTCATCCACGCTCAGCCATTGGAAGCGGCAGAGCAAATGATGAAGCAGTATCCAATATCGCAAATGATCGTCGCGATCCCGCAGCGCCCTTGGTTCGAAAAACTCTGGGGTCGTGATCGGGCGCTCGAGTGGATCGACGAAGTTTGGTGTCCGGTAGAAGCGATCGAAGAAGAAAGGAGTTGAGCTGTGCCTGATTTGGTTCCTGTACATGGAGGACTCGATGCTCCCGTCAACCGCGTGATTCCCCTGTCGCGCCGCAAGCAGTTCCTGCACGAAGCGTCCGAGCTCCCGCGCGTGGAAGTGACTCGCGCGGATTTGTCGACGGTCTATCGCATTGCCGACGGAACGCTATCACCCCTGACCGGGCCAATGGACGAGGAGACGTGGCATTACGTGTTAGATCACGACGCCCTCGACTTTGGCTTCCGGCTGTACGCTTGGACCGCACCTATTTCTTTCCCCGTCACCAACGACGAGGCCAAACGAATCAAGGTTGGACATCCGGTGGCTCTGGTCCATGAAGGCTCGCCGGTCGGCATCGTCCGAGTCACTAGTCTTTTCGACTGGGATAAGCCGAAACACATCGAGAAGTTTTACGGAACCCGGCGAACCGATCATCCTGGTGCGCGCATGATCCTCGAAGATCCGCGAAGCAAGCTTTTGGGCGGAGAACTCTGGGCACTCCCTCAAGAGGTAGATCCCGAGTACGGCGAGTACCTCCTTTCACCCCGGCAGGTCCGCACTCTGATTGCAGAGCGCAAGTGGGAACGCGCTCTTGCGTTCCAGACCCGCAACCCTTTGCACCGGGCGCACGAGTACGCACTGGTGGCCGGCGTCGAGCGGCTGACCCGGCAGGGTTACTTTGCAGGAGTCGTCCTCAACCCGCTGGTCGGCGAGTTGAAAGAAGACGACGTGCCAGCGCGCGTGCGCATGCGTTGTTACCGTGCCCTGCACGATTTGAAGCTGCTTGGTAAGGGCGACAAAGACGAGGCACTGTGGCGTGAGCGCGGCTACGACCTAACCGAAGTGTTCGAGCTTGTCGGTTTAGACATCAAGATGCTTTACGGGGGGCCAAAGGAAGCCGTCATGCATGCAATCTACCGGCAGAACCTTGGTTTTTCTGACATCGTTATTGGGCGCAAACACGCTGACGCACCTTACGACGATGGCACCCCCATTTGGGGCGACTTTGACGCGCAGGAAATTTTTAACAACTTGCGCGGCGACTTGCGGATTCAGCCCTGCAACATCGGCTTCGCTGCTTATTTCGAAAGTGTGGGCCGCGTAGATCTGATCGACAACCACCCAGGGGAAAAGCCGTTATCCATCTCCGGGTCGAAGATTCGCGAAATGCTGACCCGTGGAGAACGGCCCGACGAGCGGATCTTACGCCCCGAGATCGCAGACATCCTGATTGCGTATTACCGCGAAAAGCAGCTTCAGCGCTGATTCGAAAACGAGAGCTTAAACGTGGTATGGAGCGGCCAGTTCGACGGAAACCCCGAACACCTCGCTCAACAAGTAGTAGAGCGCCATCAAGGCAACGAGAAGAGTCGCTAGCGCCGCAGCTGCAATCCCAGTGAGCAATGCGAGGGATAATACCGATGCGACGGCCACGAGCGGCGTGATCCAAGTTGAAGCCTCCCCGACGGGCCCCCAGAAGCCCAGAAGGCGCTGCGCAGTGAGCCACGCTTCCGTTGCACCCCCAAGCAGACGGAGCAAGCGTTCAAATTCCGTCACACCGTTGTCCTCCCACTTCACGCACTGCCCCCGCGGGCTCCGTTAGTCAAGCGTGTCCGCCCCGATGGACAGGATGAGCACGCCGTTGGCTTGGCGCGGCCCCCCGACCAACAACGTTCCGTGGTTCCGCAGGGCAAGCGAAGTGTCCATAATTGGGCGTGCGCCCTCGACGACCAGCACCTTCATTGCAACCCGCCCACTGCGAAACTCGCGCGGGATCACCACTACGTACCGCCCCCCAGGGATTTCAAAGCTTGCCTTGCCCCCCCAGGGGACTCGCTTTCGCTCCTCCTTCAGTAGCTGGTAGGACGTATAGGGAAACAAGCTGTGAAACTGCTGTCGAAGTGCGACCAACCGCGGGTCAAAACTGCGGCCCGAATTGCTCGCCACCACGGCTCCAATCCGGACTTCCACTGCCGGCACGGCTTGCAGGTTCATGTCGGCCGGGCTGTAACTCCCCACCTGGGCTAACGCACGGCCTGCACCCAGCAAGTAACAGGCAGCACCCGCCAAAACCAAACACAGCTGGCTCACGGCTCGGTTCCTCCTGTGACCGGCAGTTCTTCACTCACCCACAAGACGGTGGTGTGGTTTTGCCAATCGTCCATCACGGCTACGGAGCCTACATCGGCCTCCAGTGAATCGATCACTGCCGGCGGTTCAAGGCCAGCAACCAGCGTGCTCGCACTGGGCTGGAGCCGAGGCTCGTCACGGAGCAGCAACACCGTTGCCATGGTGGCAACTGCAAGCAGCGCGAAGGCAGGCCACAGCACCTGCGGTTGCCAGGCCAACTCCCGCAACCGTTGGAGCCACTGCTGCCTCCGGGGCACAGCCTCAGCGCGTTCCGGCAGCCGAGCCTCGATGCGTGACCACAACCACTCCGTCGGGGCATCCGCGAGCTTGGCGGCAACGTGCTCCCGCAATATCGCCTGTAAGCGCTCTAGGCGCTGCAACTCTCGGTCGCATTCAGGACAATGGGCCCCGTGGGTAGCCACGATTTGCATCGACCGCGCGTCGAGCTCGCCATCCGCAAACAGCGCCAACATCGCCTGCGCATCGGAGCACTGAAGCTTTTCGGGCTTCTCTAGGGGCACGGGGCTGACTCCTTCTGGGAAGTTACAAAAGGTCCTTAAGCTTGCTCTGCAGTTTCTTGCGTGCGTAGTGTAAGCGGCTCATCACGGTGCCTTTCGAGCACTGCATGACGCGGCTGATGTCCTCGTATGAAAGGCCTTCCACTTCGCGTAGGAGTATGACGGCGCGATGATACGGCGTCAACTCGGCGATGGCTTCCGCCACGCGGGTGGCGATCTCGCGAGATTCGGCTTGGCGGACCGGATCCGTCTTGCCTTCTTCGTCTCCCAGGAATTCGTCGTACGGATCGTCCGAATCGGGCATGCCGAACTCTTCTTGCAAGCCAACGGTCGGGTTGCGGCGCTGGTACCGCCGCAGGTCGATTGCGCGGTTGACAGCAATCCGAAATAGCCAAGTGTAAAAGCTCGATTCGCCTTTAAACCCTTCTAGGTTTTCGTAGGCCTTCACAAACGTGTCCTGCACGATCTCCATCGCATCCTCAGGGTTGTTCACCATACCGAGAGCGATCGACATGACTTTCTTTTGGTACCGCTCGAACAGTTCTCGAAAGGCTTCTTTGTTGCCCTTGCGGGCCAGCTCCACCAATTCTGAATCGGTTCGTTCCACGGCAACACTCAGCAAGTGACGCGAACCTGCCGCGTTCTATTCATTCAGGGATGGGCCTCCGCCCAATTTGCCCCGACGCCAAGGTCCACAACCAACGGCACCCGCAACTCAACAACCCCCTGCATGACTTCCCGCACCAGGGTGCAGAGCTGCTCGACGCAATCCTCGGCGACCTCGAACACAAGCTCGTCGTGCACTTGCAAGACCATCGTCGCGTCAAGTCGCTCGCGCGGAATCAAACGGTCCAGTTCCACCATTGCCAGCTTGATAATGTCGGCAGCAGAGCCCTGGATCGGCGTATTGAAGGCAATTCGTTCCGCTGCCTGCGCAACGGCTCGATCCGGGCTGCTCAATTCTGGTACCGAACGACGGCGACCCATCAGCGTCGCTACGTATCCGCACTGCCGAGCGTGCTGAACGACTTCATCCAAGTATCTTCTCACCCCTGCATACCGCGTGAAATATTGGTCGATGTAACGCTGGGCCTCCCCAACAGAAATGCCCAGCTCCTTCGCTAAGGAGGTGGATCCCATCCCATACAGCACCCCGAAGTTGATCATCTTCGCCAGGCGGCGCTGCTCTCGCGTAACCGCGGCAGGCGGGACCCCAAACACCTCGGCTGCTGTACGAGCATGGATATCCTCGCCCTTTTCGAACGCGGCACACAGCACTGGATCGCCAGAAAGGTGCGCGAGCAACCGCAGCTCGATCTGCGAGTAATCGGCCACCACCAAGCGACGCCCCGGTGGGGCGGTAAAGCAACGCCGTACCAACTCACCCTCTTCGCCCCGAACGGGAATATTTTGCAGGTTAGGCTCCGTGGAACTCAGTCGACCGGTTGCGGTAACGCACTGGTTGAAGGTGGTGTGCAAGCGGCCAGTCGTAGGGTCAACGGCCTCCAGTAACCCTTCGACGTAAGTGGAGCGGAGCTTCGCCACCGTTCGATACTCGAGAATCTTTCCGGGAAGAGGGTGCAATCCCGCCAACTTGGACAACGCGTCCACATCCGTGGAAAGCCCGGTCCTTCCGCGACGCAAACCACGTGTCGGCAATCGCAATCGCTCGAAGAGCACCTCCCGGAGCTGCTGGGGCGAGGAGATGTTAAAGGGCCCGCCCGCTAGTTGATAAATTTCTTTCGTGAGGCGGACTAACCGCCGCTCGAGTTCCTCCCCCACCTCCCGCAGGGCAACTGTGTCCACATGCACTCCCGCAGCTTCCATGCGCGCGAGCACCCCAACCAACGGGGCTTCGACTTCCTCGAACAGCCTCTGCATCCCGCGATCCGTCAACGCCCCGGAGAGGGTCGCCGCGAGTTCGGGCAACGCACCTACGCCCGCCGCAGTAGCCGCGATGTTCTCACGGAAGCGCCCGCAATCGTAGCCTAAGTAAAAGTTCAACACCTCCGACAACGATGTCGGCACCGGGCATTCCAACAAATAGGCCGCCACCATGGCATCGAACACCGCGCCGGTATTCCAGTGCTCCGCATGGGCGAGCCGCAAGTCTCGCTTGAAATCATGAGCGAACAGACGAGACGGCGCATGCGCGCGCACCGCCTCGAGGACCTGCGGTGGCGGCATGACTGGCGGACACACAACGAGAGCTGGCGCCGAGGGCCGGCCTAACACTGCGCACAGTTCCCTTCCTTCCTGAACGGTTGCCAGCGCAATCTCCGAGCAACTCGGGGCGCTCTCCAAGAAAGTGCAAACCTCCGTCGAATTGCTGGCCACCGCGTAGTCGGCCACTGGCAGTTGTGCTTGCTCTGGCAACTCGCGAAGCAGGGAATGGAACCCCAACTGAAGAAACAACCGCCGCAAGCGCGGAACATCCATTGCGCGGACTTTGAGCTGTTCCTCATCGACCTCCAGTTCCAGGCCACAGCGCACTTGCGCCAACTCACGCCCCAGCAGCGCAGCCTCGCGTTGCTCCAGCAGTGCGCGGGCAACTGTGCGAGCGGAGCGCAACTCCTTCCACTCACCGATCTCCGCAGCCCGCTCGAGCACTTCCTCCAGCGAACCCAAGCGTCGAAGCAAGGCTTGGGCACTCTTCTCCCCAATGCCCTTGACCCCTGGAATATTGTCCACAGTGTCGCCAACGAGGGCGATGAAGTCGGGAATGAGGCGAGGGGGAACGCCAAATTTTTTCTCAACGGCCGCGGCATCGTACCAACGGTCGAACAGAGTGTCCCACACCCGTATGGAATCGTTGACAAGCTGAAGTAAATCTTTATCCCCACTCACGATCACCACCGGCCGGCCGCGCTCGCTCCACCGCAGAGCGAGCGTCCCGATCACATCATCTGCCTCGACGCCCGCCACTTGCAGCACAGTCAGCCCCGCTCCCTCGGCCACTTCCCGGACATACGGAAGCTGAGACACCAACTCCGCTGGCGTAGCCGGCCGCGTGGCCTTGTAATCCGCGTATATTTCGTCACGGAAAGTTTGCCCAGGAGCGTCGAAGACGGCAGCGGCGTACTGCGGCTTCAGCTCTCGCAGCAGGCGCAACAACATCTTGGTGAATCCGAACACCGCCTGCACGGGTTGGCCCTGAGCCGTGGTCAAGCGAGGCAGCGCGAAAAAGGCGCGGTACACGTAAGAGTGGGCGTCGATGAGATAGAGGGTGTCGCGGCCATCAGACATGAGCGTTGGGAGGCTAACAAACGGGTAAATGAAGCCGCAACCAAATCGTCAGCTTGCAGCACAAAGCAAGACAAGTCCCGTCAGAACTCGGCTTGCTTCGCGCCGGCGCTCGCTCCATCGTCGACGCGGTATGGCATGGCTAGACCTCGTGCTCCCACTCCTCGCCCGCCTGAGCCACGGCTGGCACCTCACCTACACGCGTGGCTTCGCCTGCCCCGAAGTGGTGGACCATGCGTTGAGCAACCAGCCGACTGGAAGCGGGCGCCTCGGGCTCTGGGCCGAGCGCTGGTTTTTGCGGCAGCCACACTGGCGCGCCCTCCGCGCCGTGCAGTCCGAGATCGAAGCCCGCCTCGAAGCCCTGTGTCAACGCCGCAGAAGCTACGGGCTCGAAACATTCGTCCTCGATTTTGGCTATGGCTGCGGTCGTTACGCTTGGAAACTGATCGAGCGCGGCGAAATCCTCTCGCTTCTTTGCCTGCGCCGACAGCCGAACGAAATAAGCCTTGGACGCGCCAAACTACCGTCCGCGTCGCGGCGGCACGTGGAATTTCAAATTGGGGATCGACTTGACCCCGCCAGCTTCCTGATGGCACGGGAACCCGATGTCGCGATCTTCCTTGGCCCCGCCGCTTCGTTCAGCACTTCCGCCGACCTCGAGTGCTTCTTTTCTCTGACTTTCCGGTGTCTCTGCCCCGGTGGGGTATTCTTCTTTGGTGCCGTTGAAGTGCCTGGTCCTTCCCGAAAGCTGAGGCACGGCGAACGAGCATGCGACCAGGCCACCTACATCCTTCGGCACACTGGGTTTCAACAAATCCGGTCCTTAGAGACTGGCAGCAGCGCCCAGCTTCTCGAGAGCTGGAAGGGCCTCACAACGGCTCATCGACCCGGCGATTCCAGCGCGGGCGCATCGTAAGGTCGCACCCTACAATCGCGGTGAAATCGGCCGCTTGCGCCACACCACTGACATTGTCGATTCCACCCAGCCAACAACGCCAAGGGCCATCTCGATACACCACCCCCACCGCGAGCTCGATGATGGTTCCCTCCAAAACTGCGGAGTGCAACTCCCGAAAGGGGCTCGTGTACAACTCCTGTTGCAGAAGGAACGACCAACGCTTCGAGGCCATCCTTTCGAAGGCGACGGTCTGCTGTAAAAATGGATCGAGTGCAAGCCGTGCCGCGCTTACCCTTCCCAGGGGGAACACACCGTTGAGGTTGCCGTACACCCACAGGCGGTCCGACCATAACGGGTAGTCTCCAGCTACCCCACTGGCCACTTCCCAAATGCCGCTGCCCCATACCGCACTCGAGCGCCCAGTTGGTGCCTCGATTGCGAAGCGCGCGGCAAGTCGACCACCACTCGCACCACTCCAAACTTCTCGCTGCACCTCACCTGACACGTCACCCAGCTCGGCGTACTGGCGGGGCCCGTGAAACAAAACTTGCCCGCGGCGTCGCACCCAGAAACCCCCGAATGTGTTGTTTGGGAACAGCCGCCGCTCCGGGTTAAAAGCTGAGAACAGGTCCTCCGTGCTGTCGATAACTGGGTCCAACACACCGCCAAAGCGCGAGAGTAGCGGCAGCTCCACACTGGCTTGCCAGGCTGGAGCCAACCCGAGCGATAGGCGCAGCGCCGTACGATTTTGTTCGAATTTGAGCAGCGCATCGACAGCGCCGCGGTCCGTGGCGATCACGTTGCTCTCAGCCGTCTCTACGCTGAACCGAAGTCGTCCCGGCTCGAGCACGCGCGCCGCAACAAACGGCGGATGCAGAAAAATCTGCCGCAACGGCTGGAAATTCCTTAGGCCCAGCGGTCCGCTTGGTTCGACCGCATCACTGCGAGCGCAGGCAAACGCCAAAATGCACGCTACCGCCACCGAAATTTTTCGTGTAGAAGCGCCCAGGTTGACGCGCGCTATGCAGCCGGTCCGACTCAGCTCCATGCCCGCCTCCGCACATCCACCACCGGCGATGCTCTGTGGTGCTGCCGGTGCTCGCTCGCAGCGGGCAAGCTCACGAACACCCCTCCTCGCGGTCGTGCATCGCGCCGTGCTCCTCCTATCCCTGACACACCTCTCCCTATCAAAGGCAGCGGCTCTGGACATCTCCTCGGCAATCGCCCGTGCGCTCGAGCGGTCGCCCGCAGTGCGGGCAGCCACCGAGCAAGTCGCCGCGGCGCAAGCGAGTTGGTACCAGGCGAGCCGCTGGCACAATCCAGTAGCCGAGCTGCGCGGTGAAAATTGGCGGCTTGCGCCAGAGTTGCGCGCCGACAACCCTGACCTCGATTTCTTCGCTACTGTGAGCCAACTCGTTGAACTCGGAGGAAAACGAGCAGCACGGCAAGCAGTTGCTTGGGCTGGGGTAAACCTGGCTCAACAGCAGGCACGCGCGCTACGACAGCACTTCGCGCTCGAAACCGCCAAGCAGTTCATCGCCGTCCTCCGGCTCCGAGAAGAATTGGAGATTGTTGGGGAGTCGGAACACGAAATCGCCGCACTGAGGGCGATTGCCGAGCGGCGTGTACGCGAAGGGAAGCTTGCGGTGGCGGAGCAGTTAAAATTGGAAGCTGAGCTGGGCCGGTTGCGTACAATCGCCACGGAACTCCACGCTAGCGAGGCGATCGCACTTCAGCAACTTCGTCAGTTGCTGGACGACCCGCAGCTTCCCCCCGATACGCTGGAGAAGCCGCAGTTCGAAACGCCCCCGTCTCTTGGAGACACGGTCATCGTAGAAGAGGTGCTCCGCAAACACCCCGAGTATCAGGCGAGTGTCGCCGCGAAGGAGCGAGCGCAACATGCGCTCGATCTGGAACAAGCCCGCCGCATTCCAGACCCGGCGATAACCGCCGGGTACAAACGCACCGCAGCGCGTGACACGCTGGTGACGGGCGTGTCTGTCCCTCTCCCGGTACTGGACACGAACCGGGGCAACGTGCAGCGAGCGACGGCAGAACTGAGTGCGGCCAACGCGCTGGTGGATGCCACAGCCCAACGCGTGCGCGCCGAGCTATTTGCGGTGTTAAGCCGCTGGCGCGCTTTGGCGGCGCGGATGCTCTCGGCGCACGAAGAAATGATCGAGCCCGCATCGAACGTACGCCGGGCCGCGCAGGTTGCGTTCCATGAAGGCAGCGGCGAGATTTTGGCTCTGGTTGATGCTGAACGCGTGTACCTGGAGGTACGACGAACCGTGGTGGGAACTTGGGCTGAGGCGGTTTTCGCCGCGCAAACATGGCGCATTTTGTCTAGCGACAACGGGCCATGAGGCGTGCGCTCTCTCCGATTTCCTTCTCCGTTGTCACAAGCGCCAAATGGCAGCAGCGCCGGGTTGGTGGTGCAGTCGCCCTGCTGTTCGCCGCCGCCACACTTTTCGCCTGCACACAACCAGACCGAGACCCGAACCCCGGACCTGTCGCCATTGCGGGCGACACCGTGGAGGTGCCAACGGCAATTCAGGAGCGGCTCGGCTTCGAAATCGTCGTTGCCCGGCACACCGAAGTCAGTGAGTCTATTACGGCACCTGCAGTGGTCGCGTTCGACGAACGCAAAACCGCGCGCCTCGGTTCACCAGTCGAAGGGCGAGTGCGCGACGTCCTCGCCCTCGTCGGTGACCGCGTCACCGAGGGGCAAATCCTCGCTTGGTTATATAGCCCCAATTGGGAGGCCACCGTGGCGCAACTCCGTACTGCGTCGGCTAGCGAGCGCTCCGCCAGTGCCGAACTCCAATTTGCCCTACAACAACACGCACGGGCTCGCCGTCTCTTCGCGGCCAAAGCTGCTGCTTTGCAGGAGCTTGAGCGCGCCCGGCTGGATGTGGTGATCGCGCGCAACAAAGTGCGTGCGGCACGCGCGGAGCTGTCTCGTGCTCGAAGAGATTGGCTGGCCCTCGGAGGTGGCAAAGCGAACGACGTTCACCCGTCAGGACTCCCCCTTCGCTCCCCAATTCACGGTACCGTCGTGGAGCGACCGGCGAGTCCCGGCCAAGGGATTGTACCCGGTTCACCCCTGTTCACCGTCGCACAACTGGACACTCTCTGGCTGCTAGCAGAGGTCGACGAACGTTGGCTCAACAAACTGACTTCAGGAACCTGGGTGCGGTTTAAGGTTTCCGCCTACCCGAACGAGACCTTTACGGCGACGATCGAATACATCAGTGATGTGCTAGATCCGAAAACACGCCGCGTCAAAGTTCGTTGCACGGTGGACAACCGAGACGGCAAGCTTAAGCCCGAGATGTTTGCCGAACTCGAAATTTCCGAGCCCCACGCCCAAGCGTTGCTCGTCATTCCCCAGTCGGCAGTGCAACAGCTAGATGGGCGCAGCGTCGTCTTCGTGCCGATCGCGGAAAGCAAGTTTCAACAGCGGCCAGTTGAGATTGGCCGAGTTGGCGACGGGTGGGTCGAGGTCAAGTCGGGCTTGCGCCATGGCGATCGTGTTGTCGCTCGTGGCAGCTTTCTTCTGAAGTCCACATTGGTGCTCCGCGCGCACCCCTCGGAGGATTGACTGCAGCAGTTTGAACCATGGGAGTGATCGAACGCTTCGTCGCAGCAACGTTCCGACATCCTGCGGGTGTGGCCGCTGCCGTCGCGGCACTCATAGTTGGTGGCCTTTGGTGCTTTCGTTGGCTGCCCGTTGAGGCCTTCCCGGATCTGACCAACCAACAAGTCGTGGTCGTTTCGGAGGCGCCAGGAATGGCGGCCGCCGACGTCGAACACTGGATCACATATCCCATCGAAGCCGCCGTCATGGGCATTCCCGGAGCCGTGCAAGTGCGGTCGACGTCGAAGTTCGGGCTGTCCTTGGTCACGATCGTGTTCGAGGACCAGGTGCCGCTCTACTTCGCCAGGCAACAGGTCAACGAACGGCTTGCTGACGTACGCGAGAGATTACCGGCAGGGGTAACCTCCACGCTCGGGCCCGTGGCAACCCCTTTCGGCGAAGTGTTCCAGTACCTTGTCGAAGGCCCTCTCGATGCCATGGAACGGAAGACGCTCCAAGACTGGGAAATCCGCCTGCGTCTGCGCTCCGTCCAAGGCGTAAGCGAAGTGAATTCTTGGGGCGGCTTTACCAAACGCTTCGAGGTGGAAGTCGACCCGCAGGGCCTAGAGAAGTATGGCTTTGCCCTGAGCCAGGTCCTCCACGCAGTGCGCGCCAACAACACTGTGTTCGGCGGTGGTTTTGTGGAAGAAGGAGCAGAGCGTTTCACCATCCGTGGGCGTGGCCAGCTCACCGATATGACAGAGCTCGGCAGCATCGTTTTAGCGGCTCACAATGGGACCCCGATTTACCTCCGCGATCTCGCCCAAATTTCTTTGGGGGCACTGCCTCGCTACGGCGCAGTGACGCGCGATGCCCGTGGCGAAACCGTCTCCGGGATGGTGATTCTCTTAAAAGGAACCAATGCGGCCGAGGCGACCGAACGAGTCAAACAGCGGGTGAAAGAAATCGAAAAAACGCTGCCACCGGGAACCCGCATCGAGCCGTTTTACGACCAAAGTGAAGTCATCCACCGCACCAGCCGGACTGTAGCCCGCAACCTGCTCGAAGGCTGCGCACTCGTAGTCCTGGTCCTTGTGTTGTTCCTGCGCGATTGGAGGGCAGCACTGCTGGTCTCTTCCGTGATTCCGTTAGCGATGCTCTGCGGCTTTTCCGGGATGTACTTGCTTGGTGTCTCTGCCAACCTCATGTCGCTCGGCGCGATCGATTTCGGACTCATTGTCGACGGCGCAGTGGTGATGGTGGAGAACCTGGTACGGCGACGGGATGAACACCGCGGCACGAGGATGCGCAAGGACCTCCTCCCCGTCTACCGTGCAGCCGCCATCGAAGTCGCACGACCGGTTGCTTTTGGAGTCGCGATCATTGTGGCCGTGTACCTTCCCATTTTTACCCTCGAGGGCCTGGAAGGAAAAATGTACCGGCCCATGGCGATCACCGTCTGCACAGCCATTTTGGGCGCGCTGCTTCTTGCGCTCACTGCCATCCCAGCCGCCGCACCGTACGTCCTCGCTACCGCGCCTCAACGGCACGAAGAAGCCGTGTGGTTCCGTTGGCTTCAGAACCGTTACCAACAATTGCTGATCGCGGTGATGGCCCGCCGCAAGCTCATCGTTCCTTCGGCAGCGGGGGTCGTGGTACTGGCCTTGTGCTCTTTGCCCTTTCTTGGGACGGAGTTCATGCCGAAACTCGACGAAGGCTCCATTCTCGTGCAGGTCCGCCTCCTCCCGTCGGTGAGCCTGGCGGAATCGGTCGACACCTTCACCCGTCTCGAACGGATGCTTTTGGAGTTTCCCCAGGTGAGGAGCGTCGTCACCAAGATTGGCCGCCCCGACATCGCGACCGAAGCGATGGGGATCTACGAGGGAGACATGTACGTCCTGCTCAAGCCGGCTGAGCAATGGCCTGACCACATAACCAAAGAGGAATTGATCGACGCCCTGGCCGAGCATTTGGAACAGGTGCCGGGAATCTCTTTAAACTTCACTCAGCCAATGGCGATGCGGCTTGACGAAGTGATTTCCGGAATCAAGGCGGATGTGGCCGTGAAAATCTTCGGTCCCGATCCCACCGAGCTCCAGCGCATCGGCAACGAAGTCCGGGCTGCACTGGAAACGGTTGCGGGCGTTGCAGACTTGCGCCTGGAACTCCTCTCCGGGGCACGGGAGTTGTCAATCGCCATCGACCGTATGGCGTTGGCGCGCTACGGCCTGTCGGTCGACGACGTTCGTGATGTGGTCGAAGCGGCAACCGGGGGTGTGACGGTAACCGAAATCCTGGAAGGCGCGCGGCGCTTCCCGGTTGTCGTCCGCCTGCCAGAGGCGTATCGCCGGGATGCGGAGGCGCTGGCACAGATTCCATTGCTCGCTCCCGGTGGGGAGCGCATTCGACTGCACCAAATTGCCCGCATCACCCCTACAGACTCTCCCGAAGCAATTCAGCGCGAAGATGGGCAGCGACGGTTGGTGGTGCAAGCAAACGTGCGCGGACGCGACCTCGGCAGCTTTGTTGCCGAGGCACACCACCGGATCGACGAAACCGTTCACCTTCCACCCGGTTACCACTTCCGCTGGGGCGGACAGTTCGAGAACCAGCAGCGCGCGATGCGTCGCCTCGCGATCGTGGTTCCACTCGCGCTAGGGATCGTCTGCATGCTGCTCTACGCCACGTTCGGCCGCCTCCGGTATGCCGCATTGGTTCTGATGGGCGTACCGTTTGGCACCGTCGGCGGGATCGCTGCCCTGTGGCTTCGCGGTTTACACTTGAACCTCGCTGCTTCCATTGGCTTTGTTGCGTTGTTTGGCATTGCAGTCCTGAACGGCGTCGTGATGATTTCCGCGATTAACCGCCTGCGCGAGGCTGGCCTCGCGCTTACCGAGGCTACTGTTCAGGGTGCTACGCAACGCCTGAAGCCAGTGTTAATGACGGCACTTGTTGCCGCCTTTGGCTTTTTGCCGATGGCCGTTTCGCATAGCTCGGGAGCGGAAGTACAACGACCGCTTGCAACCGTGGTCATCGGCGGGATTCTCTCAGCTGCCACGTTGACGCTTTTGATCCTCCCGTCGCTTTACGAGTGGCTGGAACGGCGTGTTGCCACTCGATGGCTCAACCATGGTTCTTGAGAACGGGGCCACCGCCTTGTCCTCAACTGGGAAACCGGCAGAGCCATCTGAACAGCCTGACCCTCACGCTGTGGGGACTTCAGCACCAGAGGGCCCGATCGTCCAAGTCGCGCTGATCCCGGCACAAGGCAACTTGGACATCCTGGACTACGTCGTACCTGAGTCTCTCGCCCACGAGGTGGCAGTCGGCAGCCGTGTGGTCGTTCCCCTCGGGCGCCGATTTGTCATGGGTGTGGTCATCCAACAGGTCGAACACTCCGCAGCTCCTCACTTGCGCCCAATCTCCGCGTGCCTCGACCACAACGGCCCTTTGTTCGACCCCTTGCTGCTCGAACTCGCCCGTTGGCTTGGCGAATATTACCTCGGCTCCCTGAGCGAGGCGATTGCCACGATGATTCCCAGTGCGATCAAGGTACGCGTGCGGCGCCTCCTGTCGACTGCACCATCGGCACTGACGGAGGTGGCTGACCCAAAGGATCGCAACATCGTTGAGCATGTCGCTCGGCATGCTTGGATTCCTGTGCCAACACTACGCCGTCAGCTCAAAGAAGCGTTTTCGACTGCGCGGCTAGAGCGCCTATGCCGGCAAGGCATCCTCCTCGTGCGTTATCAAGCCGAGGCATCCGTCCCGGCCGAACGGCAAGGTCTTCGAATCGTCCGCATCAGCACCCCGCTCCCTGAACTCGAGGTCGAAGTCTGGATGCAACGGCGCCCGGCGCTGTGGCGTTTCTACGAATACCTCTACCACCACCCCAGCGGCTACGCGACGCTCGACGAGCTCCAAGCCAACTTCCCCTCTGCTCGGGCCAAGCTCCGCCTCTTAGAAGAGGCGGGGGTCATCGAATGGGACCGCTTAGCCCCGGAACCCATCTTGTCATCATCCACGGAAACGGCTTCCCAGGCTTTGCCTTTAACTGCCCACCAAAGCGAGGCCGTTCGTCAGTTGAGGGCTTCGTTACACGAGGGGTTTGTGCCCTTTCTCCTATTTGGGGTCACCGGTAGTGGGAAGACCGAGGTTTACCTCCAAACAGCCGAGGCCTGTCTTTCTGCGGGAAAAACAGTCCTGGCGCTGGTGCCAGAGATTTCCCTCACGCATCAGTTGGTCACCGCACTCCGAGGGCGCTTTGGCAGCGAGGTGGCTTTGTTGCATAGCGGATTGAGCCCGCGCGAGCGCTGGCAACAGTGGGAGCGCATCGCTTCCGGAGCCGTACACCTTGCCGTCGGCGCGCGCAGTGCAGTTTTCGCTCCGCTCCGGAACCTGGGCTTGATCATTGTCGACGAGGAGCACGACGGTGCGTACAAGCAAGAGGAGGGGCTGCGCTATCACGCGCGCGATGTCGCCGTCATGCGCGCCCGCCTGGCTAACTGCACCATCGTGCTCGGCTCGGCCACCCCTTCCCTCGAGAGTTACTACAACGCACGCCGAGGTCGCTACCGGCTTTTGCACCTACCCGAACGCATCGACACCCGTCCTCTACCCACGGTGGAATTGATCGACCTCCGTGGCACTCGGGTCCACGGGCGTGCTCTCCCACTCTCGCAGACTCTCTGCTCGGCGCTCGAGTTCAACCTTGCGGT
Organism: Candidatus Binatia bacterium; assembly: GCA_026415395.1. Classification (NCBI taxonomy): domain Bacteria; phylum Candidatus Binatota; class Binatia (SeqCode); species Binatia bacterium. The sequence goes on along the minus strand of JAOAHD010000007.1, from coordinate 984,841 downwards.
CAAGCAACAAAGCTTGCTCTTCCTCAATCGTCGTGGATATGCCCGCTTTCTGCAGTGCCTTGAGTGCGGAGCGGTGATGAACTGCGCGAACTGCTCCGTGAGCCTGACCTACCACCAACGGAAGGCCGCCCTACAGTGCCACCATTGTGGCCGTACGACCCCCGCACCACGCTGTTGCCCTCAGTGCGGGGGAACTGCAGTGGCGGCATGGAGTGCGGGCACGGAGCAGGTGGAGCAGGTAGTGCGTGCGTTGCTCCCCCATGCTCGCGTTGCCCGGCTGGATCGCGATGTAGCCGCGCGACCGAAGGCGTTGCTGGAGATCCTCAATCACTGGATCGCGGGGAACTTCGACATTTTGATCGGCACACAAATGGTGACCAAGGGTCATCATGTTCCCAACGTCACTCTCGTCGGAGTGATCCTTGCAGATCTCTCCCGCAACCTGCCCGACTTTCGCTCCAGCGAACGCACCTTCCAGCTTCTCACCCAAGTGGCCGGGCGTGCCGGCCGGGGCGACGTTCCCGGACGCGTGCTTGTGCAAACCTATCGGCCAGAAGATCCAGTCCTCCAATGGGCGGCCAGCCAAGACTACGAGGGATTTGCCCGCTACGAGCTCTCCCACCGGCAAGAGCTCGCCTACCCTCCGTTTTCCCGGCTCGTACTCGCACGTGTCGAGGCGCGGCACGAAGAGGAAGCGCAAACTGTGGCACATCAGTTCGCGGCTACCGTTGCCGCACTGGGCGGACACGCTCTCCAAGTGCTCGGACCGGCACCAGCGCCGTTGCTCCGGCTGCGCGGCTGGTACCGTTGGCAAGTCCTCCTTCGATCCACTCATTCCGCAATCGCTCGCCGGAGCGCGGCCCACGCGCGGACCCTGGTACGGGAACGCTTGTCCCAAAAGGCACATGTGAGGATCGTTCTCGATGTCGACCCCCAGTCCTTACTGTGACCAACGCGGGCCCTACCTCCGCTCGACGACCAGGGCGCAGTCCATGTTGAAGGCCCCGACTCCTCGGCGCTAGCCCGCGGACCCTTCAGCGGCGCAAAGTGCAACATTGCCAACCATCGGTCGCAGTAGAATTCGCGCCTCATGCGTGAAACACTACCGCAACGCGGCAGTTCATTGGCAACGAAGGGAGGTTCCGTGGGAGACAGGCCTCGTTCCATTTTGCTCTGTACGTTGGGCGCGTCGTGGGCGGTTGTACCCGAGGTGTATGCGGTGGTGGCTCCCGACATCCTGGATTTGTTCCGCCACCACGAGCGAAGAGAGCGCTTTCGGCAAGAAACCCTCAGTCGCGGCATTGCTCCCCCCGATGAGGTTTGGGTCGCCACCACCGGTGGCACAGAAGAGCAACGTCAAGCTTTGCTCGCCTGTTGGAACCAAATCACCGATGCTCCACCTCTGAAGATCTGGGTTGCGCGGCGCACTCACGACTTAGGGTCGACCGAGGAATGCGACGAAATGCGAGAGCTTCTCTTTCGCCTCACGTTTCACGCTGCTCACAACGGCCAACACCAAGCGCTGGTCTTGAGCGTGGCTGGGGGGCGCAAAACGATGAGTGCCGACTTGCAGTGGGCGGGAAGCGTCTTTGGTGCACGGGCTTGCGTGCACGTCATCGACCGTAATCTCCCTGAACCGCTGCGGAGACCGACTCCGGACCTGTTCACCGCGCCGTTGAAACCCGAACTCGCCAACAGCCTCGAGCCAGTTTTTTTCGGTCCGCTCGAACGCTCTGATTTGCTCGACGTGCAAACCGCGGAATTTCCTCTCCTCGATCCGGAAGAGTTCCCCATCGAAGGAGAAGCTCTTCCCAGCAGCAGCACGACCGCCATAACGATCCTCTGGGAGCATCGTGCGCCGTCTCTGGTGGACGTTTGGCGTGCGCGCGAGCGTGCGCGCCCGCGGATTTACGTGGGCCACCTCAAACACTTGCTCGAGCAAGAACCGCGACCAAACTGGTACGGACTGTACCGCCTTTCCCCCCGGCACATCGAAGCCCTGCGCCGGCACACGGTCGGCCCACAGCTCCGCACGTGGCTCACAGCGCTACCGAAGGCTGACCTCCATTGCCACCTAGGTGGGGTGCTCGACGTTGCGCAGCAGCGGGAAGTTGCCCGCGTGGTGTGGGACCTTCTGTCCCAGCGGGAGCGCCAACGTGCGCTCGAGCGCGTGAAGGTTTGGTACCGAGAAAAAGAATGGCCTGCGAATTGGCCGAACTTGCTAGGCCGTGGTCGCGACCGCCTCAACGCCGCCACAGCCATCCTCTGCAACTTGAGCGAAGGCGAACTCGTTGAACGCCTCTATCGAACAACGGAGCCGCGGGTTGGCTTGCGAGCAGGGCTGGGTTTTCGCGCCTACGAAATCCCAGGGGAACTCTCCGGATCCGCCCTCCTCCAATCCGAACCGGCAGTGCGCGAGTACGTACGCCAAACCTATACACGGCTCCGGCGCGACGGAGTATGCTACTGTGAGCTTCGCTGTAGCCCCCACAAGTATTTGTGCGACCACACCGGCGAGGGGAACATCGGTCGCTTTTTACTCGTGTTCGACGACGCGCTGCGGGAAGCGCAGCAGGAAGATCCCGGGCTAGACATCCGCTTGTTGATCGTACTCGACCGGCGCCGAGAGCTCAGCCTCGCCGACATTAAAGCTATTATCCGGGCTCGCCGCTCCCATCAGCATCTCATCGTCGGTGTCGACATTGCCGGCGACGAAAGCACCGCCCCGCGCTTCGGCGAACTTGCGCGGCTGTTGAACCCCGTGTTCCGGGAGTGTCTACCCCTGACCATCCATGCTGGCGAAGGGGAAAGTGCGCACAACATTTGGCAAGCTGTTTATCGTTTGCACGCGGAGCGGGTTGGCCATGGCCTCACCCTGCACGAGCATCCCGAACTGGCGCAACGACTGCGCGATCGCGGAATCGCCATCGAGCTTTGCCCCACGAGTAATGTCGAGGTGGTCGGCTACTACGACCCGGAGGTGGACACCACCTGGAACCGTCCCGAGTACCCACTGAGGAGCTACCTGCAGGACCTCGGTCTCGATGTCGTCCTATGCACCGACAACCCAGGCATTAGCCGGACAAGTTTAGCCGACGAGTACCTGCGCGCGGCAAGGATGTGCGGTGGCTTAAACGTGTGGCAGTTACTTGCTCTCGTGCGGGCAGGTTTCGAACATGCCTTCCTGCCGGCGGCCGAACGCTCGAGCTTGCTTCGCCGCTACGATGCGGAGGTCGTCGAGAAAGTCACCCAGCTGCTGCAAGGGACAGACGGCACGCTCGCATAGTGGAGAGCGAGTCCCGTGGGCTCTGCGCACCCGGGCAGGCGCTCCCCACTGCTCCCCATTGCTCGAAGAAGCCTTTCTCGGCACTCGTGCGCAAAACTCAACACAACTTCCGCCACATCAACGTGCGCCTGTGCGAACTGTGTGCGCTCACGCCACGGCACCACGGACTGGATTTAAAACAATCTTCCGCGCCAGGTGCAGCGCTACCGGCCCCGCCTCAGGCCAAAGCGGCACTTGCGCGTATAGCACACACTTCCTTACGTTTGTCGCGTTATGGCTTTGCGACCGATTCTGAAGTACCCCGATCCGACCCTCAAACGCACGTCGCTACCCGTACAAAACATCGATGGGCGGGTGCAGGAATTACTCAACGACATGGTCGAGACCATGTACCATGCACCGGGCATCGGACTGGCCGCGCCCCAAGTTGGGGTGAGCGAACGGGTGATCGTGCTCGACGTCGACAAGGAACAACACGGAGTGGGGCTGATCAAACTCATCAATCCACAAATCGCCGCACGCGAGGGCTCCATCGTGTTCGAAGAGGGCTGCTTGAGCGTGATCGGTTACACCGCCGAGGTGCGGCGCGCTGCGAAGGTACTCGTGCGCGCCTGGACGCCGGAAGAAAAGGAAATCGAAATCGAGGCAGAAGGTTTGTTTGCGGTGGCCCTGCAGCACGAAATCGACCACCTGGACGGTAAACTCTTTATCGACCGCATCAGCAGCCTCAAGCGTGATCTCTACCGGCGCCGCCTCAGGAAGTGGATGCGTGAGGGCCTCCCTGAGGACGTTGTGGCCGGCTCGAGCGGGCTGTGAGTCATCTATCTTCTCCTACTGACCAGGCGGCCGACCAGAAGGTCGGGCAACCCACTGGATGGCGCATTGTATTTTTCGGTACGCCCGAGTTTGCGGTTCCCTCGCTCCAAGCCCTCGTCAACGCCGGAGAACATGTTGTCGGTGTGGTTACTCAGCCCGACAAACCGGCCGGCCGGGGGCGCCACCTTACGCCTCCCCCTGTGAAGAGCTTTGCGGAGAACACCGGGATCCCAGTGGTGCAGCCAGAAAAGGTGCGCGGGAACGCAGAGTTCCTTCGCGTGCTCCGTGGCTGGCAACCCGACGTCATTGTCGTCGTTGCGTACGGCAAGATCCTCCCGCGTGAGATCCTTGAGATTCCACCTCATGGATGTATCAACGTGCACGCGTCCCTGCTACCCCGCTACCGTGGCGCTGCACCCATTCAGTGGGCGCTCATTCGCGGGGAGAGCGAAAGCGGCATCACGATCATGTTGATGACCGAGGAAATGGACGCCGGGCCGATCCTTTTGCAGCGGCGCGTGAGCATCGCCTCGGAGGAAACTTATGGCGAGTTGCAGAAGCGACTTGCTCATCTTGGCGCCGCGTGCTTGCTCGAAGCCCTGCACGCCTGGCATAAGGGCGTGCTCCAACCTCGTCTCCAGGATGCGGCGCAGGTTTCTTTTGCCCCTTTGATCCGCTCCGACTTAGGGAAGATCGATTGGCAGAAACCAGCGGCGGAGATCGCCCAATTAGTTCGGGGACTTAGCCCATCCCCCGGAGCATACTTCTTATGGAAGGGTCGGCGCGTGAAGGTCTACCGGGCACGGGTCCAGAGCAGCGAGGAACAGCTTCGGCTCGATCCCGGCACGATCGTACGTGTAGACCCACGACTCGAAGTTGCCTGTGGGGATGGGGTCCTGGAGCTCGTCGAAATCCAGGTTGAAGGACGTCGCCAGGGCAAGGGCAGCGAAGTTGCCCGCGGTTTGCGCTGGCAACCGGGGCATCGCTTGGCCTAAAGGGCCTCCATGAGCGGGGAGCAAAGGGCGCCCACGAACACAAACCCACGGCTACTCGCCTGGCGCGTGCTCCAACGCGTTGAAACGGGTGCTCACGCCGACGCCGTCCTGGGGCGAACCCTCTCGGCAGCGTCACTCACCGCCAAAGACCGCGCACTCGCGGTTCGCCTCGTGTACGGGACCCTCGCGTGGCAGTTGTATCTCGACTACTTGCTTCAGCAGTTTTGCCATCAGCCGCTGGAAAAATTGGATCCGCCAATTCGCGTCCTGCTGCGTCTTGCGCTCTTTCAAATCTGCTTTCTCGACAAGGTTCCGCCGTTTGCCGCGGTCGATACCGCGGTGGATTTGGCGAAAACTCACAAACACGGCGCCGCCGTGCCGCTCGTCAACGCTGTGCTCCGCCGTGCCGCTCGAGGATGGAAAGATGTTCCATTGCCAGAGCGAGAGCGTGATCTCGCCGCCTACCTCAGCGTCCGCTACTCGCATCCACGCTGGCTCGTCGAAGCCTGGTTAAGCCAGTACGACGAGATAGAAACGGAGCTCCTGTTGGAGGCAAACAACCAGGTGTCCCCCACCGCCCTGCGGGTAAACCGGCTGCGGGGAACACGAGAGCATCTTCTGCGGGAGTTCCGGGCTCAGGGTCTAGAGGCGGAGCCGGGGAATTACTCCCCGGATGCGGTGCTGGTGCGCGGCTTCGACCCGTTGCACCATCCCCTCTTCGAGCAAGGCGTGTACTCGGTGCAAAGCGAGGCCGCACAACTGGTCAGCTACTTAGTCGCACCGCAGCCAGGCGAGCTCGTGTTGGACCTGTGCGCGGCACCCGGAGGGAAGGCAACACACCTGGCCGAGCTGATGAGCAATCAAGGCATCGTCGTCGCGGTAGACGCGAGCCGCCCGGGCATCGAGCGAGTGCAGCAAGAATGCAGCCGTTTAGGCATCGGCATCGTCGAACCCTACCTGGCCGACGCGCGGCTTTGGGAACCCCAAGCACAGCAGCGATTTGATCGCGTATTGCTCGATGCCCCCTGCTCGGGGCTTGGCACCTTACGGGAGCATCCAGAAATCCGCTGGCGGCGCACTTCGGAGTCGGTACGAGAATTGGCGCAACTGCAACGAGAGCTCTTGCAGCAAGCCGCCCGTTGGACCCGGCCTGGAGGTCTTCTTGTTTATGCGACCTGTACGCTGCTCCGGGAAGAAAATGAAGAGGTAATCGCGCACTTCCTGGCGGAGCGACGGGATTTCGCCCTCTCCCGCATTCCCGAGCAGCTCCCGCCCTCAATCCAGGCACTCGTCGATTCGCAAGGTTTCTTTCGCACCATGCCGCATCGACACGATGTCGATGGCTTTTTTGCTGTGCGGTTGCAGCGCCGCCACGACGAGGGTAACGTCGCGCCGTGATTCGCATTGCCGCTTCGATTCTTTCGGCTGACTTTGCTCGCCTAGGCGAGGAAGTGGAGGCGGTCACCCGTGCCGGTGCTGATTGGATTCATCTTGACGTGATGGACGGCCACTTTGTGCCCAACCTGACCATCGGGCCAGACGTGGTTCGGGCTGTACGCCGCCACACACCGCTTCCACTGGACACGCACCTCATGATCGAGCATCCCGAGCGCTTTCTGGATGCGTTCGCCGAGGCCGGGAGCGACTACATTTCGGTGCACGTGGAAGTGGCGCACGACACCCGGGCACTCGTCGAGCACATCCGGGCGCTCGGGAAGCACCCGGCGGTCGTGGTCAACCCGGAAACTCCCTTGCAGCGAGCTTTCCCAGTGTTGCCCATTGTCGATATGCTCCTCATCATGAGCGTTCATCCGGGCTTTGCCGCACAGCAGTTCATTCCGCAGGCGTTGGACAAAATTCGTGCGGCAGCCGAGTTTCGCGCTCGCCACGGTTTGTCGTTCCTCATTGAAGTTGACGGCGGAGTCAAAGCGCACAACGCGGCGGCCGTAGCGGAAGTAGGAGCGGATGTATTGGTATCTGGCTCCGGCATTTTCGGAACGCCCGACTACTCAGCGACGATTGCCGAAATGCGGAGGCGGGCTGAAGAGGCTCAGGCCAAGAGAACTTCCTAGGGGGCAATGCCTAGACCATGACGAGTCAGACGTGTCTCGTTCCACGCGGCAGCGGGAGTGGCTCACGCAAAACATTGGCTCGCCAATACGGAACTCGCCGGCCTGCCGCGTCTCTCTAAACAAATCGTTGCTCCATCGCTTGCCTGGGGTTGCGTAGAGTGGCGCCTCCACTGTCCTCTGATCGCTCACGCCTAACGAGTGCCCCTTCACCAGCACGAGGGAGACCAAGAGCACGGCGACCGTAGCCAGTTCGGTCACATCTGCCCTTTGCCGACTCGTTGCAAATTCTCACCCCTATGTTATGAGCGCCCGTCGTTCCTGTTCGCCGGTTCAACATCGCGCTGCAACGGGGTGTAGCTCAGACTGGTAGAGCGCACGGTTCGGGACCGTGAGGTCGCTGGTTCAAGTCCAGTCACCCCGACCATTCTACAGATAGTGTCTCTTCTGATGTCACAACCGAGCCCACGGATGACCAACCAGGCACGATCGGAGCGATGGACCCAGCGGATCCAGCGTCACCTTGTTTCCCTGATACTGTGGTGCCTTGCCGCTCTCGCTTCTCTGCACGCCGGTGCGAACCCTGCTCAAGCGCGCACAGCAATTGTGACCGGAACCGAGTGGGTGTTCATTCGGCGAGGACCGGGAAACCAATTTCCGCCATTTGCGCGGATCCCCAGCGGGAGCACAGTTGAAGTGCAAGAGGTACGCGACGACTGGGCGCAAATTATCACTGCGAGCGGCCAAGTGGGCTTTATCCACACGCGTTTTCTTTCTTTCCCGGAGGCGCCCCATCCCGGCCTGGCGACCGTGACGCCGCGGGACCAACCCGCAGGAATGTCGGATCTTCCACCCACGCCTTGGCACCAAGGCGTGCGTTCGGAGGTCGCGACGATCATGCCGACCCCTGTCCCCACCCGCACGCCACCGCCAACGCGCACGCCGCGTGCGACACGCACCCCGTTTCCAACGCGCACCCTCACTGCAACACGCACCATCACGCCCACCCGTTCCCCGAGTTTGACCCGCACGGCTCCGCCCACACGAACCCCTTCGCCTACCGTAACCTCTCCAGCGGTCGGCAACATCACGCCAACTGCTCCCGCTACACAGGCAACCAGACGAGAAACTGCTACTCCAACGGTAATCGGCGAAGCATTGCAGCAACTCAGCGAATTAGAGGCAGAGTTGCTGGCCACCCGCCAGCAATTAGCCGCTTGCCGACAGCAAAACCCCTCATCTTCCCTGGCAACTTGCCCGCAGGAACTCCGCGAAGAGCTCCTGCGTTTGCGCGCGCTGATCGAGCAGCGTAACGCAGGCACCGAGCTCATGCACCAAGATGGTGGAGGTAACGCAGGGGGCACCGGTTCCCCAGCCGCAAGTGCAGATAACCACGTGGTGACGCCGCTCGCCGTGCTCCTAGGGTCGGTCGGTTTCATGCTCGGGTGGTTTGGCGGCAGCCGCTATGCCCGCCGGGCTGAACGACGCCGCATCGGGCGCTTGCGATTCCAATGACTGAGAGCCTGCTCTGGCTAGTAGTGGGCTATGCCTGCGGGAGCATACCGTTCGGGTGGATCCTGGCCCGCGCTCGAAGCGTGGACGTGCGGCGGGTTGGCAGCGGCAACATCGGAGCAACCAACGTCGCGCGAGCGTTGGGGTGGGTTGCCGGACTGGGCACGCTGCTCGCGGACGCTGCCAAGGGCGCCATTCCCGTCCTGTTAGCGGAACGGAGCGCTGCCGATCCCGCTGTCGGGGCTTACGCCGCACTGGGTGCCGTTGGCGGGCATGTGTTTACTCCGTTTCTCAAGTTTCGCGGTGGCAAAGGTGTGGCGACTGCGGCTGGTGCAATGCTGGTGGTCGCGCCGGGCCCTCTGCTCGGTGCAATGCTTGTCTTCTTCGGAACCGTGTATTGCACCGGCTACGTATCCGCTGGCTCTTTGAGCGCCGCACTCGTGCTACCCTTGTTCGCGTGGCTGTATGGCTGCCCGAACATGATCGTGCTGGCCTCAGCGCTCATGTCAACCCTCATTTGGATCCGCCATCGCGACAACCTCTACCGCATTGCGAACGGCACGGAGCCGAAGATCGCGTTCCGACACTCCTAGTCACCCTGTCGTCTGCTCTTACCGCGGGCACTGCCTGTTGGTTGGGCAGCACTTTGCTTTGTGAGCAGCACCTAGCTCAGTATCGAGGACTACGCCCTCCCGTGAACAGCTTTGGCCCTCGATTTGCAGCTCCCGGGAAACCCGGAGGACGGAGCTGAACGAGAGCGAGGAAGGTCATGGAAAAAAAGCGCACGCAAGTCGTTGGACAAGTGCTCACTAGTGTCAGCGTGCAATTCTTGCTTGCTGCGGCCGTGCGGGCCGAAAGCGGTGTGGACTCGGGAGACACTGCGTGGGTCCTGACTGCCTCAGCCCTCGTGTTGATGATGACGTTGCCGGGCCTCGCGCTCTTTTATGGAGGGCTGGTACGCGCGAAAAACGTCCTCAACGTCCTCATGCAATGTTTCATCTCCGCTGGGATCGTCGGTCTCCTGTGGGTGTTGGTGGGTTACAGCTTGGCGTTCAGCGGCGGTGGGCCGTTCATCGGGGATCTTGCCAAGGTCGGGTTGCGGGGGGTCACGATCGACTCCACTTGGGAAAACCTCGCGTCTCCCCCGCGACAAATTCCCGAGTACGTGTTTGTGATGTTTCAGGCGATGTTTGCCATCATCACCCCAGCGTTGATCCTTGGGGCAATCGCGGAGCGGATGCGCTTTAGCGCTTGGGTGGTGTTCCTCACGTTGTGGTTTCTTTGCGTTTACTGCCCCTTGGCCCACATGGTGTGGGGTGCGGAAGGATGGATCTTCAAGTCCGGCGCGATCGACTTTGCTGGTGGCCTCGTCGTCCATATGTCGAGCGGGTTTTCGGCGCTAGCGGCTGCCATCGTACTTGGTGCCCGGCGCGGCTACGGGCGCGAGCCACTTCCCCCGCACAATCTACCACTTTGTCTCACCGGAGCAGGCTTACTGTGGACGGGGTGGTTCGGCTTCAATGCTGGCAGCGCTCTTAGCGCCAGCGGGCTTGCCGCGCTGGCCTTCACCAACACGAACACCGCCACGGCAACCGCCGTCGTAGCATGGGTGCTCCTCGAATGGCTTCATCGCGGTAAGCCCACCGCCCTGGGAGCGGCAACTGCGGCCGTTGCTGGTTTAGTGGCCATCACACCCGCGTGTGGGAACGTCAGCCCTCTCGGAGCCATTGGCGTGGGGCTTGGAGTCACTTTCATCTCCTACTTTGCACTCACTTGGCTCAAGCCCGCCCTCGGCTACGATGATTCACTGGACGTCTTCGGGGTGCACGCCCTGGGCGGGGCTTGGGGTGCCCTCGCCTCAGGTATCTTCGCTGTCACCCTTGGCAGCGGGATCGAGAGCAATTGGCAGCAAATTGGCGTGCAGCTCAAGGGAATCGTTTTCGTTGCCATTTTCGCGCCTCTCGTCTCGCTGCTTCTCCTAGGAATCACCCGGTTAATTCTGGGCTCCCTTCGTGTGGCGGACGAAGAGGAAGTCGAAGGACTCGATTTCTCACAGCACGGCGAGAGTGCGTACTCCCTGTGAGGCTGCCGAACTTTACTCCACCACAGCCCTGGCGTATGTGAGGGTGCAACACAAACCGTATCGGCTGCAAGCCCAGAGGAGGCAGCATGAAGAAGGTCGAGGCAATTATCAAACCGTTCAAGCTCGACGAGGTGAAGGAAGCTTTAAGCGCTGTCGGCGTGCAAGGAATTACGGTCAGCGAGGTAAAAGGGTTCGGGAGACAAAAGGGCCACACGGAGCTCTACCGTGGTGCTGAGTACGTCGTCGACTTCCTGCCCAAGGTGAAGTTGGAGATCATTGTCAAAGACGAAATGGTGAGCCAAGTCGTGGAAACAATCATGAAGGCGGCCAAAACAGGCCGCATCGGAGACGGGAAGATCTTCGTTCTGCCCGTGGAGGAAGTCGTTCGCATCCGCACCGGCGAACGGGGGCCCGACGCCCTTTAATATCGCGCGAAACCGCCTGACGGCGGCGCATTTCATAACCATCGAATAACTTGGCAAAGGAGGAGGAAGCTCGGCATGACGCCGAAAGAGGTGATCAAGTTTGCAAAAGAGAAAAAGGTCACGATGGTCGACATTAAGTTCAACGACTTTCTTGGGATCTGGCAGCACTTCACCATCCCGGTGAGCGAGTTGGACGAAAAATTGTTCGAAGAAGGATCGGGCTTCGACGGCTCATCTATCCGTGGTTGGCAGCCGATTCATGCTAGCGACATGCTCGTCGTCCCGGACCCCACGACCGCTGTGATCGACCCGTTTTTCCAGGAACCGACGCTGTCCTTGATTGGGAACATTGTGGATCCGCTCACCAAAGAAGATTACTCCCGCGACCCGCGGAACATCGCGCGCAAGGCAGAAGCGTACCTCAAGTCCACGGGCATTGGCGATGTTGCCTATTTCGGCCCAGAGCCCGAATTTTTCATCTTCGACGACATTCGCTACGCGCAGGACCAACACTCGGGCTACTATTTCCTGGACTCCATCGAGGGGCAGTGGAACACCGGGCGCGAGGAGAAGCCGAACCTCGGTTACAAGCCGCGGTACAAGGAAGGCTATTTCCCCGTTCCCCCCACCGACAGCCAACAGGATATTCGCTCCGAAATGGTGCGAGTGATGGAACAGGTTGGCCTGCGCGTTGAAAAGCACCACCATGAGGTGGCCACTGCGGGCCAAGCCGAAATCGACTTGCGTTTTCTTCCTCTCGTCAAAATGGCCGACGCGCTGAACTGGTACAAATATATCGTCAAGAACGTCGCGCGACGGCACGGGAAAACCGTTACTTTCATGCCCAAACCGATTTTTGGCGATAACGGTTCCGGCATGCACACCCACCAAAGTATTTGGAAAGGCGAGACACCGCTATTCGCGGGCGACCGCTACGGAGGCCTCAGCGAACTCGCCATGCACTACATTGGGGGGATCCTCAAACACGCGCCGGCCCTGGCAGCTTTCACGAACCCAACGACGAATAGCTACCGCCGGCTCGTGCCGGGGTTCGAAGCACCGGTGAACCTCGCCTACTCCAGCCGCAACCGCTCGGCCGCCGTACGCATCCCGATGTACAGCCCGAGCCCAAAAGCGAAGCGCATTGAAGTTCGCTTCCCGGATCCGACTGCCAATGGTTACCTGGCATTCGCGGCGATGTTGATGGCTGGGCTCGACGGTATCCAAAAGCGCATCTCTCCTGGGGACCCGCTGGATAAGGACATTTACTCGCTCACACCGGAGGAACTCAAAGACGTTCCGAGCATGCCGGCAAGCCTGGAAGAGGCTCTGGAAAATCTCAAGCGCGACCACGAGTTCTTGCTGCAAGGCGATGTCTTCACCGAAGACGTGATCGAAACGTGGATCGAGTACAAAATGGCTAACGAAGTGAGCGCCATGCGGCTACGCCCACATCCGTGGGAATTCGCGCTCTACTTTGACTCGTGATTTGAACGATTCCCAAAGTACGAAGGGGCGAGAGCGCGCAAGCTCTCGCCCCTTCTTTTTTGCTCAGCACGCGCTCCAAGACGCTCAGCGGGCGTAGCGCAGGAGGAAATCGATCGCACGCCGGTGCCAGCGGCGGTACGGCGGGTACATGAGCCGCAACAGGGAAAACCGCGGCGCGTGGAATACCGGGCGCAACTTGCTGAATTCTAAGAAGCCTTCGTAAGCGTGATATTGGCCCATCCCACTTGCGCCGATGCCGCCGAACGGCAGGTCGTGCTGCGCCACGTGCAAGATGGTGTGGTTGATTGTCACCCCGCCGGACAACGTTCGATACAGGATTTTTTCCTGTTTCGCCTTGTCGTGTGTAAAAATGTAAAGGCCCAAAGGCCGGTCGCGCTCATTGATGTAGGCAATCACTTCGTCCAGGTCCTCGTACGTTTTCACCGGGAAGAGCGGTCCGAAGATCTCCTCCTGCATGATCCGCATATCGTCGGTAGGATTCAGCACCAAGGTGGGTGGAATCTTGCGCAGCAACTCATTGAAGCTTGCCTTAGGCACCAGCGGGACGATTTGCGCACCCTTGCGCTCAGCATCCTCCAACGTCGCTCGCAGGCGCCGGAACGAGCGCTCGTCGATTACCGAAGTGTACGACTCGTCATCAGGATCCGGGTAACGGCGACTCATGATTTGCTTGGCGATGTTTACGAACTGGTCCCGCTTCTTCGCGGGCACGAACAGGTAGTCGGGAGCCAAGCAAGTCTGCCCCGCGTTGATGTACTTGCCGTAAAGAATCCGCTCCGCTGCCTCTTCTAAGTCGAAGTCATCACAAACAATCGTCGGCGACTTGCCGCCGAGCTCCAGGGTGATCGGAGTCAAATGCTCCGCCGCGTTGCGCATCACGGTCTTTCCAGCATCCGCCGAGCCCGTGAAAATCAAATGGTCGAACGGCAACGTCGAAAACTCCTGAGGCCGCACCCCAGGGAGAATCGCCACGGTATCTTCGGGAAATACTGCGCGAAATTTCTCCGCCAACAGCCGGCAAACGGTTTGCGAGTTGCTCGCCATTTTGATCATCGCACGGTTGCCAGCCGCGAGCACACTCGTCAGCGGGCTGATCGTGAGGAACACTGGATAGTTCCACGGCGAAATAATTCCCACGACACCCTTTGGCTGAGGAATCACGCGATTGCTGCCCGGAAAAAACATCGGCGAGACTTTTCGCCGTTGCGGGCGCACCCATTTCTTGAGCATCTTGCGGGTGTACCGGATCCCGTCCACACAACCGAACAACTCGAGCATTTTGGTTTCCTCTGCACAGCGGTGCCCAAAATCCTGCCGCACGGCGTCGGCAATCGCGTCCGCGTGATCAAGCAAGATCCTCTCAAGCTTGCCCAGGTTCTCCAGCCTTTCCTCGAGGCTAGGATACGGTTGCCGCAAATACGCCTGCCGCTGCAGTAAAAAAATCCGTTGCGCCTCGTTTTCTACAACCTCGAGTTTCCGAACTTGTGCCGTTTGCGCCATGGTTCGCCTCCTTGCTCCGGTGGTCGCTCGCCGCCTGTGGCAAGCCTACACATGGACTCCCCTTTGCACTGCTGGGGTTCAGACTCAAGCAGACCAAGGCGTTAACGATCCGCCGATTCGGCCGAGCAGTCCCGCGCCCCCACGCAGCCGCGCTATTTTCGGGAACGACACCAAATCTAGAGGCAAAGCTAACCGTTTTCCTTTGAGGCGGCGGTCTCCGTCCGCCCGGTGCGCAAGGATTGCCACACCAGTACCGCGACCCCGATGGAAATAAACGAATCGGCCACGTTGAATGCTGGCCAGTAATACTCCCGCCAATGCAGGGAAATGAAATCCGTCACTGCACCCACACGGACACGATCAATGAGATTGCCCACCGCCCCACCCAAAATACTGCCCACCGCAAACAAAACCCCTTTTTCCTCTGAACGTGCCCGCCGGACGACTTGCCACAACAACAATATGGCGACGAGCGAGGCCCCCAAGAAGAACGGGAGCCGCCATGCTTCATGAGCTCCGGCCAAAAAGCCAAACGCGCCGCCGGTATTTTTCACATGGGTCAATTCGGCAAACCCTGGGATCACTGGAATCGTCGTGTGCAATGGTAACCAGGCCACCACCATCCACTTCGTGACTTGATCGAGAACGGCGATCGCCGTAGCGAGCCCCAGAACGAAACCGTACTTACCCATGCGGCAGGGCCCTGACCACTTCGACGCACCGCTGGCAGAGTCCAGGATGATCCACATCCTGCCCCACGGACTCGCTGTAATTCCAGCACCGCTCGCACTTCCGACCTCGCGCGGGCTCAACTCGGACACGGACGCCTTGGAGCACGGGACTCGCGGCGTCTGCATCCAGCTCCGGAGCCCATTCTACTTGCGACACGATAAACACGGCAGGCAACTCCGGAAGATAGCGCTGGACAAGGTCTCCTAACGCCCCACCAGCGTACAGCCGAACGCGAGCATCCAGCGAGTGCCCAATCATCTCTGCCCGGCGGGCGTCTTCCAATGCCTTGGTCACTGCAGCCCGTACCTCGAACAATTTCTCCCACCGCGCGTTGAGCTCTGCGTCTCGCGGCAAATCTTTACGGAAACTGAGCAGAAACACGCTCTCCCCTTTCCGGCCCGGAACATAACTAAAGACCTCTTCCGCCGTGAACGACAGGATCGGTGCCATAACCCGAACTAACGTATCCAAAAGTTCGAAGAGCACCGTTTGCGCAGCACGACGGGCACGCGACGCAGGAGCGGCTGTGTACAGGCGGTCCTTCACAATGTCGAGGTACAGGGCACTCAAGTCCACCGCGCAAAAGTTCACTAAATTTTGCACGACCTGGTGGAACTGGAACTGCTCGTAGGCACGCTGCACCCGCTCGTTGAACTCGGCGGCGCGGTGCAAAATCCACCGATCGAGCTCTGGGAGATCGCGCACAGGCACGCGGTCCGTTTCGGGATTAAAGTCGTACAAGTTCCCCAACAAGAAGCGGCACGTGTTGCGAATCTTCCGGTACGATTCCAGCAGTGGCGCCAGTAAGGCTTTTGAGAACGAAACGTCTGCCGTGTAATCCACGGATGCAAACAAGAGGCGGAGCACCTCCGCACCGTGCTGGCGAATAATTTCCTCGGGCGACACCACATTGCCCAACGACTTAGACATCTTCTTCGCCGCTTCATCCAGAATAAGCCCGTGCGTGAGCACTGCTCGATACGGCCCAGCCCCCCTCGTCGCAACCGAGGTCAAGAGCGACACTTGAAACCACCCGCGGTGCTGGTCGACCGCCTCGACGTACAGCTCTGCCGGCCAGTGGAGCTCTGGGCGGCGCTCCAACACTGCCACGTGCGAGCACCCAGCGTCGAACCAAACGTCGAGGATGTTGTGATCCTTTTCAAAGGAGCTGCCCCCACAGCGGCAGGTTTTCCCTGGGGGAAGCAGCTCGTTAGCCGGGAGCTCGTACCAAGCGTCCGAACCACGCTCGGCAAATACGCCCTCGACGTGGCGAATTGTGTCCGGGTCGAACAGAAACTCGCCACATTGCACGCAACGGAAAGCTGGGATCGGCACTCCCCAGGCACGCTGCCGCGACAAGCACCAGTCGGGCCGGTGCTGCACCATGTTGTAAATCCGATCGTGCCCCCAGGCGGGAATCCATGTAACCTGGTCAATCTGCCCGAGCGCACGCTCGCGCAACTGTTGATGATCCACGCGGAAAAACCACTGCTCGGTGGCGCGAAAAATCAACGGCTCCTTACATCGCCAACAGTGGGGGTAGGCGTGACTCAGCCGCTCTCCTTTCAGCAGGTGCCCCTTCTGCACCAGCAAGCCCACAATGTCATCGTTGGCCTCGAACACCTGCCGCCCGGCAAACGGCCCGGCCTCATCTGTGAACCGGCCAGCGCCGTCCACAGGTGTCAGCACCGGCAAACCATACTTTTGACCGACCGCGAAGTCCTCGTAGCCGTGGCCGGGCGCCGTATGGACACATCCCGTGCCCACGTCTGCCGTCACATGGGATTCGAACACCAGTCGGGCCGCACGATCGAAGAAGGGGTGGCGGAAGATGTCCCGCCCATCGAGCGATCGTAAATCTACAGGGATGCGGGCCTTGGCCGAGCGGCCGACTGCGGCGAGAAACGCATCGGCCAGCCGTTCGGCTACGACGTACAAGGCGTCGTCAATTGCCAGGGCTACATAGTCCAGGTGCGGATTCAAACAAACGGCCAGGTTTGCAGGTAGGGTCCAGGGCGTAGTCGTCCAAATGACCACGAAGAGATGGTCTGCATGGTCCCGCAACAGGGGGCGATCCTCCGGGCGCTTGGCAAGGGCTTCCGCATCCTCGCGTGAGCCAATAAACGGGAAGCGCACGTAAATCGAGGGAGATTCATGCTCGTGATATTCAACCTCGGCTTCGGCCAGCGCCGTCCCGCAGGTTGTGCACCAGTGCACTGGCCGCAAGCCGCGGTAGATATATCCGCCCTCGACGAGCTCACGAAACACGCGGACAATCTGTGCCTCGTAATCCGGAGACATGGTCAGGTACGGCTGTCCCCAGTCCCCAACCACGCCTAAGCGCTTAAATTCTTCACGCTGAATGTTGACGAACTTTTCCGCGTACTCCCGGCAACGGCGACGAATTTCCAGTTGGCTCAACGATCGCCCCTTCGCACCGAGCTCTTTCATCACTTGGTGCTCGATGGGCATACCGTGGCAGTCCCAACCCGGCACAAACGGCACCCTGTACCCGGCCATGAGCTTCGATTTGAGCACAATATCTTTGACAACCTTGTTTAGAGCGGTACCCAAGTGCACATGCCCGTTGGCATAGGGCGGACCATCGTGCAGAACGTACAGTGGTCGATCAGCGGTGGCCTGCAACAGCCGTTCGTACAAGTGCTCCTGCTCCCATCGCTCCACCCACCCAGGCTCGCGCTCGGGGAGGTTAGCACGCATGGGAAAGCTTGTCTTCGGTAGGTTAAGGGTCTCTTTGTAATCCATCCCGGTGTCTCGCCATCGCGAACCAGCAGGAAAAAATCTGAAGCGCGCGTTCTAGCAGGGCGGCCGCCGAGATTTCAAACGCATCATGGCCAAGGCTAGGCATAGTATCCGACATCCATCTCGCGGCGTTGTACCGGTAGGGATCCTACAAAAGCTCGTCGCTGATCCTGAACCCTGATCCCTGATCCCTGATACCTCGGGAGCCGCGCACCTCCATCGATTCGCCGTGCAACGAGACCACACCCACCATCTCCTTGTCTCCTTGGGGTTTTTCTTGGTAGTACGCCGAAGTCGTGAAAGAACATCGCCTCGATCTCCTGGAGCAAGCCGTTCGCTCCACCTTCGGCAGCTACACCCAAATTGATCAGCGACACCCGCTCGCCGGCGATGCTTCCACTCGCAGTTACGAGCGGCTCCGGCTCTCCGGCCCTGAGGCACCACCAACAGCCGTGGTTATGTGGCTTGCTGACCGAGGCGTTTCCATTTCCTCTGATGAGCTCGCCATGCTGCCCGAAACCCTCACCGAGTTGCCCTACGTAAATGTGTACCGCTTCCTGTGCCGGGTGGGGGTGGATGTGCCCCTCCTCTATGCGGATTGGTCGCACGAGGGCCTTCTTCTACTCGAAGATGTCGGCGACCGCACACTGTGGCATGCTGTTTCCGAGACTTCGGAAGAAGACCGCATCACCGCCTACTTTCAGGCGGCGATCGACCAACTTCTCCTTCTCCAAATCAAGGGAACCGCGCAGCGGACGGCCGACTGTATCGCCTTCCAACAAGAATTCGATGCCCGCCTCTATCTTTGGGAGTGCCATCATTTTCTGGAGTGGGGCCTTGATCGGCAGGAACGCACACTCTCCCCGAGCGAGCGACAGTCTCTCGAGACTGAATTCGAGGAGATAGCGTCGCGCTTAGACGCTCAACCGCGCTATCTTGCCCATCGAGATTTTCACTCCTGGAACCTGTTCGTTCAGCCCGAACAAAGGCTACGCGTGATCGATTTTCAGGATGCCCTGCTCGCCACCCCAGCTTACGATCTAGCCACGTTACTGGGAGATCGAGACACGCCCACGGTACTCACAAGCGAACGCGAGCGTCGCTTGATCGACTATTACCTCACGCAATGGCACGCACACGGCGGGCCACCACTCGATCCCACCCATTTCACGCAAACCTACTACCTCTGCGCCTTACAAAAGGCGCTCAAGGTTGTCGGACGGTTCCATTACCTGGCAGAGGCGAAACGCAAGCCGCAGTATCTGCGCTACATCCCCGGGACGTTGAGGCAAATTCGTCGCCTTTTGCCCCGCTTCCCGGAATTTCCCACGCTGGCTCGGGCCGTCCACGTCCATTTCCCGCACTGAACTATGCGCGCCATGATTCTCGCCGCGGGATTCGGCACGCGGCTTCGCCCCCTCACCGAAAAAGTGCCTAAACCGCTCCTCGAGGTTGCCGGCCGCCCCATGATCGCATACGCGCTCGAGCTGGTTGCGGGCGCGGGCATCCACGAGGTCGTCATTAACCTGCACTATTTAGGCGACCAAATTCGGGCGCTTCTCGGCAACGGTGAGAGGTACGGAGTGAAGATTTTCTATTCCGTCGAGCCCCAACTCCTGGACACAGGTGGAGGCATCGCAGCGGCTCGAGAGTACCTCTGTGGGCAACCCTTCGTTGTCGTGAACGCTGACGTCTACCTCGAAGGCGATCTCCGTAGCCTCATTGACTTCCACCACCGCTCCTCTGCACTCACGACTCTGTGGGTGCGGCCCGACCCAACGGGTCGCCGTAAGGACGACGTACGCGTGGATGCCGATGGGCGGGTGCGCGGCATTTTGGGCCATACACCTGCTCCCGACCTTGCGCGCCGCTGTCAACGCTACTTTTACGCTAGCGTCATGGTGTGTAGCCCAGAAATCTTCGAGTTTTTGCCTTCGGGCATTTACAGCCTCACCCGCGACGTCCTACCCCACCTACTTGCGGAGAACAAACCGGTGTTTGCCAAGGAGCACACTGGCTACTGGCGGGTTCTCGATACTCACGAAGACTTTGAGATTGGCTGCCGCGAAATCGCCGCGCGCCGCGCCGGATTGCCCCCGTCTTGACACACCAGATGGCGAGGCCGAAGTTTTGCATTGCTGTTGCCTAAAGAACAGCGAGGTTTCATGGGAATCACCATTGTTCAAAAAAGCAATCTCAGCGAACGCAAGCGTAAGGCCAAGGTGGCCCTGGTTCTAGCAGGAGGGGCTGTCACTGGGGGCGGGTTCAAGCTGGGCGGGCTCAAAGCCCTGGATGACTTCCTTGTAAACCGGAAGACGACCGACTTTGACACCTACGTTGGCCTGAGTGCTGGTGCTGTGCTCTCCGCACCTTTGGCTGCGGGGGTGAGCCCAGCGGAGATGATGCGCAGTCTCGCAGGGGAGTCGGAGCACTTTAGCCCGCTGCAAGCGTGGGACTTTTACTACCCAAATTTGCGCGAGTTCCTCAGCAAGCCCGCGCAATTTGCACTCGATGTGGCCTGCTACCTCCCGAATCTGCTGGCTGACGTATTGCGCTCCTTGCCGCGCCTCAAACTTGAACTCGAGGACTCCCTTGATCGGGTATGGAAAAAACCATCGGTGAAAAATCTACAAGCGGCACTAGCCCCGATTGGCACCCTACTGGCCAAACAGCGCGGACTTCCCTCCCCGCTCGATTACCTACCCTCGGGGTTGTTCGATAACAGCCCGATTGAGCGCTACTTGCGGCGCAACTTCGAAGCTGCCGGTATGCCGAATGATTTCGTGGGGCTCTATCGGCGGACCGGCAAAGAACTCTACATCAGCGCCATGAATCTGGACACCGCCGAGCGGGTGGTGTTCGGGCATGATGAAGATACGTCTTTGACGATCTCCGAGGCAGTGCAAGCCTCTACGGCATTGCCCGGATTCTATAAGCCCGCTCGCATCCGGGGAGTGGACTACGTCGACGGTGGGGTACGCCGCACGGCGAACATCGATGTTGCCATTGAGCATGGGGCGGACTTGGTGATTTGCTACAACCCCTTCCGCCCGTTCAACAACCGCGTGCGCCGCATCCGCGAGAACGGTACGTACCGCATGGAGGGAAAGCCTCTGGCGGATATGGGTTTGTTTACCGTCATCAA
Organism: Candidatus Binatia bacterium; assembly: GCA_026415395.1. Lineage (NCBI taxonomy): Bacteria > Candidatus Binatota > Binatia (SeqCode) > Binatia bacterium. The sequence continues at coordinate 964,006 of JAOAHD010000007.1, read as the reverse complement.
CCAAGTGTTCCGCACGCTACTCCACTCACGCCTGCAGTACGGGCTGCGGCAATATCAGGACGACCCCAACTTCCGCGGAGACATCGTGGTGATCGAACCGCAGGAGACCGACCTGCACTTCTTCGAGCTCAGCGCACTTGCCTTCTGGCAACGAGTGGCGGCCGCGAACCATGGGTACATTTCCGTTAGCGAGTCCATTGAGCACAACTACGATCTCATCAAGCAAATTCTTGCCAGCTACGGCATCTCGATGACGCGCAAGCAGGTGCGCGCAGGAGTCGAGCGCATTCGGGAGGCGGGCGAGGAAGAAGCCTCTCCGGTCCTTACCGAAGAGTCGCCACGGCGCCAGCTTCATGTCGCCTAGCTGTCAGCGTGCGGTCTCCGGGTCAGCTTCTTCGCAAAATTTTCCGCCGGGACCACGCGAACACTGCGGTTCCGGCCGGTTTATTTACCTGCTTCCTCTCTCCGCGCCCGACTCAGAAAGCCTCGGGTGGGCCGTATGGCAGCACATGAATCGCGCGGCGTTCTTCGGTAAACGAGGAAGGCTACGAAAGTTCTTCCTGACCCGCTGGTGCGGAAGCGGGCGGCCTTCGGAACGACCCGCGCCCGCGCTTTGAGGGAACCACCGTTCAGCCCGCACCCAATCTCCTCGGTTCACCAGTCTTTTGGCAGAGACTGGTCACACACGCTCAATGATCGTGGCAATGCCCATGCCCATGCCGATGCACATGGTCACGAGCCCGAAACGCTTGTTTTGACGCTCGAGTTCATCGAGCACCGTGCCGATCAACATCGCGCCTGTGGCTCCCAATGGATGCCCCAAAGCGATGGCGCCACCGTTCACGTTGACCTTTTCGGGGTCCATCCCCGTCTCCCGCATCACACACAAAGGCACCGAGGCAAATGCCTCATTGATCTCGATCAGATCGATGTCGTCGATCTTCATACCCGCCTTGGCCAACACCTTTTTTGTCGCCGGGATCGGCCCGGTGAGCATCAAGATCGGGTCGGAACCCACAATCATTTGTTCCACGATGCGAGCCCGCGGGCGCAGCCCCAGTTCCTGCGCCTTCTTTTCCGATGCAATGAGTACAGCCGCAGCACCGTCGACGATCCCGCTCGAGTTGCCCGCCGTGATCTTCCCACCGGGTTTGAAGCTCGGTTGCAGCGCAAGCAAGCCCTCTAAGGTCGATTGCGGGCGCACATGCTCGTCGGTGTCGAACAAGCGGGACTCTCCGTTTTGGCTCACCGGTACAGGGACAATGCTTTTTTTGAACCGTCCCTCTTGGATGGCCCGCCACGCTTTCTGCTGACTACCTAAAGCAAATTCGTCGAGTTCTTCGCGGCTCAAGTTCCACTTGTCAGCAACCAACTCGGCCGACAAGCCCTGCGGGATTAGATTGTACTTGTCGAGCAACGACGCAGGTAACGGCCCCATGTCGGAGCCCATGGGCACACGGGTCATGCTTTCCACGCCACCTGCAACAACCAAGTCCTGCGCACCCGAGCGCACGGCCATCGCCGCAAAATTCACGGCTTGCTGTCCGGAGCCGCAAAAGCGGTTGAGCGTCACCGCCGGGATATCTACCGGCCAGCCAGCCGCGAGCACGGTGCCCCGGGCGATGTTCGTGCCTTGCTCGCCCGTTTCCGTAACACAACCGATCACCACATCGTCGATGTGGTGGGGATCGAGTTGGTTGCGCTCCACGAGCGCTCGCAGAGGAACGCACAACAGGTCAATCGGATGGACCTCCGCCAGGCTTCCCTTGCGCCGCCCGCGCGGTGTTCGACAGGCATCGATAATCAAGGCTTCTCTCATGAAATGGGCAACCTCCCAAAATCAGTTCTCTAAAGCTGCTGCCAACGGGGCATCGCTCAGTCAAGGAAGGGGGGTGGGAAAGGACTCGCTAACGACGCAAGGTACGCATCTCGGCCAATGCCTCACGAATTTCCGCACCGCGCTCGCTATCCCCTGGCCACAGTGGCAAGGCCCTCTCCCAGTAACTGACCGCCTGCTCCAGGTCACCGCGCAAGTAAGCTGCTCGGCCAAGGTAATACAGGCCTTTCGCTTCCTCGCCTCGCCTTCCAGCTAGCGTTCCCAATGCTTGTGTCGCCTCCTCGAAGTTCGGCACCAGGGCGACCGCTCGCTCTAAAGCATGCTCCGCCGACCCATCTTCCCCCAATGCGCGCAGCGCTTGCGCGAGCTCGTAATGCGCGACGGCATCTTGCGGATCCTTTTCCACCGCCTGCAGTAGCCACTGGGCTGCCTTGGCTGGATCGCGGCGCGCGAGCCAAGCGCGACCAATTTCTCGCTCTCCATTGGTCAATCCGAGCTCCCGTGCTTTCTCGAAGGCCGTCATGGCCAGGTCGGGCTGTCCAGCGAACAGCAATGCCAGCCCCCACAGGTACTGGCTCGCGGCGTCCTCAGGTTTCTCCGCAGCGCGCCGCCGGTATTGCTCCACAACGTCCGCCGCGGGCTCTAGCAATGTCCGCAATCGAACCTGCACGCGGGCAAGTAACAGATTCGGCGAGCTCTGAGATGTGCCCTCCCAGCCATGCTCTTTGAGCAGCGCCTCGAGATTCGCGAGGCGCGTTTCTGTCAGCGGATGCGACAGCAAATACGGCGTCGCCACTGCTGCCGACCCACGCTGGTCCTCCGACAACTTTCGGAAAAACTGCAGCATGCCGCGGGGGTTGAACCCTGCCTGCTTCATAAAACGGGCACCTTGGTAATCTGCCTCTTGCTCGAACTCGCGTTGGTAACGGAGTTGCGTTGCCGCCTGCAGGGCGACGGCTCCAGCACCGACGGCGGGCTGCACCGTCGACAACAATATGCCCAGCAATGAAGTATAGTTAAGAATCTGGGTTGCCTCCTGCTGGCGTGCCAAATGGTGCGCGTGAACGTGCGCGATTTCATGGCCGAGAACGCCAGCCACTTCGTCGTCCGACTCGGCGCGTAGCAGCAGGCCCGCGTTGACGTAAATGACCCCTCCCGGTACCGCGAACGCGTTCACCCGCGCATCGCGGGTCACGTAAAACCGGTAAGAAATCGGTTGCGGCCCCAAACTAGCCACAATGCGCCCACCGATTCGGCTCACGTACTCGAGTGCCTCGACGTCCGAAACCAGCGGCAGCCGAGCCCGAGCTTGCAACTCGAACCGCCGGGCGAGACGAATCTCCTCGCCCGTGTCCCACGCCCCAACTCTCACTGCGCCCCCCAAGCTCCCGACGGCACACACAGCAACGACCGCAAAACGAGTCTGTGCGGAGCTCCACCTCATAACCAACGCTCGGCGTAGCGCAGCAGTCCGTCGAGGACGGCAACCCGCCGGCGCCACACGTCTTGCTCAAAGCCCACGGCGACTTCACACATCTGCCGAGCAAACGCGCAATTGCACCGGAGAATTCTCACGCATTCTTCGTGCACCCCGCGTGCTTGCTGGCGCGCCCGTCGTTCGATTAGTTGCTGAAACGGAATGATCGTGGCCATGATCGCTAGCCCCTCTGACTCAACTGTTGTCACCCGAGTGCGCACGCGCCCCCTGATCCTGTGCGCCTTTTCGCACCTTCCAGCCCCCCGCACCGTACCATTCAATCTGCCGCGCCAACCCGAGAAGGATTTTGACGTCCCGTGCTTCCAAACCCGCCCGGCCGAGGATGCGGCGGAAGGCAAACAAAATGTGATCGGGATTTTGGGGGTGCAAATAGCCAATGCGTAGTAGCGCCGCACGCAGTCGCTGGAACATGAACTCGACATCGCGCGCGGGGGCGAGCTGAAGCGCCGGCTCTACACTTCGCCCCTCCTGTGCGGCAAGAAACAACTCGTAACAGACGACCATCACTGCTTGCGCCAAGTTGAGCGATGGATAGGCTGGGCTTGCCGGGATCGTGAGCAAGCGGTGGCACAGTTTGATGTCTTCATTCGGAAGACCATGATCTTCGGGTCCGAACACCAGCCCGACTAGGTTGTTTTGGGCACAGCTCACGATCTGTCCGGCCAGCTCCCGGGCTGTTCCGGTGGGCGTTCGGTAGAGGCCAGCCCGGCAGGTCGTCCCAACCACCAACCCGCACTCCCCCACCGCCTCCGCCAGGTCGCTCACCACGCGCATCTGCTCCACAATGTCGCCTGCGTGCACCGCCATCGCTCGCACCCAAAACCGATTGCGAAAACGCGGCTGCACGAGCACGAGTTGGCTCAGGCCCATGTTCTTCATCGCCCGCGCCACTGCACCCACATTGGCAGCCCCCGCGGGACGCACTAGGATGATTCGTACACGGTCTAAGCTCATCGACGAGCTATTTAGCACGATCCGTGCGTGGCGCAGGCATGGGCTCAGTAATGGCGCGCCGACTACCGTACTCAAACTGATCCAGCCACGGGATCACGGCCCGCAAATCGTCGATCCATTGTCCGCGCGCAGGGCGCGTACGATCCACGCAGAGGGCCCACATCCGGGCAGCCTCCGCACCACCGACGTCGTCACCCCAGGAGTCACCGACATGCAAGCTCTCCTCGGCACGGGCTCCAAGTTCGTTCAATGCCCGGCGGAAGATCCCGGGGTTCGGTTTGGCAAAGCCCACCCGTGACGACACCACAATTGTGCGGAACACGGGCTCCAAGCCCAGTTCCGCGCATACGTTGAATAGGCGACTATCGAAGTTGGAAACAATGCCGAGGACGGCGCCCCGC